>JBDHZS010000125.1:0-10919 GCA_039812025.1 Nocardioides sp. | reverse complement strand
CAGCACGGCCGAGACCTCGCCGGCCGCGCGCCGGCCGATCGCGCGCCGGAGGTCGGCGACGTCCTTGAGGTGCCGGTAGACGCCGGGCGGCGCGATCCCGAGCGCGCGCCCCAGCCGGGTGAACGTCACCTGCTCGAGCCCGATCTCGTCGGCCAACTCCGCGGCCCGTCCGACGACCGCCTCACGGTTGAGCCGCTCAGCCACGGTCGGCCCCCCGGGTGAGGAAGGGGAGGATCGCGTCGAGTACGACGTCCGGCTGCTCGCCCATCGGGTAGTGGCCGCCGCCGGGGATCATCACGTGGCCGCCCCGCAGCGCCTCCGCCACCCACCTGGCCTCCGCCTCGGGATCCGGGAAGTCGCGGTCCTTCTCACCCATGACCACCAGCGTCGGCGCCTCGACCCGGGGGAGCACCTCGGTGGCGGGGGCGTGCGACGTGCGGGCCGTCGCCTGGAAGGCGCGCCACCGCCCCGGGCGCCGCAACTGCACCAGCGCCGCAGCCACGTGGTCGGCGTGATCGGGAGGCGTCCGCTCGCCGAAGAGGGAGCGGTAGTAGGTGCGCCACACCGCCGGCCCCCACGGACGCAGGAGCGCGAGGCGCAACGCCAGCCGCAGCACGGCCGGGCTGTGATCGCGCACGAACGGCCCGATCAGCACCAGCCGGTCGATCGTCTCGGGGCGGTGTGCGGCGGCGAGCACGGCGGCCGCGGCGCCCATCGAGTTGCCGATCACGGTGGCGGGGCCGCCTCCGAGCGCGTCGATGACCGCGAGTACGTCGCCGGCGGCGGCCTCGTCGTCGTACCGATCGAAGCCCGTCGAACTGTCGCCATGGCCGCGCAGGTCCATCGCGGCCGCGCGGTATCCCGCCTCCGCCAGCCCCGGCAGCAGGTGCCGGAACGACGCCCGCGACTCGCCCATGCCCGGGAGGCACAGCACGAGCCGCCCCGCGCCGGTCGACTCCACCGCGATCTCGCCGCCCTCGCGCCTCACCAACTCAAAGTTACGGTCCATAACTCCACTCTACAGGACGTTGCGTCATCGCGCTCGCCCTGTCCCCGATCCCCGCCTGACGTCATACGAAGCGAGGCCTATCCGCTCGGGTTCGTATGACGTCCCAGCGCGTTGCCGTAGGACGTCATACGAAGCGAGGCTCATAGCCCCCGGTTCGTATGACGCACCGGGGGCGAGGGAGGCGGGATGAGTGTTACCAGAGTATGTGTTACGTTCGTATGCATGGCGGTGGACAGGTTCTCGGTCACGATGGAACCCGAGCTTGGCGAGTCGGTACGGCGCGCGGCGGCGCGGGCGGACATGAGCGTGTCGCAGTGGCTGAGCACGGCGGCCGCGGATCGCCTGCGCAACGACGTACTCGGCGCGGCGCTCGACGCGTGGGAGACCGAGGACGGCCCGTTCACGGAGGCGGAACTCAACGCCGCGGCCGGGCTTCTCGGGCGGCGCGACCAGCGTCGTGCCGCGGGCTGAGCCGTGGCACTCGTCCTCGATGCGGGAGCGCTGATCGCGGTGGAGCGCAGGGACCGCAGGGTCGGCGCGCTCCTCCGGGTCGCACAGCGCGACGCCATCCCGGTGCGCACCAGCGCGGCGGTCGTCGCGCAGGTCTGGCGTGACGGCACCCGCCAGGCCAATCTCGCCCGCGTCCTCGGAGGCGTCGACGAGCGGGGCCTCGACCCCCGGTCGGCCCGCAGAATCGGCGAGCTTCTCTGCGAGGCGGGGACCAGCGACGCCGTCGACGGCCATGTCGCGCTCCTCACCGCGGCCGGTGACGCCGTACTCACCAGCGACCCCGACGACCTGCGCAAGCTACTCGCCGTCCGCGGTGTCGAGGCGACGGTGATCCTCGTGTAGCACCGCGCGCGGTCAGTCGTGGGAGGGCTCGGGGCGCGTCGTACCGACGCCGGGCTCGAAGACCGCCAAGGAGAAGCGGGCGAGCTCGGAGCCGTGGTTCGCATAGGCGTGGGGTACGTCGCCAGGGAAGGCCGCCGCGTCGCCGGCGGCGAGGCTGATGGTCTGGTCGTCGATCTCGACCCACACGGTGCCGGCCTGGACCTGGACCAGCTCCTTGGTGCCCTCGGTGTGCGCCTCGCTGGCCTGCCGGTCGCCGGGGGAGAGGGTCCAATCCCACAGCTCGACGACGTCGGGGGGCTCGGTCCCGGCGACGAGTACGCCGCGGCCACCGCGCTCTCCGCGCCACAGCACCGCCCCGGCGCCGGCCCGCGTCACCGTCACCGGCTTGGGAGCCGGCGGCGCCACCAGTGCGGGCAGCCCGATCCCGAGGGCGTCGCTGATCCGCAGCAGCGTCCCCACGCTGGGGTTGGCCGCCCCCTGCTCGACGTTGACCACCGCCCGGCGGCTCACCCCCGCGGCGGCGGCGAGCTGGTCCAGCGTCCACCGCCGATCCTGACGCTCCTGCCGCACGCGGGCGCCGATGACCGAGGCGAGCGCCGCGGTCTCGTCGTCCATGGGAGTGCACGCTACTGCACTCGCAGGCCGGATCGCCGGTAGGCTGGGCGGCTCAGTCGGAGGGCGACTGCCGGACGAGGGAGCCGTACCCGGAGAGCGACAAGACGGCCATGAGGAGACAGTCATGGCCTGGTTGGTCCTGGTGCTCAGCGGCGTGCTCGAAGCCGTGTGGGCGGTGGCGCTCGGCAAGACCGACGGCTTCACCCGCCTGGTCCCGACGGTGGTGTTCCTGGTCGCGATCACCGCCAGCATGCTCGGGCTCGCCTACGCGATGCGGACGCTGCCGGTCGGGACGTCGTACGCCGTGTGGGTCGGCATCGGCGCGTCGCTCGCGGTCGCCTACGGCATGGTCACCGGCGACGAGCCCGTGAGCATCGCCCGGGTCCTCCTGCTCGTCGGGCTCATCGGCTGCATCGTCGGGCTCAAGTTCGTCCACTGACGCCCGGGGAGGGGGCCGCTGCAACCGGGCCCCAAGCGGACTGCAAGTGCCCCGGGAGACGGTACGACGCAAGTCCCGATCCCGGAGGAAACCATGACGACCGACACCCAGACCCTGACCGACACCAGCGTGATGCCGACGCTGCACACGTTCTTCCGCCGCGAGTACCGCCTGGCCGGCGCCCTCGTGCGCGGCGTCCCCGAGGGCGACCTCGCCCGCGCCGCGGTGGTGGCCGACCACCTCGACCTGGTGGGTCGCACGCTGCACCATCACCACACGATCGAGGACGAGCTGCTGTGGCCGCGGCTCCTCGAGCGGGTGCCGGAGGAGATGGCCCCGATCGTGCACCTGATGGAGTCCCAGCACGAGGGGGTCGACCGGCTGCTGGCCGAGCTTGGCGAGCTGCTGCCGACCTTCCGGGCCCACGCCCGCGCGGAGGACCGGGAGCGGATCGCCGCCATCCTCGACGACCTCTACGTGCGGCTCGTCGAGCACCTGGACGCCGAGGAGACCCGGATGCTGCCGATCGTCGCCCGGACGATCACCCAGGAGGAGTGGGACGCGATGGGCGAGGCGGGCCGCGCCGCGACACCCCGCGGTGAGCAGTTCCTGGTGCTCGGCATGTACGAGTACGACGGCGACCCGGCCGTCATCGCCCACATGCTGAGCGATGCTCCCGCCCCGGTGCGGTGGTTCCTGCTCCACGCCGCGCGGCGGGCCTTCCGGCGGCACGCGCTGCGCGTCCACGGCACCGCGACCCCCTGAGCTCGGCGCGGCGGGGCCGGAGTCACGCGTAGCGGGCATCGCGCCAGGCGAGCGCGGCCCGCAGCCCGTCCCTGGTCGCGATCGCGTCGAACTCCTGCTGCTCCGGCGTGTTGGCCCCGTTGATGATGGCCGAGACGTCGACGTTCGCCTCGACGGCGGCGCGAAGGCCCATCGCCTCGTACGCGCGGTTCAAGGTCTGCTTGGTGAGTCGGAGGACGGCCAGCGGAGTCGGGGCGATGCGCAGCGCGAGCTCCCGGGCGGCCGCCGCGAGCCGATCGGGCGAAACGACCCGGTTGACGAGGCCGAGGCGCTCCGCCTCGCTCGCCTCGATCCGGTCGCCGGTGAAGAGCAGCTCGTTCGTCTTCTTCTGGCCGAGCACGAACGGCATCAGCAGGGTCACGGGGCCGGAGCCGTACTGGATCTCCGGCTCGCCGAACCAGGCGTCCTCGGACGCGACGATGAGGTCGCAGGCCATCGCGATCTCGCACGCGCCGCCAAGGCAGTACCCATGGACGACCGCGATGGTCGGCTTCGGGAACGACCAGATCCGCATCGTCAGGTCGACGTCGCGGCGCAGGACGGGGAGCCACTCGAGCGGCGTCTCGATCCGGTCCTCGATCTCGTCGGTGATGTCGTACCCGGCCGAGAACGCGCGGCCCGCGCCCTGGACCAGCAGGACCTTGACGCCGTCGTCGGCGGCGGCCTCGGCGAGCCGGCGGTCGAGCTCGCCGACCATCTCGGTGTTGATCGCGTTGAGCTTGTCGGGGCGGTTGAGAGTGATGGTGGCGACGGGACCGTCGACTGCGTAGAGCACCGTGTCGGGCATGGACGTCTCCTGGCTGGGAGGTCGGGGTTCAGAGGTGGGGGTCGGGTGGGCGGAGGATGATGCGGGCGTCGAGTGCCACGGCGCCCTGGGGCGACACGGCGATGGGATTGCACTCGATCTCGGCGATCTCGGGATGCGCGGCGGCGACGTGGGAGAGGCGGACCAGCAGATCGGCGGCGGCGTCCACGTCGAGCGGCGGCGTGCCGCGGAAGCCGGTCAGGAGGGCGGACCCGCGCAGGGAGAGCAGCAGGCCCCGGGCCTGCGCCGCCGACACCGGCCCGAGCGCGCAGCGGGTGTCGCGGAGCAGCTCGGTGTAGACGCCCCCCAGGCCCGCGAGGACGACCGGCCCGAAGCCGGCGTCGTTCCGCACGCCGACGATCAGCTCGACGGACTCGGCGAGGTCGGCCTGCTCCTCGACCGAGCATGCGGGCGGAGCGAGGGTGCGCTGGAGGCGATCCCACGCCGCGAGCAGGGCGGCGCGGTCGCGACGGCCGAGAACGACGCCCCCGCGGTCGGACTTGTGCTCGTCTCCGAGCGCCTTGAGGACGAGGGGAAACGAGAGGTGCTGCGCCGCCTCGAGCAGCTCCGACCGGGTCGTCACCTCGGCGGCCGCGACGAACGGCACGCCGGCGTCCGCGAGGACGCGGCGAGCGGGCCAGTAGCCGGTCGCGGTGAGCCGCGGCTCGGCCGCGGGGAGATCCGGGACCGCGCACCGGCGTGCCGACTCCCGCCGGGCGATCCGGTCGAGCGCCCAGGTGGCCTGATCCAGGTCCCGGTAGACCGCGACCCCATCCTCGCGCAGCGCGCGGGCGGCCGCGGAGTCGGCGAACATCGCGTGGACGGCGAAGCTCGCCCCGGCGTCGGCCACGACCGCCGCCATGGCGCGCGCCGTCTGCTCCTCCTGGTGCTCGAAGCCCTCGTCCCATCGGCTGTACCCGCCGAAGAAGCCGGTCAGCAGCGTCGCATCGACCTCGGGCGCGTCCACGAGCAGCTTCGCCACCCGGCTGAAGCGGGTGATGTCCTGCTCGCCACCGCCGCCGAGGTCAATCGGGTTGGTGGCCGTCGCGGTCGCCGGCAGCTCGGCGGCGATCCGCTCGGCGAGGTCGGCCCCGAACGGCTCCACGCGGAGCCCGAGCTCCTCCAGCCCGTCAGCCGCGAGGGAGGCGTGTCCGCCCCCGTCGGCGATGACCGCGACCCGCCGTCCCGGGGGCGGGCTGGTGCGCAGGAGCGCCTGGAGCAGGTCGGCGGCCTCGCGCGGGGTGCGGACCAGTTCGGCGCCGGTCGCCTCGCAGACCGCCTCGAGGACGACGTACGACGTCACCAGCGATCCCGTGTGTGAGGCGGCGGCCCGCGAGGAGGCGGCGCCGCGACCGACCGACAGGAGGACGAGCGGCTTGCCCGCCGCCGTGGCGCGGGCCGCCGCGCGGGCGAACCTGCGACCGTCGCGGAAGCCCTCGCAGTAGACCGCGATCGCCTCGGTGCCCTCGTGGTCGACGCAGCTCTCGACCAGGTCCGCGACGTCCAGGTCGGCACAGTTGCCCAGGCTGGCGAACCGCGCGACGCCGATCCCGGCGTCCCAGAGGTGCTCGGCGACGTCGATGGCGACGTTGCCGCTCTGGGAGACGAGCGAGACGGGCCCGGGATGGAACTCGCTGGCAGTCGCGTCGAGGCCCGTCGTGTTGTCGAGCACGCCCATGCAGTTGGGTCCGAGGAGGGTGATGCCCGCCGCCCGCAGCCGGGCCGCGGCCGCCCGCTCCCGGTGCCGGCCCTCGCCGCCGCGCTCGCCCAGCCCGCCGGAGATGGCGACCACCGCCCGGACACCGGCGGCGATCGCGTCGTCGACCGCCTCGTCGAAGGCGGCCGCCGGGACGGCGAGGACGGCCAGGTCGATCGCGGCATCCAGCGACGCGAGCGTGGGCGCGGTCGGCTCGCCCAGGACGGTGGCGCGGCTCCGATTGACCAGGTACGGCGTGCGCACCAGCCGGTCCCGCAGCGCCCGCGCCGCGAGCCAGTTGCCGTACTTGGTCGGACTCTCGCTGGCGCCGACGATCGCGATCGACGACGGGTCGAACAGGGCCGTCAGGTCCCGGGTCATGCGGTCCGGCCGAGACCGGGCATCGGCGCGCCGATGAGGATCGAGGTGTTGCCGAAGACGTCCTCGCCGCGCCCCATCCGGGCGTGGGCGGCGGGCAGCTCCGCGAAGGGGAGGGTCCGGCCGAGCGCCGGGTCGATCGTGCCCGCGACGACGAGGTCGTTGTAGGCGATGGCCTGCTCGTCGTTGGTGCCGTGCGAGCCCTGCAGCCGCTTCTGGCGGGTCCAGTGGTAGCGCAGGTCGACCATCGCGTCGAAGCCCGTCGTACCGGCGCAGATAACCACCATCCCGCCGGGCCGGCACAGGAAGATGCTGGTCGGGATGGTCGCGGCCCCGGGGTGCTCGAAGACGATCGCGGGGTCCTCGCGGCTGCCCGCCACCTCCCACAGCTTCTTGCCGAACGCGCGGGCGCCGGCGGCCCACTCCCGCTGGCCCTCACGGTCGTCGACGAGCGGCGGGACGCCCCAGTGGTCGAACTCGCGGCGGTCGAGGTAGCCGATGGCGCCGTACTTCATCGCGTAGCGGCCGCGCTCGTCGTCGGAGACGACCGCCACCGCCCGGCCCCCGGCGGCCTTGACGAGCTGGCTCGCCTGGGTGCCGAGTCCGCCGGAGCCGCCCCACACCAGGACCAGGTCGCCCTCGGCGACGGTGTTGCCCGCCCAGCCGTGGAGCATCCGGTAGGCGGTGGTGCCGACGAGCGTGGGCGCCGCGGCCTCCTCCCAGGTCAGATGCGGCGCCTTGGGAAGCACCTGGTGCGCCTGGGCGCGGGCGAACTGGCCGAAGGAGCCGTAGTTGGTGTCGTAGCCCCAGATCCGGGCGGTCGGAGCGATCATCGGGTCGCGCCCGGCCTGGATCCAGGGGTCGTCGGCGTCCCAGTAGCCGGGGTGGGTGATCACGTGGTCGCCGATCTCGATGCCCTGGACGGCGTCGCCGACGGCGTACACGATCCCCGAGAGGTCCGATCCGCCCACGTGGAAGTCCTCGACCTCGCCGCGCCGCTGGCGGGTGGCGATCTGGTCGACGGGGTAGCCCCGGGCGGCCCAGACGTTGTTGTAGTTGACGCCCGCCGCCATGACGGCGATCAGCACCTCGTCGGGCCCGATCATCGGCGTCGGGATCTGCTCGGGCCGGAACGCGGTGGCGGGGTCGCCGAACCGGTCCTGGCGCACGACCGCCGCGGTCATCGTGGCCGGTACGACGCCCGGCGGCGGGAGCTCGCCGATGGGCACCGCTCCGGCGCCGGGGGTGGTTGCTGGGTGCCGTTCGGCGTCGGTGGTGGGCATGCCGGTGGCCTTTCGTCGGGGCTGGCGCTGGGAGTCTGGCTGTGACGTCTGGGCTGGAAGTCTCGCTGGGGCCTTCCCGCTTGAGAACTGTGCTGGAGTCTGAAGTTGCGGCGCCGTACTGTGTCGTAGGTCGAGAGGAGAGCGATGCCGAAGCAGGCGGGCCTCACCGTGCGCGACCTCCAGGAGATCCCGCAGATCGCCAACACGCTCGCGGCCGGCGCGGCGGGGCTGGACCGGCCGGTGGTCTGGGCGCACGCCAGCGAGATGCCCAGCCCGTGGGAGTGGCTGGGCGCGGACGAGCTGCTGATGACGATCGGCCATTGCGTGCCGAGCGAGCCGGAGGCGCAGGTCGGGTTCGTGCGCGCCCTCGCCGAGGCCGGGCTGGCCGGCGTCGCGATCGGCGACTCGAGCGCGGCGCCGGCGGTGAGCGACGCGATGCGCGCCGAGGCGGACCGGCTGGGGTTCCCGCTGCTGATCATCAGCCGCGAGATCCCCTTCTCGGTGATCGCCCGAGCCGTGGCCACCGCCAACGAGCACGCGGAGCTCGAGCGGCTCTGGCGCCTCTCCCGCCTCAACGTCGCCGTGGGCGCGCCGGGCGCGTCGCACGACCTGCTCTCGCGGGTCGCCCACGAGCTGGGGCAGGAGGTCCACGTGGTCGACGCCCGGCACGGCACCGAGATCTGGCCGGCCGCGTCGGGCCTGACCCACGTCGTACGGGAAGCGCTGACCGAGCGGATGCGCCCGCACCTGGCGCGGCTGCCGGCGCGCACCCGCCTGGAGGTGGACCAGTGGCGCGGCACCTGCTTCCCGCTGCCGTGCAACCGCCCGGCGCTGCTGGTGGTGCCGGACGTCGCCGGCCCCGGCTTCGACCCGTTCGTCGTCCTGCATCTGGCCAGCCTGATCGGGGTCGAGGTGGAGCGCCTCAGCGCCGAGCGGGCGCGCCTGGGCCAGGAGGGCGCCAGGTTGTTCCGCGAGCTGCTCGAGGGCCGCCTGGACAGCGACTCGGCGGCGAGGCAGCTGCGCAAGCTCGGCCTGAGGCGGATGCCGTTCGTCGTGGTCGCGGTCCCGTCGGAGTCCCCTGAGGCCTCCGACGGTTTCGGGGACCGCGGCCTGCCGTATGTCGCGGCCGCCTCGTCCGACTGCCGGCTGCTGCTCGTCGAGGCGCGCCGGTTGGAGGCGACGGTGGCGATCCTGGACCCGCCCGCGGCCGGGGTCTCTGCGCCGATCCATGCGCTGCCGCACGTCCCCGACGCCGCGCGCGAGGCGCGCTGGGCGCTGCACACGGCCTTGACCCAGGAGGAGGTGCTCGTCGACTACGCGTCCGCGCGGCCGCTCTTCCTGCCCCGGACCGTCACCGAGGCGCAGAACGCCGCCCGCACCGTGCTCGGCAGCATCCTGGACCACGATCGCGATCACGGCTCCGACCTCGTCGCCTCCCTGCGCACCTACCTCGAGTGCGACCGCTCGTGGGCGCGCGCCGCCGAGCGGCTCGGGATCCATCGGCAGACGCTCGGCTTCCGGCTGGCGAAGATCGAGGGCCTCCTCGGCCGGCGGCTCAAGCGCAGCGGCGACATCGCCGAGTGCTGGCTCGCGCTGCAGGCGCTCCGGGTCGTGGAGGAGTCGCCGCCCGGCGCCGGTGGCGGGCGCTGAGGACCGCGGCCCTAGTCCAGGGCCGCCTCGGAGCGTCGTACCCACAACGGCATCGCGAGCTTCTCGTGGGTCCGCAGCGCCGTGCGGAGGTGGTCGCGGGCGGCCCGGTGCTCTCCGAGTACGACGGCGAGCCGGCCCAGCCAGTGGGGGACCGCGCCGCGGAGCCCGATCGCGAGGGTGACGGCGAGCCGGTCGGCGTACGGCGTGAGCTGGGCATACAGGTCCGCCGCGGCCTCGCGGTCGCCCAGCGCCACCCAGGTCTCGGCGCGCACCGCGGTGAGGAAGAGCCACGAGTAGTCGCGGATGATCGGGGGCTGGTCGGCCCACGAGCCGAGGACGAGCCGGAGCCGGTCGAGGTCGCCCGTGCGGGCCAGCGCCAGCGCGTGGATCTCGCGCAGCGCGGGGTGCAGGTGGCGCAGCGGGGCGAGCATCGGCTCGAGCTCGGCGAGCCGGCCCTGGGCGTCGTGCAGCATCGCGAGGTGGCCCAGGTCGATGCCCTTCGAGGCGTCCGCGACCCGGTCCTGGAGGCGCTGACCTGCGGCGATCCGTCGTTCGGCGCCAGCTTCGTCGCCCGCGGCGAGCAGGATGGTCGACTCGCACCAGCCGGCGACGATCAGGGCCTGGGGGAGGCCCTCGCGCTCGGCGATCTCGAGCGCGCGGGCGATGTCGGAGCGCGCGTCGGGCCAGCGGCCGAGCTCGGCGCGGTCCTGCGCCCGGGCGGCGAGCGCGCCGGGGAGCGCACGCTCGTTGTGCCGGGCCGTGGCGAGGGCGACGACCTCGTCGGAGAGCGCTCCCCGATGGTGCGCCAGCTCGGGTCGCAGCAGCGCGGTGTGGGCAATCTGCAGCGCACCGAGAGCATGGTCGTCGCCGGCCGGGTCGATGGATGAGCGCGCGAGTCGCACCGCCTCGTCGGCCAGCCTCGTCCCGGCCGCGGTCGACCCGGGCCGGTAGAGGTGCTCGATCGCCAGCGCCGCGGTCAGCCGGGCGCGGGTGATCGTGCCATCCGGGTTGGCGTCCCGGACCCGCCGCCAGACCTCGATCGCGTCGTCGTCCCAGGTCGCGGCCTCCCGCCAACCCCACACGAAGCCCTCGGTGAGGCTCAGCAGGGCCGCGGCCGCGTCGTCGGGCCGGTCGCCGGCCAGCGCCGAGGTCGCCGCCGCGGCGGCGGGCTCCCAGGCGTCGATGGGGTGGCCGCGTCGTACCCGCTCCCGCGCGAGCGCCCTCAGCACCCGCTCTCGTTCGAGGTCGCTCACGAGCGGGTCGTCGAGCTGGAGCAGGCGGGCCGTGTCGAGCCGCTGCGCGGCCTCGTCGTGACCGGAGCGCTCCGCGGCGCGAGCCCCCGCGGTCTCCGCCAGCAGCCACGCCGCGCGGGCGTGGGCGCTGCCGGC
>JBDHZS010000124.1:0-10994 GCA_039812025.1 Nocardioides sp. | reverse complement strand
GCCGGACCAGGCTCTCGTGGCCGCCCGCCGAGGCCAGCCAGGCGAGGTGGAAGCCCAGCCGGTAGCGGTTGTCGCCCGGGTCGCGGTCGACCAGGCCGTTGTCCTCCAGGGTGCCCAGCAGCCGCCAGGCGGTCGAGCGGTTCAGCCCGCACTCGGCCGCCAGCTCCACGACGGTCGCGCCCGCCGGCGCCGCCGCGACCGCGAAGAGCAGCGCGACGGCCCGGTCCACGGACTGGATCCGCCCCGGCGGGCTCTCGCGTGACACCCGTCCATCATGACCCATCACCGCACTCTCGGACCGCCCCCGCCCCACGACCCCTGGGCCGAACGCGCACTTAGGTCCGCTCTCAGCCTGAGAACGGACCTAACTGCGCGTTCGGCACCGGGGCCGGGGGAGAGGGGCCGGGTCTCGCAGTGCGAGACGAGGCAACCGGACGGCACCGGCGTGCGTCGTACCTCACACAAACGCGCGTTAACCGTCACGCGCCACAAACCTCGGGAGGTCCCCGTCATGCCAGCTGTTCCACACACCCGACCCGCGCGAGTCCGGGGTCGGCATCGGGGCCGCGCCGCGGCACTGACCGCCTGCCTCGGCCTCACCGCGAGCCTCTCTCCGGGCCTGCTCACCGGCGCGGCGCACGCGGCGCCGGCCGAGGACTGCGCGGTCCCCTTCCCGATCTCCGAGCTCGAGCGCGGCGACGACGTCACCGGCCTCACCGTCAGCGCCGGTACGACGCCCGACGGCTTCACTGGCGAGGTGCTCGGGGTGGTCAAGGACGGGATCTTCCCCGGTCTGGACATGGTGATGGCCAGGCTCGACTCGCCCGCCATCGAGGAAGCCGGGATCTGGGCCGGCATGTCCGGGTCGCCGGTCTACGCCGAGGACGGCCGGTTGATCGGCGCCGTGTCCTACGTCCTGTCCTCGACCAAGTCCCCGATCGCCGGGATCACGCCGTTCGAGGCCATGAAGGGCTACATCGGCGGTGGCGGCGCAGGCATCGGGACGGCCGCGGGCGCGCCGAACAAGCACGTCAAGGTGGACAAGCGGACCGCGAAGCTCCTGGCCGCGACCGGGGAGGTCACCGCCGCGCAGGCGAGTGCGGGCTTCCGGCAGGCACCGATGCCGATGAGCGTCAGCGGCCTGCGCCAGTCCTGGCTGGACGACCTCAAGAGCAGGACGCACCTCAGCAAGAACGTGCGCGCCACCGGGTCCGGCGGAGGCGCGGACGTCAGCGTCGACACCGTGGTCGCGGGCGGCAACCTCGCCGTCGCGATCTCGAACGGCGATGTCACCGTCGGCGGCGTCGGCACCGCGACCTCGGTGTGCGAGGGCGAGGTCGTCGGCTTCGGGCACCCCATGGAGTTCACGGGGAAGGCCGAGTACGCGCTGGCCGCCGCCGACACGGTCCTGGTGCAGCCCGACGACCTGTGGGGCGCCTTCAAGGTGGTCAACTTCGGCCAGCCCGGCGGCACGATCACCGACGACCGCATCGCGGGGATCGCGGGGCACTTCCAGGAGACGCCGGACGCCGTGAGGTTCACCTCCGACCTCACCTACGGCACCAAGCAGCGCTCGGGCGTCACCGACGTCTATCTGCCGAACTGGCTGGCGGACGTGGCGTTGTACGGCGCCTACTACAACCACCTGCTGGTGATGGACAGCTACTCGCCGGGCAGTGAGCGCCAGACCTGGCAGCTCAAGGGCACCGACGAGTCGGGCAAGCCGTTCACGATCAAGTACGACGACCTGTTCAGCTCGACGTACAGCATCGCCGAGGACGGCGCCTACCCGATCGCGGACGCGTTGTGGAGGCTGTCGAACTTCCCGGGCGTGACCCTCGACTCCGCCGTCGCCAAGGGCGAGATCTCGGACGAGGCGGGCTACTACCGGATCACCAAGCTCGAGCAGAAGGTCGGCGGAGACTGGATGAAGGTCAAGACGAAGGCCTCGGTCAAGGCGGGCGGCACCCTGCAGCTGCGGGCCACCCTGACCCCCGACTCCGGCACCAAGACCAAGACCGTGAAGATCTCGCAGCCGATCCCGGCGAAGCTGGCGGGCAGCACCGGCCAGCTGCGCATCGTCGGTGGCGACAGCGAGTACCTGCGGATCTGGCGTACGTCGAACCTCGCCGAGTTCAAGAAGGCGCTGAAGGACGACCCGCGCAACGACGCCGTCGCCGTCGACGGCACGCTCGGCAAGGGCGCCAAGAAGGTGACGGTCGATCTCGAGAGCTCGCAGGTCGACCGGACCGTCAGCGGCCGCAAGAGCCTCACGATCATCATCAAGTAGGGATCGTCACGTAGGGATCACTCAGCCGCGACTCCGATTCGTCTGCGTCCTCACCGGTGTCTCACCGTGTGGGAGGGGCAGACGGATCGGAGTCCGGCGGCGTATCAAACCCCGGGGCGGGCGCTCTTCGGAGCAAACCTGCGCATGCGCGCCGTCACTCGGGAGGGATCCCCATGTCAGCTCACTCCACACCTCGCCGCGCCCGGCGCGCGGCGGGGATCACCGCCTGTCTCGCCGTGACCGCGGGCCTCGCCACGGGCCTGGTCCCCGGCCCCGCCCACGCGGCTCCCGCCGAGGACTGCGCGGCGGCCTATCCCGTGGCGAGCGTCGCCTCCGGCGCACCGGTCACGGGCCTGACCGTCGACCGGGGCAGCGCGCCGGCGGGCTTCACTGGCGAGGTGCTCGGCGTCGTCAAGAACGGCCTCGGCGCCGGCCGCGACATGGTGATGGTGGAGCTCGACTCGCCGGCGATCGCCAAGGCCGGCGGCATCTGGGCCGGGATGTCCGGCTCGCCCGTCTACGCCGGGGACGGCCGGCTGATCGGCGCCGTCGCCTACGGCCTGAGCTACGGCAGCACCCCGATCGCGGGCGTCACGCCGTACCAGTACATGGCCGGCTACCTCGACGCCGGCGGCGCGGGCCCCGCGGGTGGCACGGGTGGCGCGGCGCACCGACCCGAGGCGGGCAGGGAGCGCGTGGCCGTGGACAAGCGGGCCGTCCGGGTGCTGGCCGAGACCGGCGAGGTCACCGCCGCGCAGGCGAGCGCCGGCTTCCGGCGGCTGCCGGTGCCGATGAGCGTCAGCGGGCTCGACCAGCCCCGCCTGGACGGGCTCGCCGACCGCCCGTACTTGCCCAAGGACGTCCAGGCCGGCGGCTCGGCCGGCGGGGGCGGGGCCGGCATCGACACGGTGGTGGCGGGCGGCAACCTCGCGTTCTTGTGGTCCGACGGCGACGTCACCTACGGCGGCGTCGGTACCGCGACGTCGGTGTGTCAGGGGCGCGTGGTGGGCTTCGGGCACCCGATCGAGGGCACCGGCGTGGTGGCCTTCGGTCTCGCGTCGGCCGACGCGGTCTACGTGCAGCCGGACCCGCTCGGCGTGGCCTACAAGGTCGTCAACATCGGTGAGCTGGGCGGCACGATCACCGACGACCGGCTCGCCGGGATCGCGGGCGACTTCGGACCGTCCCCGGACGCGGCCACCTTCACCTCGGACGTGCGCTACGGGGACGTACGACGCAAGGGCCGCACCGAGGTCTACGTCCCCGACGCGCTGTCGTCGGTCGCGTTCTACGGTGCCGTGGCCAACCACGACACCGTGATGGACCACGTCGGCTCCGGCACCGAGGACCAGGTGTGGCTGATCAACGGCCTCGCGACGGACGCCGCCGGCAAGCCCAAGCCGTTCTCGATCACCTACGACGACCTCTTCGCCTCCTCCCGCGACATCGGTGGGAACGCGTCGTACTCGCTGGCGGACGTCCTGGACCGGGTGACCCGCTTCAAGGGAGTGACGGTCTCGTCGGCGACCAGCATCGGCGAGGTCGCCGAGTGGCGCGGCGTCTACAACGTGAAGCGGATCGAGCAGTACGTCGACGACACCTGGGTGCCGGTGAAGAAGAAGGCCGTCGTCCAGGCGGGGACCGACCTCCAGCTGCGGATCCATCTCAAGGGCAAGGCGGGCGAGACCAGCGTGAGGGTGACCACGCGGATCCCCCTGAAGGCGAAGGGTGCCTCGGGTCAGCTGACCATCGTCGGCGGCAACAGCACCTACACCTCGATCTACGGGACCAAGGACGTGGCCGAGCTGCAGAAGCGCCTGGACGGCGCCGTCCGGGGCGATGCGGTCGGCGTGTCCGGCACGCTCAAGGGGGGCACGGAGGAGGTCGTGTTGGCGCTCGAGAGCGACACCGTCGACTCCGTCGTCCGCAAGCACAAGTACCTCACGCTCACCGTGAAGTAGCGCCCTCAACTCCGATTCGTCTGCGGCCTCGCGTGCGGTTCACGCGGGGGCGGCGCAGACGAATCGGAGTCGGGCCCGTCGCTTAGGGTGTCGGCCATGACTGAACCCACCCGCGCGGACGGCCGCGCCGACGACGAACTGCGCCCGATCTCGATCACCCGCAACTGGCTGGACAACCCGGCCGGGTCGGTGCTGGTCGAGTTCGGGCGCACTCGTGTGCTGTGCGCGGCGTCCGTGACCGAGGGTGTCCCGCGGTGGCGCAAGGGCTCGGGGCTGGGCTGGGTCACCGCGGAGTACGCGATGCTGCCGGCCTCGACCAACACGCGCTCGGACCGGGAGTCGGTGCGGGGCCGGATCGGCGGCCGCACCCACGAGATCTCCCGGCTGATCGGGCGCAGCCTGCGCGCGGTGATCGACTACAAGGCGCTCGGCGAGAACACGATCGTGCTCGACTGCGACGTGCTCCAGGCCGACGGTGGCACCCGGACCGCCGCGATCACCGGCGCCTGGGTGGCGCTGGCCGACGCCGTCGCCCAGCTGCGGGCCCGCGGCGCGCTCGCTGGCGAGCCGCTGACCGGCTCGGTCGCGGCGGTCTCGGTCGGCATCATCGACCAGCGGCCCCGGCTCGACCTGCCGTACGAGGAGGACGTGCGCGCCGAGACCGACATGAACGTGGTGATGACCGGCGAGGGCCGGTTCGTCGAGGTCCAGGGCACCGCCGAGCAGGTCGCCTTCGACCGGGCCGAGCTCGACGCCCTGCTCGCGCTCGCCGAGAAAGGCTGCGCCGACCTCACCCGGCTGCAGCTCGAGGCGCTCGATCGTGGTTGAGGTCTTCCTCGCCTCCCGCAACGCCAAGAAGCTGGCCGAGCTGGAGCGGATCCTCGGCCCGCACCTGCCCGGCGTGAGGGTGCTCGGCCTCGATGACGTGGCGGCGTACGCCGAACCCGTCGAGGACCAGCCGGACTTCCGCGGCAACGCGCTGCTCAAGGCCCGCGCCGGGCTCGCCGCCACCGGCCTGCCCAGCGTTGCCGACGACTCCGGGCTCTGCGTCGACGCGCTCAACGGCATGCCGGGGGTGCTCTCGGCGCGCTGGGCCGGCCGGCCGAAGTCCGACGAGCGCAACAACCTGCTGCTGCTCGACCAGCTCCGCGACGTACCCGACGAGCGCCGGGGCGCGCACTTCGTCTGCGTCATCGCCTACTGCCACCCCGCCGGCGACGAGCTGGTCGCCGAGGGGCGGATGGACGGCCGGATCATCGGGGAGTGCCGGGGCAGCGGCGGCTTCGGGTACGACGTGCTGTTCGCCGCCGACGCCCACCCCGACCGCACCACCGCCGAGCTCGACCGGGCCGAGAAGGACGCGATCTCGCACCGCGGACAGGCGCTTCGCCGGGTGGTCCCGGACATCGCCGCGTCGCTGCGGTGCGAGATCGAGTAGGTGTTCGGCCGCCGCTCGGAGATCGCGTCCTGGGTGAGCGCGTTCGGCCGGGGCGACTGAGGCCGTACAATTCCGGCAATTGCCCAGCGCGCCGGAGTGGTGGAATTGGCAGACACGCAGGTTTTAGGTACCTGTGCTCTAGGGCGTGGGGGTTCAAGTCCCCCCTCCGGCACCCAGGCTTTCTCTCGGTCAGCCTTCTCGGGTGATCAGTCGCCCGCGTCCGCGCGGGCGATCTGGTCGGCGTACTCCTCGACGTCAACTCCTCCAGCGTCGCCGTCTTCCTGCCGTAGTAGACGTCGTGGTCGATCTCGTCGTCGGCGTTGGCCACCAGCATGGCGACGAAGGTGTCGCCGTTGACGTTGAGGAAGGTGCGGAAGATGCCGGCGAACCAGTCGACGGCGATGAGCAGGCCGACCGCCTCGAAGGGCAGGCCCAGGGAGGTGGCGAGGAACATCGCGACCACCGGGAAGCCGCCGGGCACGGTGATCGTGCCCATGTTGAGCAGGATCGCCAGCCCCATGCCCATCGCGATCTGAGCCAGGGAGAGGGTCATGCCGCCGGCCTGGGCGAGGAACATCACCACGATCATGTAGTTGAGGACCGCGCCGTAGGAGCCCATCGTCAGGCCGATCGACAGGGTGAAGTTCGCGACCCGCTCGCTGACGCCGACCTTCTCGACCGTGTTGCGCAGCACGATGGGGAATGTGACGGCCGAGCTCGTGGTCGTGACCGCGACCGTGGTCTGCTCGGCGAGCTTGCCCGGCAGCTTCGCGGGGTTGAGCCCGGTCCGGAGCCAGACGACCAGGACGAAGAGGCCCATGAGCAGCAGGACGCCCAGCAGGGTCGTGCCCAGGTAGCTCAGCGCGGTGGTCACGACGGCGAAGCCGACCTCGCCGGCGAGCGCCGCCAGCAGGCAGAACACGCCGATCGGCGCGATCGCCATCACGAACCGGATCATCGTGAGCACGATGTGCTGGATCTGGTCGATGACCTCGAGCACCTGCCGGTTGCCGGTGGAGGCCACGTAGCTGTTCAGCGCCATCCCGAAGACCAGGGAGAAGACGATGATCGGGACCATCGTCGCCGCCGACATCGCCGCGAAGATGTTGGTCGAGACGAACTCGAGCAGGGTGTCCTGCCATCCGGTGGCCTGCGCGGCGGAGTCCGCGAGCGAGGCGTCGACCTCGCCGTCGAAGGTCATGCCGGCGCCGGGCTGGATCAGGGCGCTGAGCCCCCACGCTAGGACGGCCGCGACGAAGGAGAAGCCGAGCATCCATTTGAAGGTGCGGAACGCGAGCTTGCCCATGCCCGTGCCGCTGAGCGCTCCGGTGGCGACGATCACCGAGGTCATCACCAAGGGGACGATCGACATCTGGATGAGCCTGATGAAGATGTCCCCCACGAATCTGAGGTTGGCCGCCCACTCCCCGACGAGGAGGCCGAACAGGATGCCGCCGATGGCGGCGGCCCCGATCTGGACGGACGGACTTTTCAACGATCTCATCTCATACTCCCGAATTGCTCTCTCTTGTGGAGGCTTCGAAAGTACGGGCGATGTGTTGTCAGCAGGTACCGATCATATGTCGGTGATGTTTCGTGGCCCTTCAGGCGAGCTTGAGGTCCCGGCGCAGCTTCGCGACGTGGCCGGTGGTGCGCACGTTGTATTGCGCGAGCTCGATCTTGCCCTCCTCGTCGACCACGAACGTCGAGCGGATGACGCCCTGGACGATCCGGCCGTAGTTCTTCTTCTCACCGTACGCGCCGTAGGCCTTGTGCACCTCCAGGCCCGTGTCCGAGAGCAGCGGGATCGTCAGGTGGTCGTGCTCGCGGAACCTTGCGAGCTTCGCGGTGGCGTCCTTGGAGATGCCGAGCACCTCGTAGCCGGCGCCGCGCAGCGACTCGAGCGAGTCGGTGAAGTCGCACGCCTGCGTGGTGCAGCCGGGGGTCAGCGCGGCGGGGTAGAAGTAGACGATCACCTTCCGGCCGCGGAAGTCCGCCAGCGAGACCTCGCCGCCGGCGTCGTCGGGCAGGGTGAAGTCCGGGGCGGGGTCTCCGACGCTGAGGCGGGTCACGAGCGGCTCCTTGTGTCTATGTCAGGCGGGATTCGGGTACGGCGGTGGCGCCGGGACCAACCTACCGACTCCCCGCGCCCACCCGTCGTACCCGCGTGATTGATAGCCTGCCCGGGTGAGCACCAACGACGTGTCGTCCCTCGAGCATGAGATCGAGCAGGCCCGTGAGCGGCTGGCCGGCAACATCGACCAGCTCGTCTACCGGACCAACCCGAAGACGATCATGCAGCGGCAGGTGGTGACCGCGCGGTCTCACTTCGTCGATCTGTCCACCGGCGAGCCGCGCAGCGACAACATCGTCAAGGCCGCCGCGGGCGTGCTGGGCGTCATCGTCGTCCTCGTGCTCATCCGCAAGATTGCCAAGTGAGCGACAAGACACCGATCAAGATGCTCCACGACCGGCTCCTGGTGGAGCTGGATCGGGAGTCGGGGGAGCGGCGCTCCGCGGGTGGGATCGTGATCCCCGCGACCGCGGCGATGGGCGCCAAGCGGCTCGCCTGGTCGCGGGTCGTCGCAGTCGGGCCGTCGGTGCGCGCCGTCGAGACCGGCGACCAGGTGCTCTTCGACCCCGGGGAGGCGCCCGAGGTCGAGGTGAGCGGCGAGACCTATCTCGTCATGCGCGAGCGTGACCTGCACGCCATCGCCGCCGGGCGGCTCGGCGACGTCGACACGGGGCTCTACCTGTAGCCCGAGTCGGCTCAAAGGTGCACGAAAATCCCGCCGAGTCGGCTCAAAAGTGCACGCGAAACGCGCCGAGTCGGCGCATCTGTGCACCGAAAACACGCCGAGTCGGCTCAAAGGTGCACGTGAAACACGCCGAGTCGGCGCTAACGTGCACGCAGAACACGCCGAGTCGGCGCTAACGTGCACGAGCGGTCAGTCCTGCTGGTCGGGCCCGCCCACCAGCACGTCCTCGTCCCGGGCGATCCCGGCGGCCCGCTGGGCCTTCTCGCGCTGCCACGCGCGCCAGGCGACGCGGCTCGTGACGGCGATCGCGAGGGCGAGCAGCAGCACGTCGACGTACCAGGGGAGTCCTCCGAGCGCGGCGACGATCGTGATCATGTTGACGATGATGACCAGGCCGCCGACCATCGTGCCCATCGGCGCGTGGGGCAACCGCCCGGCCAGCCGCGCCGCGATCGGCGCCATGATGACGCCGCCGACGCAGAGTCCGAGCACGGCGAGCCACGGGATGCCGTCGTGGGTGTCGGCGTCGGCGAAGCCCAGGAAGCTCGCGATGAAGCCGATCGACACCGAGACCGCGACCATGAACTCGGCCATGCTCACCGTGCCGACGACCTTGCGCGGCTCGTGGTTGGTGACCGTGAGCAGGCTCGGCGTGACCACGGGGCCCCAGCCGCCGCCGCCGGTCGCGTCCACGAAGCCGCCGGTCAGGCCGATCGGGACCAGCCACTTCGCGGTGTGACCGGACTTGGGGGTGCGGATCAGCGAGCGGTCCAACCCGAACTTGGCGAAGATCATCACGCCGAAGAGCACCAGGAGCCCGGCCATCCAGGCCTTCGCGGCGGCGAGGCTGATGTTGACGAGCACGACGGCCCCCAGGAAGCCGCCGATCACACCCGGGATCGCGATCCGCCACAGGATGCGGAAGTCGACGTTGCCGATGTGCCAGTGCGAGAGCCCGCTGACCAGGGTGGTCGGCAGCTTGGCCGCGTGCGTGGCCGCGCTCGCCGTGGCCGGCGCGATGCCCAGGAAGAGGAGCACGGTCGCCGAGGTCACGCCGAAGCCCATCCCCAACGTGCCGTCGACCAGCTGCGCCAGGCCACCTGCCAGCGCGAACGCCGCCGCCAACCACATGATGTTCACCCTTCGTCTAAACTCGCTTGGCTTACTAGAGTAAGGGGAGATTGGCCCGGGCGCACAATTTTCGCTTGACTCGGGCGGGTCGCCGCTGCCCGTGAGTCGGGTGATCTGCGCCTCCCTGGGCGTCGCACCCGGTGCGTTTTGCTCGACTCGCGTCGGCGCGGGTGGCCCTGGGTCACTTCTGCCCCGCCCGCCGCTGCTTCATCAAGTTATGCAGGCGGAGTGGCAGTTGTCGGGGTGTGTACGCCGCGCAGAGTGCTGCTCCACCTGGCTAGCTCGACGAAGCTGCGGGTGCCGGGCGACGCCGTACTCGCTGGTGCGGCGTCCGCCGAGGCCGGAAGCGGTGCACAGGCGCCGGCTGGGCCTGGGTTATCCACAGGAACGCCCCAGCCGCCCGGCGGATGTCGGACGGCTGGGGCAATGTGGTGCTTGGTGCGGAGAGTCCGCACCGTTCCAAACGAAGGGGGCGAGAGTAGTGCTAGCGACACTGACGCTCATCGTGGCCGTTCCGGGAGCAGTCTGGGCGGCGATTCAGATCGTCGACCGGTTCCGCACTCGGTAGGTCACGGCCGGGGTGGTGGGCTGCATCCCGCCGCTCCGGCTCCCTTCCTTGCAGTATGCGTGACGCATGGCTCCGCTGCAAGGGAGAACGCCGCCTACGGTGCGGTCTTCCGCTGGAGGTGACGGAAGGCGACGACCCATCCCG
This sequence comes from Nocardioides sp., assembly GCA_039812025.1. Classification (GTDB taxonomy): domain Bacteria; phylum Actinomycetota; class Actinomycetes; order Propionibacteriales; family Nocardioidaceae; genus Nocardioides. The sequence continues at coordinate 703 of JBDHZS010000124.1, read as the reverse complement.
CGAGCAGGGCGAACCACAGGCCGAGCTCGACCAGCCCGATCCCGCGACCGGTGAGCGCGCTGAGAACGACCGGGAAGATCACGATCACGATGAGGATCGCGAAGAGCGCCGGCCGCCACGTCCGAGAGGTGCTCACAGGCCTCACCCTAGTCTTGGGCCCTCATGCAACGAGGGTGTGGCCCTAGAAAAGGGCCGCTGACCTGCGGTTTTGTGTGGTACGCCATCAGGGACTCGAACCCCGAACCCGCTGATTAAGAGTCAGCTGCTCTGCCAATTGAGCTAATGGCGCTCGGTGCGCCCAGGCGAGTCGGCGGACCCATCCGGAGCGAGGTCAACCTTACCAGCGGGGTGCCCGCGCCCGAAATCCCGAGCGGGCGGATCGTTGATGTGTCATCCGCGACCGCCATACGGTCGCAGATGACACAGCAAGCGCGGGCATGGGGCACGCGGGACAGGTGGTACGACGAGCAGCGAGCCCCAGGGCCGGGGCGGCCGCCCGGGAGGGAGCGCGTCGTGAGAAAAGGACGTCCCCGGGGCCTGACGTGCGCGCAACATCGCGGTAACATCACCCTGGTCTACTGGCTGGAAACAAGATCTCACGGCAGTAAACACCCCACCGGCAGCAAGGAGCCGTCATGAGCGACCGATCCACTCTCGCGCAGCGGTGCGAAGAGACCGACACCAGGTTCATCCTCGCGCTCTT
>JBDHZS010000123.1:0-11045 GCA_039812025.1 Nocardioides sp. | reverse complement strand
CTGGAGCGCGTCGACGCCGGCCCGCGGCACGGGTTCGAGGTCATCGTGGACTACGCGCACAAGCCCGACGCGCTGGCGGCCGCGCTCACCACGCTGCGGCCGCTCACCCGCGGCCGGCTGATCTGCGTCCTGGGCGCGGGCGGCGACCGCGACACCGGCAAGCGACCGGTGATGGGCGAGATCGTCGCCTCCCTCGCCGACGTCATGGTCGTCACCGACGACAACCCGCGCGGCGAGGAGCCCGCCGCGATCCGGGCGGCGGTGCTCGCGGGAGCCCGGGGCGCTCGCGCCCAGGTGCACGAGGAGGCCGACCGGCGCGCCGCGATCCGGCTCGCGCTGGGGATGGCCGGCCCGGGCGACATCGTGCTCATCGCGGGCAAGGGCCACGAGACCGGGCAGGAGGTCGCCGGGGTGGTGCACCCCTTCGACGACCGGGTCGTGGCGCGCGAGGAGCTGCCGCGATGATCGGGATGAGCCTGGCCGAGATCGCCCGCGTCGTCGGCGGGACGGTGACCGGTGCCGGTGCGGCCGGACCTGACGCCGACACCGCGGGCATCCGGGTCACCGGCCCCGCGTTCCTCGACAGCCGCGACCCGGAGCCCGGCGGGCTCTTCGTGGCCCTCGTCGGCGAACGGGCCGACGGGCACGCCTACGCCCCGGCCGCCCTCGACGGCGGCGCCGCGGCGATGCTGGGGAGCCGGGACGTCGGGCTGCCCGGCGTGCTTGTGCCCGACCCGACCACGTCGCTCGGGGTGCTGGCGCGGCACGTCGTGGACCGGCTGAACCGACCGGACGGGGTCCGGCTCCTCGCGCTGACCGGCTCCCAGGGCAAGACCGGCACCAAGGACTACCTCGCCCAGGTCCTGGCCCGGCAGGGAGCCGCCGTGGCGACCGCGGGCAACTACAACAACGAGCTCGGGGTGCCCCTGACCGTGCTCCGCGCCGACGAGTCCACCCGCTTCCTCGCCGTCGAGATGGGCGCCCGCGGCCGGGGCCACATCGGCTACCTGTGCCGGATCGCGCCGCCGGAGATCGCGGCGGTCCTCAACGTCGGCACCGCCCACCTCGGCGAGTTCGGCTCGCGGGAGGCGATCGCCGCGGCCAAGGGCGAGATCGTCGAGGCGCTGCCGGACGGCGGCGTCGCCGTCCTCAACGCCGACGACCCCCTGGTCGCCGCGATGGCGGACCGGGTGCCCCCGACCGCCAGGACGCTGACCTTCGGCGGCGGGGGCGAGGTCTCGTGGCGCTCGCTGCGGCTCGACGAGCTGGGCCGGCCCTCCTTCGAGCTGACCCACGCCGGGGACGCCCGCGAGGTCGCGCTGCGGCAGCCGGGCGAGCACCAGGTCGCCAACGCCGCGGCCGCGGCCGCGATGGCGCTCGCCGCCGGGTGCGGGCTCGACCGGATCGCCCACGCGCTGAGCGAGGCCCGGCCGCTGTCGAGGTGGCGCATGGAGGTCACCGACCGGGCCGACGGGGTCACGGTCCTCAACGACGCCTACAACGCCAACCCCGCCTCGATGGCGGCCGCGGTCGCCACGCTGGGCGCGATCGGGGCCCGCAGCGCACGTCGTACCGTCGCCGTCCTGGGGGAGATGTACGAGCTCGGCGACACCGCCGACGACGGGCACCGCGAGGTCGGCACCGCCGTCGCCGAGCAGCGGATCGACGTGCTCGTGACCGTCGGCGCCGGCGCCGAACCGATCGCCTCCGGGGCGAGGTCCCGCCCCGGCTGGCAAGGAATGTGTGTCGTCACGGCGGGCCGCGACGAGGCGCTCGAGTGGTTGCGGGAGAATGTCCGGGCTCCGGACGTGGTCCTGGTCAAGGCCTCCCGCGGCCTCGCGCTGGAGCACGTGGCCAGTGGTCTGCTCGAGGGCACGACCATCACGGACGAGGCGGACGCCGGAGTGGGGGACGTGTGAGGGCGATCTTGATGGGCGGCGGCTTCGCGCTGGTCTTCTGCCTGATCGGGACCAAGTGGGCGATCACGCTGCTCGCCCGCCGCGGCTTCGGCCAGGAGATCCGCGACGACGGGCCCACCAGCCACCACACCAAGCGCGGCACGCCGACGATGGGCGGGCTGGTGATCATCGCCAGCGCCGTCTCCGGCTACTTCCTGGCCAAGCTGATCACCTGGACCACGCCGTCGGCCTCGGCGCTGCTGCTCCTCTTCCTCTTCGTCGGGATGGGGTTCGTCGGCTTCCTCGACGACTGGATCAAGATCTCCAAGCAGCGCAACCTCGGCCTGCGCAGCACCGCCAAGATGATCGGGCTGACCCTCATCGCGCTGGTCTTCGGGATCCTGGCGCTCTCGCCGTGGCTCGCCGACGAGAACCACCGCACCCCCGCCTCCCACCACCTCTCCTTCCTGCGCGACTTCGGGCCGGCGCTACCGACCGTGCTGGTGCTCGTGCTGTTCTGGCTCCTGATCACCGGCTTCAGCAACGCCGTCAACCTCACCGACGGCCTCGACGGGCTGGCGACCGGCTCGTGCATGATGGTCTTCGGCGCCTACACCTTCGTGAACATCTGGCAGCGCAACCAGTTCTGCCAGGACCTCGCCGGCCCGGCCTGCTACAACGTGCGCGACCCGCTCGACCTGGCGATCATCTCCGCCTGCATCACCGGCGCCTGCTTCGGCTTCCTGTGGTGGAACGCCTCCCCGGCGGCGATCTTCATGGGCGACACCGGCTCCCTGGCGCTCGGCGGGACCCTGGCCGGGCTGGCGATCCTGACCCGCACCGAGCTGTTGCTGATGATCCTCGGCGGCCTGTTCGTGGTGATCACGCTGTCGGTGATCATCCAGGTGGGCGTCTTCAAGGCGAGCAACGCCAGCCCGCTCTTCCGCAGGCTGACCGGCGCCAGCCCCGGGCAGCGAGTCTTCCGGATGGCACCCCTGCACCACCACTTCGAGATGCTCGGCTGGGAGCAGGTCACCGTGGTGATCCGCTTCTGGATCATCACCGGGCTGTGCGCCACCGCCGGCCTGGGGATCTTCTACGCGCAGTGGGTGGCCGGCTCGTGAGGGACGTGACCTGGCTGGGGCGCCGCGACAACTGGTCCGGCGTGCGCGCGGTGGTCGCCGGCTTCGGCGTCTCCGGCTTCGCCGCCGCCGACACCCTGGTCTTCCTCGGCGCCGAGGTCACCGTGCTCGACGAGGCCGCGCCAGGCGCCGGCGACCAGCGCGCCGAGCAGGCGCGGCTCCTCGAGACGCTCGGCGCGACCGTCCGGCTGGGGCCCGGGAGCACCGCTGAGCTCCCCGGCGGCGTCGACCTCCTCGTCACCTCGCCGGGCTGGCGGCCGGACGCCCCGCTGCTCGCCCAGGCGGCCGCGCGCGGCGTGCCGATCTGGGGCGAGGTCGAGCTCGCCTGGCGACTCCGCGACCCCGCCCGGCCGGTGCCGTGGCTGGCGATCACGGGGACCAACGGCAAGACCACGGTCACCCAGATGCTCGACCAGATCCTCCGCGCCGAGGGCCTGGTCAGCGCGGCGGTCGGCAACGTCGGACGCCCCGTGGTCGAGGCGGTCATGGACGAGGACGTCGCCTACGACGTGTTCGCGGTCGAGCTGAGCAGCTTCCAGCTGCACTACGTGCACACGATGGCGGCCCACTCCGCCGTCGTACTCAACGTCGCCGAGGACCACCTCGACTGGTACGACGGACCCGACGCGATGGCCGACTACGCCGCCGACAAGGGCCGGATCTACGCCGGCGTCGAGCGGGCGTGCGTCTACAACCGCGCCGACCCCGCCACCGAGCGCCTGGTGCGCGAGGCCGAGGTGGCCGAGGGCGCCCGCGCGATCGGCTTCACGCTCGGCACCCCCGGCGTCGGCATGCTCGGTGTCGTCGACGACCTACTCGTGGACCGGGCGTTCGTCGTCGAACGACAGACCGCGGCCGCCGAACTCTGCCAGATCGCGGACCTGGCGAGCCCGGCACCCCACTTCGTCGCCAACGCGCTGGCCGCCGCGGCGCTGGCGCGGGCGTACGGCGTGTCCCAGCGAGCCGTGCGCGACGGGCTGCGGGCGTTCCGGCCCGACGGCCACCGGATCGCCGAGGTCGCCCTCATCGACGACGTGCGCTGGGTCGACGACTCCAAGGCGACCAATCCGCACGCGGCCCGCTCCTCGCTCCAGGCCTACGACCGGGTCGTGTGGATCGCCGGCGGGCTGGCCAAGGGCGCCCGCTTCGAGGAACTGGTGACCGCCGAGCGCCACCGGCTGCGCGGCGTGGTCCTGCTCGGGCGGGACCGGGCGGTGATCGCCGACGCGCTGTCGCGACACGCGCCCGATGTGCCGGTCATCGAGCTGGCCGACGGCCAGACTGGTGATCCCATGGAACGCGCCGTCGCGGCGGCGGCCGGACTCGCCCGACCGGGCGACACCGTCCTGCTCGCCCCGGGGTGCGCCTCGATGGACATGTTCGCCAACTACGCGGTGCGCGGCGATGCCTTCGCCGCCGCCGTGGAGCGGCGAAGGACCAGCCCCGGCTGAGGGGCGTGGAGCGGACCGACTGGACGGAGCGACGCGACCCGTGAGCACCACCCTCCCGGACACCGAGGCCGACGGGTCGTCCCGCGCCGGTGCGACGCCGGGGGACCGGCGCCCGCGAGGACGGCTCGACGGGTGGGGCGACCGGCTCGGAGACCGGGCCCGGCGCCTGCGCGAGCGGGTGGTGGATCTCCTCGACCGGCCGCTGACCTCCTACTACCTGATCCTCGGCGCGACCGCCCTGCTGCTGACCATCGGCCTGGTCATGGTGCTGAGCGCGTCGAGCGTGTGGAGCTACCGGTGGCTGGACGGCGACTCCTACGCGGTCGTCAAGCGCCAACTCCTCTTCGTCGCGCTCGGTCTGCCGTGCGCCTGGATCGCCTCCCGGCTCCCGCACCAGTGGATCAGGCAGCTCGCCTGGCCCGGCTTCGTCGTCGCGCTGGGCCTGCTGCTGCTCACCTCGCTCTACGGCGTCGAGATCAACGGCAACCAGAACTGGCTGGCCGTCGGCCCGATCCGGATCCAGCCCTCGGAGATCGCCAAGCTGGCGCTGATCCTGTGGGCCGCCCACGTCTACGCCCACAAGGACCGCCGGCTCGGCCGCGTCCACGAGGTGATGATGCCGGTGGTGCCGGGCATGATGCTCGCCACCGTGATGGTCATCCTCGGCGAGGACCTCGGCACCGCGATCGTGCTCTTCGGCATCCTGCTCGCCATGCTGTGGGTGGTCGGCGCGCCCGCGCGATTCTTCATGCTCTGCATCGGGGTGATCGGCGTCCTCGGCCTCGCGCTCGCCCTGATCAGCCCGCACCGCGTCGCGCGCATCACCACCTTCATCGACCCGTTCGCCGACTACTACGGCACCGGGTGGCAGCCCGCCCACGGCCTCTATGCGCTGGCCAGCGGCGGCTGGACCGGCGAGGGCCTGGGCGCGAGCCGGCAGAAGTGGGGCGAGCTGCCCGAGGCCCACACCGACTACGTCTTCGCCGTGCTCGGCGAGGAGCTCGGACTCATCGGCACCCTCATGGTGCTCGGCCTCTTCGCGGTGCTCGCCTTCGCCGCGCTGCTCGTCGCCCAGCGCACCACCGACGCGTTCACCCGCTACATGACCTTCGGGATCGTCGCCTGGCTGGTGGGCCAGATGATCATCAACGTCGGCATGGTCCTCACCCTGCTGCCGGTGATCGGGCTGCCGCTGCCGCTGATCTCCTACGGGGGATCGAGCATGGTGCCGTCCCTGGTCGCGTTGGGCATCGTCGTCGGCTTCGCCCGCCGCGAGCCCGCCGCGGCGCGGGCCTTGGCCGCCCAGCGGCGCGCCACGCGCCACGCCCGCCGTCGTACCCCCTCCTCGCCGAGCGCGCACTAATGTCCGTTCTCAGCCCGAGAAGCGACCTTACTGCGCGTTCGGCAGCGCGACCCCGCGCCGACTAGGCTCGCCACCGATGCGCATCTTGCTTGCCGGCGGCGGCACCGCCGGCCACACCTCGCCCCTCCTGGCCACCGCCGACGCCCTGTGTGAGCTGGATCCCGCGTCCGAGATCACCTGCCTCGGCACCCCGCGCGGGCTGGAGACCAAAGTCGTCCCCGCCGCGGGCTACCCCCTCGAGCTGATCCCGCCCGTCCCGCTGCCGAGGCGCCCCGGCAAGGAACTGCTGCGCACCCCGGGCCGGCTGCGCGCCGCGGTCCGCGAGACCCTCGCGGTCGTCGACCGGGTCAGGCCGGAGGTGATCGTCGGGTACGGCGGCTACGTCTCGATGCCCGCCTACCTCGCGGCCCGGCGCCGTCGGCTGCCGCTGGTCGTCCACGAGCAGAACGCGCTGCCCGGGCTCGCCAACAAGGTGGGGGCCCGGCTCGCCGACCGGGTGGCGGTCAGCTTCCCCGCGACGCCGCTGCCCCACGCCGAGTATGTCGGGTTGCCGATCCGGCGCATGATCTCCGAGCTCGACCGGGACGCGCTCCGGGCGCAGGCCAGGGAGTTCTTCGGGCTGGCTCCCGACCTGCCGACGGTGTTGGTCACCGGCGGGTCGCAGGGCGCGCGCCGGCTCAACCAGACCATCGCCGCGGCGGCGGGGGAGTTCGCCGACGCCGGCGTGCAGGTGCTGCACGTGGTCGGCCCCGCCGGCGAGGCGGCTCCCGCAGGCACCCGGGACGGCGTGCCCTACCAGGTGCTCGGGTTCGTCGAGCGGATGGACCTCGCCTACGCGGCGGCCGACCTGGCGGTGTGCCGCGCCGGCGCGTCGTCGGTGACCGAGGCCGCGGCCGTCGGTCTGCCGGCCGTCTTCGTGCCGCTGCCGATCGGCAACGGCGAGCAGGAGCACAACGCCCGCCCCGTGGTCGACGCGGGCGGCGGGCTCATGGTCGCCGACGCCGCGCTCACCCCCGAGTGGGTCGCGGCCACCGTGCCGCCCCTCGCGACGCAGGCCGACCGGCTCGCGCGGATGGGCGCGGCGGCGTCGGCCCTGATCCGGCGCGACGCGGACCGCCTGCTGGCCCGCCTCGTGCTCGACGCGGGGTCGTCCCGGTGAGGCTGCCCGTCCCCGACGTGCTTCCCAGGGCCGAGGACCTCGGGCGCGTCCACTTCGTCGGCATCGGCGGTGCCGGCCTGTCGGCCATCGCCCGGATCATGGCCCAGCGCGGCATCGTGGTGACCGGCAGCGACGACAACGACACGCCCTTCCTGACCGGACTCCGCGAGCTCGGGGTCCAGGTCAACCTCTCCTACGACGCCGCCCACGTCGCCGACGCCGACGCGCTGGTGGTGACGACCGCCGCGCGTGAGGACAACCCGGAGGTCCTCGAGGCGCGGCGGCGCGGGCTGCCCCTGCTGCCCCGCTCGGCCGGGCTGGCCTCGGTCATGGCGGGGCGCGAGGTGCTCGCGGTCGCCGGCACCCACGGCAAGACCACGACGACCGGGCTGTTGACCGCCGCGTTGCTCGCCGCCGGGGTGGACCCGACGTACGCCGTCGGGGGAGTGCTGCGCGCGACCGGCCACAACGCGAACGCTGGCGCGGGCCCGCACTTCGTCGCCGAGGCCGACGAGAGCGACGGGGCGTTCCTGGTCTACACCCCGCACGCCGCGATCGTCACCAACGTCGAGGCGGATCACCTCGACGTGTGGGGGAGCGAGGAGGCCTACGCGGCGGCGTTCGTGCGGTTCCTCGACCGGATCGTGCCGGACGGGCTGCTGGTGCTCTGCGCCGACGACCCCGGCGCCCGGGCGCTCGCCGAGCCGGCGAGGGCACGCGGCCTGCGGGTGGTCCTGGTCGGCACCGGGGAGGATGCCGACGTCCGCGCGGCCGACCTGATCTTCGAGGGCACCGAGTCCTCGTTCGCCGTCCACGACGACGGCCGGTTCCTCGGCGCCGTGCGCCTCCAGATCCCCGGCCGTCACTACGTCCTCGACGCGCTCGCCGCGCTCGCGCTCGGGCTGCGCCTCGGCCGCGACTTCGACGACCTGCGCAGGGGGCTCGAGTCGTTCACCGGCAGCGGCCGCCGGATGGAGCCCAAGGGCGAGGCCGTCGGCGTGCGGGTCTACGACTCCTACGCCCACATGCCGCAGGAGATCGCCGCCGACCTCGGCGCGGCGCGCGGCATCGCGGGGCCCGAGGGGCGACTGGTCGTCGCGTTCCAGCCCCACCTGGTCTCGCGGACTCGCACGTACGGCGAGGCGATGGGCCGGGCGCTGGGAGCGGCCGAGGAGGTCGTCGTCGCCGACGTCTACCTCGCGCGGGAGGAGCCGGACCCGGAGGTGACGGGCCGGCTCGTCGCCGACGCGGTCCCCGGCGGACACGCGGTCTTCGTGCCCGAGTTGCACGACGTGGCCGCCGCCCTGGCCGACCGCGCGCGGCCCGGGGACGTCATCCTGACCCTGGGCGCCGGCTCGATCACCGAGGTCGGGCCGCAGGTCCTGGCGCTGCTGGGGGCGCGCCGGTGAGTGGGGAGTCTCAGGCCGCCGACGAGCGGATGGAGCGGAGCCGACGCCACTTCGCGCGGCGCCGACGGGCACGGCGCTGGCGCGGCTGGCGGTGGGCGCTGGCCGTGGTGCTCGTGCTGGCGAGCATCGGCACCGGGGTCTGGCTCGTCTTCTACTCCAGCGCGCTCGCAGTCGCGCACGTCGACGTCCGCGGCCTCGATCACCTGAAGACCGAGCAGGTGGTGACGGCGGCGAACGTGCCGCAGGGCCGGCCGCTCGCCCGGGTGGACCTGCGCGCGATCGAGGCGAGGGTGCGCACGCTCGCGCCGGTCGCAGGGGTGGAGGCCACCCGGACCTGGCCGGACACGATCAGCATCGCGGTCGATGAGCGCGAGGCCGTCGCCGTCGTGTCCTTCGGACCGACGCTGCGGGGCGTGGACGCCGACGGCGTGGTCTTCCGCGACTACAAGTCCCGGCCGCCGGACCTGCCGCTGGTGCAGTCCGACCTGTCCGCCGATGCCGACAGTCTGGCGGAGGCGGCCGGGGTGGCGGCGGCGCTGCCCGCCGGACTGGCCGAGCAGGTCGACTTCGTCCAGGTCAACTCGGTCGACGACATCCGGCTCGTGCTGCGCGACGGGCGGGTCGCGGTCTGGGGGAGCGCCGCGGACTCCGAGCTCAAGGGCGAGGTCCTGATGCGGCTGCTCTCCGAGGAGGGCCGGACCTACGACGTGAGCGTCCCCGGCCAGCCGACGATCTCCGACACCTGAGCCGCCTCGGCGGTGGGTAGGGCGGCAGGGGGTTGGCGGCACCGGCCTCTGGTGTCGTAAGGTCTGACTGCGCGAGGTTGACATAACTATAACCCTCCACTTGAGCGTTACGGTTAATCGCCTCGGACTTCCCCGGCAGCAATGAGCAGCACTAGCTGGATCCGACAAACGACGTACGCCCTCCCCGGGCGAGCAGCACTGAGAGGCGAGAGCACGTGGCAGCAGCCCAGAACTACCTGGCGATCATCAAGGTCGTCGGCATCGGCGGGGGCGGCGTCAACGCCGTCAACCGGATGATCGAGGTCGGCCTCAAGGGCGTCGAGTTCATCGCGATCAACACCGATGCGCAGGCGCTGCTGATGAGCGACGCCGACGTCAAGCTCGACATCGGCCGCGAGTTGACCCGCGGCCTGGGCGCCGGGGCCAACCCCGACGTCGGCCGGCAGGCGGCCGAGGACCACGCGGACGAGATCGAAGAGGTCATCAAGGGCGCCGACATGGTCTTCGTGACCGCGGGCGAGGGCGGCGGCACCGGCACGGGCGGCGCGCCCGTGGTCGCCAGGATCGCCCGCTCGCTCGGCGCGCTGACGATCGGTGTGGTCACCCGTCCGTTCATGTTCGAGGGCCGCCGCCGCGCCGGCGCTGCCGAGGAGGGCATCGCGGCGCTCCGCGAAGAGGTCGACACCCTCATCGTGATCCCCAACGACCGGCTGCTGTCGATCAGCGACCGCAACGTCTCGGTGCTCGACGCCTTCAAGCAGGCCGACCAGGTGCTGCTGCAGGGCGTCTCGGGCATCACCGACCTGATCACCACGCCGGGCCTGATCAACCTCGACTTCGCCGACGTCAAGTCCGTGATGGCCAACGCCGGATCCGCGCTGATGGGCATCGGATCGGCGCGCGGCGAGGACCGCGCGGTCGCGGCCGCGGAGATGGCGGTCTCCAGCCCGCTGCTCGAGGCCTCGATCGAGGGTGCGCACGGCGTGCTGCTCTCGATCGCGGGCGGCTCGGACCTCGGCCTGTTCGAGATCAACGAGGCCGCCGCGCTGGTCTCGGAGTCCGCGCACCAGGACGCCAACATCATCTTCGGCGCCACCATCGACGACGCGCTCGGCGACGAGGTGCGGGTCACGGTCATCGCCGCGGGCTTCGACGGCGGCGCGCCCCGCCGCCGCGACGAGGCGTCCGGGCTGCGTCGCCAGGCCGCCCCCGCCCAGACGCAGGAGGAGACGCGCGCGGCGGTCCAGGCGCTCGCCTCGCGGCGCGCGGGCGAGCAGCCTCGAGGCGCCGATTCCGACCGCAAGCCCCCGTCCCACTCCTCGGGGGAGCAGCCGGTCCGCCCGTCCTCGCAGCTCCCCTCGCACATCAGCAGGGAGCCGGTCGACAACACCGGCGCCCGCGACGCCCAGCCGTCTCGGCAGCCCGACGCCGACCTCGACGACGACCTGGACGTCCCCGACTTCCTGAAGTGACCCGCATGAGCAGGCCAGTGAGCACGCCCGCCGGCAACACGGGCGTGCCTCGACCGAGCGCGAGCGTCCGCGGGTGAGCCTCGTCCTGCGCGACAGCTGGGACGGCACCGGCAGGGCAGGGGGCGGCGTCGCCGCCCACGTGGCCTTCACGGGTCCGGGTCTCGACCTCGCCGAGTCCGCGGCGGGCCGGGACGACGCACTCGCGGCGGTGGCCGGGGAGGCCGGCGCGCACCCGGTGCGGATGCGCCAGGTCCACGGCGACCGGGTCGTCGTGGTCACCGAGACGCTGCTGCGCGACGGATCCGCTGCGGAGCCGCCGGCCTGCGACGCGCTCGTGACCGCGCTGCCCGGGGTCGCCCTGCTCGCGCGCGCGGCCGACTGCGTCCCGGTGCTGCTGGCCGATCC
>JBDHZS010000122.1:0-11289 GCA_039812025.1 Nocardioides sp. | reverse complement strand
GCTCGGCGGCATCGCCCTCATCATCGGCGGCGTGCTCATGGTCGAACTGGGCGCCACCCACTAGGACCGCCTTACCCGACTACCGTCCGCGGCGCTTTAGGCAACGTCCGGATCTGCCGCGAACCGTGCGTTGTCAGCGGGTCTCGGCGAGACTCCCCGTCATGGACTTCGATCACGAGTCGGCCCTGCGTCTGGGTGGTTGGGACCCTCGCTACGCGGTGGTGCTGGCGACGTCTGCTCGCGATGGCGTCGCTGCGGCTCTCGTTGACACGAACGGCGACGGTGCCGATGTTGACCTCGATCAGTACGAGCAGGCAGCGGACGGGCGCTGGGTCGAGGTGGCCAGTAGCAACTGTGACGACACGGGGGCGTTCGCGACGGGTTTCATGGCAGTTGCATGGGGGCGGGCAACTCCGCGAGCCATGGTCACGGTTGAGTTTCAGGCCGCCAGGCACACAGTCGAATGCACCGATCAGGGCTGGTGGATGTTCGTGATGCCGAGTCGTTCCGGCGATGCGCCGACTGTCGAAGCAGTCGCGAGAGCAGGCGACTGATCGGAACACCCGGATCTGGCACCCCTCTGTGTCAACGGGTGCTTGGAACGAGGTTCTTCACGGGGTCGCTCTCTGGGCGTAGCGTCGGGTTCGCGGGTCCGGGAAGTGGCTGATCCGAAGTGTCGATGAGCGGGTGCGAGTCGACCGCGCTGGATTGAAGAGCCGCTCCGCAGTGCCCTCCCGGATCCGCTCCATCCTGCTGTTGAGCGTCGGCGATGAGCTGGCGGTAGACGACGTCGGACAGGCGCCGTTTGAGGCAGCGCAGTGCTTCCATCGGTGTCTTGCCGGCGGCGAGCTTGCGGCGGTAGTAGGCGCGGCCTTTGGTGTCGTGGCGGATCTGCACGATCGCGGCGACGTGCAGGACGTGGTTCATCCGCCGATTCCCGGCCCGCGATAACCGGTGGCGGGCTTGCTCGCCTGAGGAGGCGTCCAGTGGCGCGGTGCCGGTCCAGGACGCGAACCGGTTGCGGTCGGCGAACCGGGCTACGTCGCCGACGTCGGCCAGCACGCGGGCCGCGCCTGCCGGTCCGATGCCGTAGATGTCCATCAGGTGCGACCCGCGGGCGGTGACCGCGGCCGTCAGCTCGGCCTTGATCTTCTTGAGCTTGGCGTCGACTGCGACCAGGTCGGCTATCTCTTCGGCGGCCATCCGGCGGCGGGTCTTGCCGGCGATGTCACGGGGTCGCACGGTGACGTGCATCGCCTTGGCCTGGGCGGCGGACAGGTCGCGTTTGCGCTGGCCAGGCAGTAGTTCGCTGAGGAGTCGTTGTAGCCGGTTGACGGTCTGGACTCGTTGGTGGGCGAGCGAGCTCGTCGCGGCGGTCGGTGAGCATCCGCAAGGCTTCGAGCTCACCGTCCTCGACCAGCACCCGCAGGCCCTCGGTGCGGACCGCGACGACCGCGATGGAGTGGGCGTCCAGGGCGTCGGTCTTGCGGTTGTGGCCGGTGTCGAAGAGCCGCACGCGTGCGGCGAGCTTGGCTGGCACGTCGACGACCTGCTCGCCGGCGGCGACGAGTCGTTGGGCCAGTGGACGACCGGCGCCGTTGGCTCCCTCGACGGCCCAGAGTCGGTCGGGCCACTGCTTCACGTACCGCTGCATCGCGGCGTACCCGGCGTTGGTGGTCTCAAACCGTCCGCTGCCGAGGAGCCGTTCGTGGGTGTCGACGACCTCGATCGTCACCGACATCTTGTGGGGGTCGACCCCGATGATCACGCCCTTCGTCTTGCTCATCTACTCACCTCATCTGTGCTCTGGCATCCACTCGGACGGCGAGGTGGGCAGTGCTACTACGAGCTGGGCAGACCCCTCTTGAGCCACGCCTCGTCACGGTGAACGACGGGTCGCATTCCAGATGAGAGCCACACCCAAGAGCGGGTGGGCAGCCGCGAATGAGAGCGTCCCGCCGATCACCTAGATCAGAGTCTGGCCAGACACCGATCCTGCGGAAAGTCTCCTAGTAGCCGCGGTCCGCGCACTTTGACGAAGGCCTCTAACCTCGCGCTTTCACATTGCCGGTGTGGAGTACGGCGTGTAAAGCACGGAAGTGCCTGTCCTGCACGGGATTCTTGGGATTGGGAAGTCTCAAGGTCTCCGAGCGGAAGGCACTCCGTAGGTGAAGCGTAGCCCTGGTCCTGCTGTTGTTCTCGATTCCGGCCGCGAGTCGCTGGTCTCGTCCTCTGGCGGGCTGCTGCTGCGACAGACGATGCGAGCCTCGGGGCTGGACCGCGCCCTGTCCGTCGGTCTGGGTCCTTGGCGTTCGGACCGGGCCGTCTATGACCCGGGCAAGGTGCTCCTCGACGTGGCGACCGCGGTCGCGCTGGGTGGTGACTGCCTGGCCGATGTCGCGGTCGTCCGCGCTCAGCCCGAGGTGTTCGGGCCGGTGGCATCGGATCCGACGGTCTCGCGGCTGATCGCCACCCTCGCCGCCGACATGGACGCGGCGGTGGCCGCGATCCGGGCCGCACGTGCGCTGGCCCGTGGCCGGGTGTGGTCACGCCGACGGCCGATCCCAGGCGAGCCGGGTGGTCAGGTGATCCTCGACCTGGACGCCACGCTGGTGACCGCGCACAGCGAGAAGGAGCACGCGGCGCCCACGTTCAAGCGGGGGTTCGGGTTCCACCCGATCCTGGCGTTCTGCGACCACGGCGAGGCCGGGTCCGGGGAGACTCTCGCCGGACTGCTCCGGCCGGGATCGGCGGGCGCGAACACCGCCGCGGACCACATCGCCGTCTTGGACCAAGCGCTGGCCCAGCTCCCCCAGGTCGAACGTGGCGGGGTGGTGGTCCGCACCGACACCGGCGGCGGGGTCAAGGACTTCCTGCACCACATCACCGACCTCGGACTGCACTACAGCGTGGGGTTCTACGGGATGCCGCCCATCGTGGAGGCGTTGGGGAAGGTCCCGGCGCAGGCGTGGCGCGCCGCGGTCGATGGCGACGGCGAACCCCGCGACGGTGCCCAGGTCGCCGAGCTCACCGCCTACCTGCCCCAGACCCTGACCGGATGGCCCAAGGGCATGCGGGTGATCGCCCGACGCGAGCGGCCCCACCCCGGTGCCCAACTGAGGCTGACCGACGAGAACGGCTGGCGGATCACCTGCTTCGCGACCAACACCAAGGGCCCGGGCTGGACGTTGGCTGCGTTGGAGGTCCGCCACCGGCAACGCGCCCGCGCCGAGGACCGCATCCGTGGGCTGAAGGACACCGGCCTGCGGAACCTGCCCTTCCACGGCTTCGCCCAGAACCAGATCTGGCTCGAGATCGTCGCACTCGCCGCCGACCTCCTCGTCTGGACCCAAACCCTGGCCTGGCACGACCACCCCGCCCGCCGATGGGAACCCAAGCGACTCCGCTTCCGACTCCTCACGGTCGCCGGACGCATCATCCACACCGGCCGACGCCGACGACTCCGGCTCCCCCGCGGCTGGCCCTGGAATCACCTCATCGACACCGGCTGGGCAGCACTCCAACCCGGCTGACCCCAGCACCCAGACCCCACGACCAGGACCATCGGAGAACCCCGGCACAGCCCGGGCGCTCTCGGCGCGCACACTGACCAACCGCCACCCCAACGTCGTACTCAACTACTCAACCGGCAGCCAGACGAAACATCGAGGCTAATGGCATCGGTCTCGTCAACATCGCCAGCGTTGAACTCATCCGTCTTCGCTGCATCTCGACACTTCTTCTTTTTCTTGTCGAGATGCGCGGGACAGTTCCAAACGCGTCCGACCGACCCGCTGACCCGCGCTCGCGAACTCATGGCTTCCCGAGCTTTGCGCTGATAGGAGCCCTTGCCGTCCGAGTAGTCCGCCAGACTGTCGACGTGAAGAGCGCCGGCGACACCGACCCGTCTCCCACCGCGGCTGCTTCCGAGCGGCCGGTGACGCCCGGGCGGGCGTTGGACCCGCTGGTGGCGTTGGCGACTGGGGTGCACGCCTGCCCGGGGGTCTATGCCCTGCTGTTGGGGTCCGGGGTGTCGACGGCGGCCGGCGTCCCCACCGGGTGGCAGGTGGTCGTCGATCTTGTGCGGCGCGCGGCGGCGGCCACCCACCACGACGACCCCGCGGCGGTCGAGGCGGCGGCCACTGACCCGGAAGCGTGGTGGGCCGAGCGAGGTGACGGCGAGCCGTTGGGGTACTCCAACCTGCTGGGTTCCCTCGCGGCCACGTCGGCGGCTCGTCAGGCGCTGCTCGCCGGGTACTTCGAACCGTCCGAGGCCGACCTTGAGGACGGAGGGAAGCAGCCGACCTCCGCGCACAAGGCGATCGCGTCGCTCGTCGCGCGGGGTGCGGTGCGGGTGATCCTGACGACGAACTTCGACCGGCTCATGGAGCGTGCCCTGGAGGAGGTCGGGATCTCACCACAGGTGATCCACACGCCAGGGCAGGTGCAAGCGGCGACCCCGTTGGCGCACTCGAAGGTCACCATCGTGAAGTTGCACGGCGACTACCTGGACCTGGAGCAGCGCAACACCATCGACGAGCTATCGACCTACCCAGAGGCGTACGACCAGCTGCTGGACAGGATCTTCGACGAGTACGGCCTGATCGTCTCCGGCTGGTCTGCTGACTGGGACCACGCCCTGGTCGCTGCGCTGGAGCGGCGCGCCACCCGCCGCTACCCCCTGTTCTGGGGTGCGTACTCCACGCCTTCGGAGAAGGCGCGCCGGCTCGTCGCTCAGCACGACGGCGCCGTGATCGGGAACGTGACCGCTGACGGCCTGTTTACTGGCCTTACGACCCGCCTCGAGGCGCTCGACACGCTGGCCGCGCCGCCGTTGACCCGCGACATGGCAGTGGCTCGGTTGAAGCGGGTCCTGCACGACCCGGTGCGGCGGATCGAGGTCACCGACATGGTCCACGGCGAAGCGGACAAGATCGTCACCCACGTCGCCGACCAAGCCCGCTTCCCGGTCTACATTCCACAGAACGTGCCCCCCGCCTACGACGTGGCCTTGACGTCGATGCGCACCGAGAGCGACACCCTGCTGCATCTGCTCGCGACCGGTGTGTTCCACGACGATGGCACCCACAACCGGGTGTGGCTCGGTGTGATCCAGCGGCTGATGGCGGCACGCGGGCGCATCGACGGAACGTTCAATGACAGCCTCGATGCCTACCGTCACTACCCTGCGCTCCTCGCCACCTGGGTCGCAGGGATCGCGGCGATCGCGTCCCAGCGTGAGCACTTCCTGGCCGATCTATTGACGGAGCCGACGTGGCGCCCGCAGTTCAACGACCGCACCCCGCGGCCAGCCGCCGACGTGCTGCGTCCTATGTGGCTGCTCGAAGCCAGCTGGCTCAACCAGCTGCCCCGGTGGGGCGAGCCGACGAGGTGGCTCTACTCGGCGAGCCATCTGCTGCGCCTGGATGGCCGCGAGCCGGTCCGTGCGCTGCTGCCCGACGACGACGCCTACGCGGCGGCGTGCGACCGGCTGGAGTGCTTGGCGTCCTACGTCGCTGTCGACGCAGCCCGGGAGCCGTCACGCCACGTTCCATGGATGGGCGAGTTCATCCTGGACGGCCGGTCCGACGGCGACGGGAATGGGCTGGCCGCTCAGATCGCCCGCGAGATCGAGGAGGGATGGCCGATGCTCGCTGCGTTCGACAACGACGTCGAACGTGCCATCAAGGCAGCCGAGGACACCGTGGAGTTCATCCGGGAGCATGGCCGCGGCTGGTAAAGCCGCGATCCGGCGCCGGCGCAGCTCCTCCCCGGCCCGGCCGCCGTTAGCTTCTGGTTCTCCTGCGCTGCTCGATCGGCCGTGCTCTACTAGGCGCCGAAGCCCCAGGTGACCCGAGACGCCTGGGGCTTTCCCCTTCGCAACATGGCCCGCGCAGCCGGATGCTCGCGCCGGCCGGGCTCGACCCGAGGCCGTTAGAACGAGAACAGGTCCCCGTCCTGCTCCGAGGACGGGGACCTGTCTCCTGTGGTCGCTGAGTGACTACCGACCGCTCACTGGGTCAGCACCTGGGCCTCACCGATTCGGATAGGAAGCGCGTCGGTGGTCAGGTCGAACTCGATGGTTCCGGACTGCCCGCCGCCGGTCCACTCGACGACCCAGTGGCTCGTGGCGGTGACCTGGTAGGCCCCATCGGGCTGGTCCGTCGACATCTTCTCGTAGCGGTGCCCACACGTCGGCGAGTCCTGCTTGCCGTAGTGGTCGGCGTACGGGGTGCCCTCGCCTGTGCAGGTCACCGTGGTCCCGTCGCCCATGTCCCAGACGATGTTGGAGACGCTGGCGGTGGCACTCACCGACACCGACCCCTCGCTGGCCGATGCAGTGATCGGGCCGAACGTGTCGTCCGTCGGGCTGTCGACCCACATCCACACCGGCAGCCCGACAAGGCCAACCCGGTTCGGACCCGATTCGGGGACGATGCCGATCTGGATGGGATCCAGGTCCATCGAGGCGATCGCGCGCTGGGCGAGGACCACAGGGTCGATGGTGACTTCGCCGTTCTGGATCCAGACGGGATCCCACGAGGATCCAGGAGGCGGCCAATAGCAGATGTGCCATGCACCGTCCTGGTTCGTCTGACCGGGCGGCGGCGAAGCGCCCTCGCCACCCGGGTCCCAGACATCGCCGACCCAGCATTGGTGGCTGCTGCTCCACACCGAACCGCCTGGGCCAGTGCACGGGATCTCGGTGCCGGACGAGGTCGAGCACGTCGATGAGCCTCCGTCGTCGCCTCCGTCGTCGTCGCCTCCGTCGTCGCCGTCGTCCTCGTCCTCGCAGTGGACTTCTCCCGTAACGGGGTCCGCCACGCACTCGGCGCTCGCTGCTGAGGCGGTGACCATCACGATTACGAGCGACCCCGCCAAGGCCACGATGAAGGCCAATAGTTTCCTCAGCATGGCTCGTCCCACAGGAGGTCGGAGTCAGAGACCTTCCACGCACCCTTGTCCTTGACCAGGGTGTACTCGACCGGCGCAGGGTTCCGTAGCGGGTCGCCGTTGGGGTCGGTGAAATCTGGCTGACGGACAGCCCCGTCGTTCTTCCATGTCACGTTCGAGCGGTCCTCGCAATCGATGATCAGGATCGAGGCCCCGCGGTTCCGTGGTTCCGCGAGTGTGTGCCCGTACTGACCGGTGACCGTGACGTTCTCGTTCATCATGCTGGCGACGACATGCTGCAACTGCAGGAACTCGTCCCCCGTGGCGACGGGGTTGAGGGTCTTGAAGTTGATATCGCGCTTTCGGTACGCCAGGTCGCGCACGTCGAGGAACTTCGTCAGCTGGTCCGCCGCCTTCTCCTCCGGTGTCTTCGGAGTCGGCGTGCTGGTGAGTGTCGGCGAGGGGGACTGGCTCGGGGTGTCCTGGACCTTGGGCTCGTCGTCGCCGCCGCAGCCCGTGAGAGTCAGGGCGAGGGCGAGGGCCACTCCCCCGAGTGCGGAGTGGTGCTTCCTCATGTGGTGTCTCCTCCTGTGGTGGGCGACGCCATTACTTACCGTTGGCTGACGTCGTTGGCAATGTGCTCGAGGTGTTCTTCGGCTGCGTCGACGAGCTCGGCCAGCGAGCCGTTGTCGGCGGGGTCGATACCGAACTTCTTGTCGGCGTTGTAGAGCGTGCGGATGGTGTCGCGCACGAACACGGCCCGCGCGACGCGGCGGGCGTCGAGGTCGGGGCGGTCGCCGCCCGCCGCGGCGTATCGGCCGGTGAGTTCCTGGTCGAACGTTGTCATGTGCTGGTGCTCCCTTCCCGAGTCAGCTCGCGAGCCAGCCGTGTGTACGGATGATGGTCTTCGTGCGCTCCGACAATTCCATGGGTGCGTCGCCGTCGTCGGACCGGTTGCAGATCTCTTCGCGCAGGATCCGGTCGGCCTCAAGCTGGTCGCCCTCGGCCCTCATGACGTGGGCAAGGCACAGTCGGGTGCTCTCGCCGTCGGGGTCGGCGCGGTTGGCGACGTAGGCGGCGGAGCGGGCCTTGATCAGGTCGCCGGCCGCGAGCGCCTCGGTGACGACGATGAGGGCGACGTCGGCGATCCACCCGCCCGCCATGAGGTCGACGCGGTCAGGCTCGTTGGCGAGCCATGCCCACCCTTCCTCGCGCAGCTGGCTGAACGGCTGGGCCTCCCCGACGAGCTCGAGCGCAGTGCAGAGGTCGGCGACACCCTCGGCGCCGCCCCGACTCTGCCCGCGCTTGCGGAGGCGGATGAACAGGTCCAGGTCGATGAGCAGGCCGTCGTCGACCTGGTAGACGTTGACCCCGGCGAGCTTGGCGGCCGGTGCCTTGTCCGCGTAGGGCAGGTGGTCCTCGCCGGTGCGGGAGTTTGGACCAAGCCAGTCTCGGACGATGTTGGTGTAGTCGCGCACCTTGCCGTCGGAGATGGAGAAGGCCTCGCGGATCTGCTCGCGGGTGGCGCCGTGCTTGCGGTGCAGGGCGAGGAACGCCAGGAGCTCGGTGAAGTAGGGCTTGCGCTTGGCGAGTGCCTTGCCGTGGGTGCGTGCGGTGACCGGGCCGAGCAGGGTGAGGCGCGGGCGGTCGCAGTTGGGCGAGAACCAGTCGGCGATGTCCTGGTCGAGGATGGGGTCCTTCTCCTCGACCTCGGCGCCGACATGGGCGGGCACCTTCGGCGCCAGGGCCTCGAGGTCCTCCTGCACGATCGCGCTCTCGCGGATGTACTCCTCGTCGGTGCCCTCGAGCAGCGAGGACAGCGGCTCGTCGACGGCTCCCTCGGGGGTGTTGCGGGGCAGGGTGTACTCGCGACGCAGGGCTCCGGAGGAGTCGGTGTAGGCCTCCCAGCCGTCGGTGGCGGTCTCGTCGACGGGCGTGTCGACGTACTCCGGGGTCTCGCTCTGGGCGTAGACCAGAGCGCATCCGCGGGCCTCGTCGCTGGTGAGGCCGACGGCGATGAGGTTGAGGCCGACGTGCTCGATGACGACGCGACCGGTGTTGGTCATGTGCAGCACCGCGCCGGGCGTGCTCGGGCGTTCGCCGGCAACGACGATGGAGGTCGCGGACTGGCCGACGTGATCGTTGACCAGCTGCAGCAGCTGCTCGAGGTCGTCGGGGTCTCCGGCTGCGGCGTCGAGGAGCAGCATCCTGGCGGGCCAGGTGTCGTCGTCGACGCTGCCGGTGCGGGCCGTGGACACGTCAGTGTCGTGTCGCTTCGCTCGGTCGACAGTGGTCACCGCGGCGGCGAGGATCTCCGCGGTCGCGGGCGTCCCGGCCTCACCGGTCGGGTAGTAGGTGATCCGCTCGTCCATGGCGACGGTCTCCTCGGCCACGCCGATGCAGTCGACCTGGACGCGGCGCGACCACGGGTTGACGGCCAGCTGAGCAGCGAGGTGGCGGGCGAAGTCGCGGCCGTAGGTGGGGTCGCCGCTGATGGTCAGCGTGGAGAGCTCCTCGCAGTTCAGCAGCCAGGTCTCGCCGGTGTCGCTCATGCCGATGGTGGCCAGTAGCGGGTGGGGCGGCTCGACGTTGCCGGTGTCGGGGCCGAGGTCCTCCACCGCGGTGTCCGTGCTGACGTGCCAGTGGGTCTGGTCGGGGCTGCCCACCCAGGGAGCCGGGACGGCGGCCGGGGCGCTCAGGTGCAGCGTCAGTTTGCCCTTCGCGAGCTCGACGGCCGCCAGCGGCGGCATCGTGGTGCCCTGGGCTCCGACCGCGGCCGCGAGGCGCCGCAGGGCCTCGTCGGCGAACTCCACGGTGGCGGCCGCGGCAGCACCGGTCGCGTTCAGCGTCATCTCCACCGGCGCCAGCTCGGGCGGCGGGGCGGCGATCGCTCGACCCGGCGGCCGGTTCCGGTAGGCGGAGCGCCGACGGGACCGCAGCGCCATCAGCAGTGCCCCGGACAGCAGCACGCCCCCGCCGGTCAGACCGGCGAGGACCCAGGGCGCCTCGAGGATCGAGTCGTCGGCTTCGTCGACCTGGTCGACGTCGGCGGCCGGCGCCGTCGGCTCCTCGGCCTGCGGGACCTCGGGCGCGGCGGTCTCCGGGGCCTCGGTCTCGGGGACCGGCGGAGTCTCCTCGGCCGGCGGGTCGACCGGCTGCTGCTCGTCCTTGGGTTCGGCGGGGGTCTCGGGCTTGTCCTCGCGAGGCTGCGGCTGCTGCTGCCGGTCGTTGTGACCGGCAGGTGTCTGGGCTTCGGGGATGTTGAGCTTCCAGCCGACGTCGATCACGTCGGGGTCGGCGAGGTGGGCACCGCCGGGCTGGGTGATGCCGGTGGAGGCCTGGTAGATCTCCGGCCACCGGTCGGCGTCGCCGAGCTCGTCGTGGGCGATGTCGCTGAGTGTGTCGTTGGGTTGCACGGTGTAGGCGTGCGCCGGCGCTCCGCTGTTCGGGGCGGGCAGCTTGAGCACCCAGCCGGGCTCGAGGAAGCTGGGCCGGGAGCCGATGAGGTCGCGGTTGAGCTCGGCGATCTCCTTGTAGCGCGCGCCGTCACCGAAGTGGTCCTCAGCGATCGACCACAGGCTCTCCCCCGGCTTGACCGAGTGATCGACCGTCGCACGCTCATGCTTCGCCTCGCCCTTCACGCCGTGCTGGGCGGGCGTCTGGTCGACGGTCCCGGCCTGGACATGGCCCACCGCCGCCGGCGCGGACGCGGCGGCCGGGCCGGCGTTGGCGGCCTGCGCAGCGATCGGCGCTGCGATGAACAGCAGGGCAGCGAGTCCGATCAGTCCGTGGGCCGCGGCCTGCGGGCGACCAAGACCCGGCAGCTTGGGCGCCTCGACCCTGCGGAGCCGGGCGATGGTCTCCACCACCAGGCTGAGGGTCATGAACGCCCACGCGGCCCAGCCGATCACCTTGAACAGGCCCAGGATCAGGGTGCCGTCGTCGGGTGCGAGGAGTGCGTCCTTGACGCTCTCCCAGCTCGGCGCCTGGTCGGGGATCGGGTTGGCTCCGATCGCGAGGAAGAGGGCCGGCAGGCCGATGATGATGCCGAGGGCGGCGACCGTGGCGAGGAGCCCGGTCAGCCGCTGGCGCAGGGTGGGCGTAATCATCGTTCGATGCCTCCTTGGGCGCGGATGAGCCGTGCAGACGCCTCCCCGGTGACCCTCATCGAGTCCAGCCCGATGATCCCGAGGAACTTGCTGTCGTAGGTGTCGGTGGTGCGCACGATCAGGGTGTCGCCGTTGACGACGGTGACGCTGCCCTCCACGCCGGCGGCGTTGAGGTAGCCCTGCGCGGCGGACTTGGCAGCGTTGATGTCGACGCGGAGCTCCTCGCCGCGGATGGCGGTCGAGCCCTGGACCTCCTGGGCGCCGGTGCGGGCTGCCTGGGCCGCGG
>JBDHZS010000121.1:0-11300 GCA_039812025.1 Nocardioides sp. | reverse complement strand
GTCGGAAAGACCGAACACCTCCTGCTCGGTAACCCACGAGTCTTGTGCAGCGAGGCCCCGGCCCACACCCCCTCAAGCCAGAACCCCCACCCGACCACGGGGTCACTCCATACCGTCTACCTCACGATCGCGGCGGAGCGGGCTTGTCGGTGCCTTGTGGTAGGGATGGCGGTGCCGCGCCGGAGCCTGTGACCTGGCCTGGGGCGCCGCACGAACCAGCGAGGAGACCCATGAGCGCGCCCCTGACCGGCCCGGCGACGTTCCTGCCGGGCACGCGGCCGGGGGCCTCGACGATCGAGTTCACCGGCGAGCGCACGGTCGAGCTGCCGATGCGGGTGGCGATCCCGGCGCTGCTGCGCGCGCAGGCCGCGCCCGACGCGCACGAGTCGGTCACCAGGCTCGCCGGGCTGGTCCTGCTCGGCATGCGCCGGGTGGCCGCGGGCGACCTCGAGCCCGCCGACGGCCACTGGCGCGCCGCGCCGCTGCGGCCGGACGAGGAGCAGCAGGTCCGACGGCTCGCGGGCCCCGAGTCCCCGGTCGCTGAGTGCGCGGCGATCCTCGACGCCGTCGCCGACGCGCTGCCCAGGACCGCGCCGCACGAGTCGACGCTGCCCGGAGGCGGAGCCGGCGGCGACAAGGAGGGCTTCCCAGGCGCCGTACGCACGCGGCTCGCCCGGGCACAGGACCCCGACGACGCCGACCTCCCGCACCTGGTGACGATCGCGATCCGGGTCGAGGCGAGCGAGCAGGAGCTCCTCGCGGACACCGTCCGGCTCGTGCTCCAGATCCACGACGAGCGTGACCCGCTGCACCTGTGCGACGCGGCGGTGCTCTACACCGAACCGGCGGCGACGCACGGCTTCGGCAGCCGCGCCCGGGTCCACGCGAGCATCGCGCTGCGCGCCGCCGCCGAGGCGTGGCCGGTGCTCGACCGGCTCCAGGAGCTGCGGGTGCCCGACGAGATCACCCTGGACGGGCTGGAGCTGGAGAGCCTGCTCGCCGAGGGCGTGGAGGCACTCGACCGGCTCGGCATCGACGTGCTCTGGCCGCGCTCGCTCGGCCGCGACCTGACCACCCGCGCCGTGCTCGACCGGGCACCGGCAGCAGGCGACGGGTTCGCCGAGCCGCTCCAGACCGGCCTGCTCACCCAGGAGGCGGTCTTCGCCTTCAAGTGGCAGGTCGCACTGCACGGCGAGGAGCTCACGTCCGCGGAGATGGACCAGCTCGCCAAGGCCGCCTCGCCGCTGCTCAAGCTGCGTGGCAACTGGATGGTCGTCCCGCCGGCGGTCGCCAAGCGCGCCCGGCAACGGGTGCTCCGCCGGGCCAGCGGCGCCCAGGCGATCGCCGCCGCGCTCACCGGCACCGTCGAGCTCGACGACGCCCCCGCCGAGGTCATCGTCGGCGCGAGCCTGATGAAGGTCCGCGACCGGCTCCAGGCGGCCACCTCCCGCGAGCCGGTCCCGGTCCCGGACGGGCTGGAGGCGACCCTGCGCGGCTACCAGCGCCAGGGCCTCACCTGGCTCGCCGAGCTCACCGGCCTCGGCCTCGGCGCCTGCCTCGCCGACGACATGGGGCTCGGCAAGACGATCACGCTGATCGCGCTCCATCTGCACCGCGCCGAGGCCGGACCGGGCGGCCCGACGCTCGTCGTCTGCCCGACCTCCCTGCTCGGCAACTGGGAGGCCGAGATCCGGAGGTTCGCCCCGGGCCTCGCCGTACGACGCTTCCACGGCAGCCGGCGCGACCTGACCGGGGTCCGCGACGGCTTCGTGCTCACGACGTACGGCACGATGCGGACCTCGGCCGAGGACCTCCGCGCCGTCGAGTGGGACCTGGTCGTCGCCGACGAGGCCCAGCACGTCAAGAACCCCGCGTCCTCGACCGCCCGCGCGCTGCGCACGATCGAGAGCCGCGCCCGCGTCGCGCTCACCGGCACCCCCGTCGAGAACAACCTGACCGAGCTCTGGGCGATCCTCGACTGGGCGATCCCGGGCCTGCTCGGCAGCCGCAACGCCTTCCGCAAGCGTTGGGCCGCGCAGATCGAGGCGGCGGTCGATCCGGCGCTGACCAGGCAGTTCGCGGATCTCATCTCGCCGTTCCTGCTCCGTCGCCACAAGTCCGATCCCGGCATCGCGCCCGAGCTGCCGCCCAAGACCGAGACCGACCACCTGCTGTCGCTGACGAAGGAG
The DNA here is from genome assembly GCA_039812025.1 of Nocardioides sp. GTDB lineage: Bacteria > Actinomycetota > Actinomycetes > Propionibacteriales > Nocardioidaceae > Nocardioides. The sequence continues at coordinate 9,111 of JBDHZS010000121.1, read as the reverse complement.
CAGGTGGTGCTCTACGAGGCGTTCGTCCGCGACACGATGGAGCGGATCCGCAAGGCCGACCGCGAGACGCGCCGGGGGCTGGTGCTCGCGATGCTCACCGGCCTGAAGCAGATCTGCAACCACCCGGCGCAGTTCCTCAAGCAGGCCCACCCCCGGCTCCGCGGCCGCTCGGAGAAGCTCGACGTCCTCGACGAACTGCTCGCCACGATCCTCGCCGAGGGCGGTGCCGCGCTGATCTTCACCCAGTACGTCGCCATGGGGCGTCTCCTCGAACGACACCTGGCCGCCTCCGGGATCGGGCATCGCTTCCTGCACGGGCAGACGTCGGTGGCGGCGCGCGAGGAGATGGTCCGCGAGTTCCAGGCGGGCGAGGTGCCGGTCTTCGTGCTGTCGCTCAAGGCGGGCGGCACCGGGCTCAACCTGACCGCCGCCGACCACGTGATCCACGTCGACCGCTGGTGGAACCCGGCCGTCGAGGACCAGGCGACCGACCGGGCCCACCGGATCGGCCAGACCAAGCCCGTCCAGGTGCACCGGCTCGTCACCCAGGGCACCGTCGAAGAGCGGGTCGCCCTGCTGCTCACCCGCAAGCGAGCCCTCGCCGACGCCGTACTCGCCTCCGGCGAGGCCGCGCTCACCGAGCTGTCCGACGACGAGCTCAGCGAGCTGGTGGAGCTTCGACCTTGAGCACGCTCACCCACCCCCGGCTGGCGGCCCGACGCGGCGTCGTCCGGGCCGGCACCTGGTGGGGCAAGGCCTGGGTGCGGGCGCTGGAGGAGTGGGCGCTCGGCCAGCAGGAGCTGAAGCGCGGCCGCGCGCTGGCCCGATCCGGCGGCATCGGGTCGATCTCGGTGTCGTCCGGTGAGTTCGTCGCCGCGGTGACCGCCGACGGCGACCTGTGGCCGGTCCGGGTCACGCTGCCCGTGCTCGACCGCGGGCAGGTCGACGCGGTGGCCGAGGTGGTCGCCGCCGAGTCCGGCCGGGTCGCCGGGCTGCTCGCGGGCGACCTGCCGCATCGGCTGGCCGAGGAGCTCGAGGAGGCGGGGGTGGAGCTGCTCCCGTACGGCGGCGAGTTCGGCGGCGCCTGCGGCTGCCCCGACTGGCTCGAGCCGTGCCCGCACGCGCTCGCCGTCGGGTACCAGCTCGGCTGGCTGATCGACGCCGACCCCTTCGTGCTGCTGCACGTCCGCGGTGTCGGGCGCGAGGAGCTGCTGGCCGGCGTACACGCGCTCGCGCTGCCGCCCGATCCCGGCTCCAGCCCCGGGGAGCCCGATCCGCGGGCGGCCGACCTCGACGTCGCCCTTGACGCCGCCGTCCGAGCCGCCCGGATGCTCGAGCTCCTCGACGATCCCCACGGTTCCATCGACCACCTCTGGTAGGGCCGCCCGGCCCGGAAGTGTGGGCGCATGCACTCGCCTGGCGGATGCTCAGGCACACGCTTCCCGTCGTACTCGCGCACCGACTCGGCCCGGGCTTGTCGCTTCGGCTAGGTATCCAGGTGAACTCGCACTTCTCGGGGTGGGTACGCCGTGCAGAGTGCCACTCCGCCTGCATAACTTGATGAAGCGGAGGCGCGAGGGGCAGGAGGGGTGGGCAGGTCTACTCGGCGGGGGCCAGGGCGGCGAGGGCCATGCCTCGCAGCAGGGAGAACATCTCCTCGTCGGGTAGCAGCGAGCTGCGGGGCGTGGAGTTGATCAGCCCGAATGCCGCGTGCGCCATCGCCCGCGCCCGGTCGAGCCCGAGCCCAGGATGCAGCGAACGCAGGCAGGAGGCCCACACGTCGACATACTCCAGCTGCAGCCCGCGCACCCGCTCGCGCGCGTCGGAGGGGAGCGAGGTCCAGTCCCGATCCTGTACGACGATCAGCGGCCGATGCTGCAGCGCGAACTCCACGTGCCACTCCACCAGAGAGGCGACGGCGGCGGTGGGGTTGGCCGCCCCGGCGACCCGTTCCCGGCCGACCGCCAGCAGCCGCTCGCTGATCGAGGTCAGCATCTCGGCGAGGATCGCCTCCTTGCCGGCGAAGTGCTTGTAGAGCGCCGGGCCGGAGACCCCGCAGGCTGCCCCGATGTCCGTCACCGAGACGCCGTGGAAGCCCCGGGCCGCGAACAGTTCCGCCGCCCGGTCCAGGATCTCCTCGCGCCTGCCCACACGGCGCAGGTTAGCGAACGTTCACCTCGGGGGCGGGCCCGGCCGGCCGCGTCGGCGGCCGAGGGTGGCGCGGAGTGGTTAACGGTCGCTAACCTAGGGGCGTGGCAGAGCAGGAGCACGGCCTCGCGGACCTGGTCCAGGAGTTGCGGGAGCGCCTGGAGGTGGTCCGGCGCGGCGGCTCCGAGTCAGCGCGCGCCAAGCATCTCAAGCGGGGCAAGCTGCTGGTCCGCGACCGGATCGACCGGCTGCTCGACCCCGGCAGCCCGTTCCTGGAGCTGAGCCCGCTGGCGGCGTACGGCATGTACGGCCGCGACGACGCCGACGTCAACGCCGTCCCCTCCGGCTCGATCGTGACCGGCATCGGCCGGGTCCATGGCCGCGAGGTCATGGTCGTCGCCAACGACGCCACGGTGAAGGGCGGCACCTACTACCCGATCACGGTCAAGAAGCACCTCCGCGCGCAGACGGTCGCACACGAGAACCTCCTCCCGTGCCTCTACCTGGTCGACTCCGGCGGCGCGTTCCTGCCGATGCAGGACGAGGTCTTCCCCGACCGCGAGCACTTCGGCCGGATCTTCTTCAACCAGGCCAACCTCTCCGCGCGCGGCATCCCGCAGCTCGCCGCCGTCCTCGGCTCGTGCACCGCGGGCGGCGCCTACGTCCCCGCGATGAGCGACGAGACCGTGATCGTCAAGGACCAGGGCACGATCTTCCTGGGCGGCCCGCCGCTGGTGAAGGCCGCCACCGGCGAGGTGGTCACGGCCGAGGAGCTCGGCGGCGGCGACGTCCACGCCCGCACCTCCGGGGTCGTCGACCACCTCGCCGCCGACGACGCCCAGGCGCTTGCGATCCTGCGCTCGATCGTCGAGACGCTCCCGCGACAGCAGCCGCCGCAGGAGGAAACCCCGGAGGAGCCCCACGAGCCCCCGGAGTCCCTCTACGACGTGGTGCCGGCGGACACCAGGACGCCGTACGACGTCCGCGACGTGATCCGCCGCATCGTCGACGGCTCGCGGCTCCACGAGTTCAAGCGGCTCTACGGCGACACGCTGGTCTGCGGCTTCGCCCGGATCTGGGGCCACGAGGTCGGCATCGTCGCCAACAACGGCATCCTCTTCAGCGAGTCCGCGCTCAAGGGCGCCCACTTCGTCGAGCTGTGCAACCAGCGCAGGATCCCGCTGGTCTTCTTGCAGAACATCACCGGCTTCATGGTCGGCCGCGAGTACGAGAACCGCGGCATCGCCCGCGACGGCGCCAAGCTGGTCACCGCGGTCGCGTGCAGCGTCGTGCCCAAGTTCACCGTGGTCATCGGCGGCTCGTTCGGCGCCGGCAACTACGGCATGTGCGGGCGCGCCTACGACCCGCGCTTCCTGTGGATGTGGCCCAACGCCCGGATCTCGGTGATGGGCGGCGACCAGGCGGCGGGCGTGCTGGCGACGGTACGACGCGACGGCATCGAGGCCTCCGGGGGCGAGTGGAGCGCCGAGGAGGAGGCCGCGTTCAAGGCGCCGATCCGCGACCAGTACGAGCACCAGGGATCGCCCTACTACTCGACCGCGCGGCTGTGGGACGACGGCATCATCGACCCCGCCGAGACCCGGCGCGTGCTCGGCATGGGCCTCGCCGTCGCCGCCCGCGCCCCGATCCCCGAGCCGTCCTACGGCGTCTTCCGGATGTGAGCCCCGTGAATGCCACTAGAACCGTCCTGATCGCCAACCGTGGCGAGATCGCGCTGCGGGTCATCGATGCGTGCCGCTCGCTCGGCTGGGGGAGCGTCGTGACCTACACCGACGCCGACACGGCCGCCCCGCACGTGCGCGCCGCCGACGACGCGGTGCGGGTCGGCAGCTACCTCGACATCGACGAGGTCGTGGCCGCGGGCGTCGCGGCCGGGGCGGGCTTCGTCCACCCCGGCTACGGCTTCCTCTCCGAACGCGCCGAGTTCGCCCGCGCGGTCGCCGATGCGGGCCTGGTGCTGGTCGGTCCGTCCGCCGAGGCGATGGAGCTGATGGGCCGCAAGGACACCGCCCGCGAGGTCGCGGTGGCGGCCGGGGTGCCCGTCGTGCCGTCGTATGACGCAGCCGCGGACCCGACGACCTTCGACTACCCGGTCCTCGTCAAGGCGGCCTCCGGAGGCGGCGGCAAGGGCATGCGGATCGTCCGCGACAGGGGCGGGTACGACGACGCGGTCGCCGCCGCCAGGCGCGAGTCCCAGGCGGCCTTCGGCGACGACACCCTGCTGGTCGAGAAGTACGTCGAGCGCGGCCGCCACATCGAGGTGCAGGTCCTGGCCGACTCCCACGGCCACGTCGTCCACCTCTTCGAGCGCGACTGCTCGGTGCAGCGGCGCCACCAGAAGGTGCTCGAGGAGGCCCCGGCGCCGACGCTGTCGCCGGCGACGGCGCACCGGATCCGAACCGCCGCGGTCGACCTGGCCCGCCACGTGGGCTACGTCAACGCCGGCACCGTCGAGTTCCTGTTCGACGAGGCTGGGGGCGAAGGGAGCTTCTACTTCCTGGAGATGAACACCCGGCTCCAGGTCGAGCACCCCGTCACCGAGGCGATCAGCGGCGTCGACCTGGTCGTCGAGCAGCTGCGGATCGCCGCGGGCCGGCCGCTCTCGTTCGGCCAGGACGACCTGGAGATCGACGGCCACGCGATCGAGGCGCGGGTCTACGCCGAGGACGCGTACGGCGGGTTCCTGCCCCAGGCCGGCACCGCGACCGGGGTGCGCTGGCCGGCGCGGGCCCGGGTCGACGCCGCGCTGGAGACCGGCCAGGCCGTCTCGACCGCCTACGACCCGATGCTCGGCAAGGTGATCGCGCGCGGCCCGTCCCGCGAGGCCGCGCGCCGCGCGCTGGTCGCCGCCCTGGACGACACTGCGATCCTCGGGCTCACCACCAACACCGGCTTCCTGCGCGACCTTGCCGCGGGCGACGCCTTCCGCGACGCCGCGATCGACACCGCCTGGCTCGACCGGCACGAGCTCGAGCCCCCGTCGCCCGAGATCGCACGGATCCTCGCCGCCAAGGCGTACGCCGAATCCCTGGCCGACGCCCAGGACGGCCCGTTCGCCGCCGACGGCTGGCGGCTCGGCGGCCCGCCGGCGCCGGTGCTGCTGGAGCTCGGCGACCCGGACCCGGTGCGGGTCGATGCCTCGGAGACCGCGCGGCAGGCACGGATCCAAGGCCACGACGTCCGCACCCTCGCCCGCGCCCGGTTCGAGACCTCCGTCGGCGCGGCGTACCGGGTCATCGCCACCGTCGACGGCCGCCGCCACGAGGGCGTCGTCGCGCTCGATCGGCACCAGCTCGAGGTGGTCCACCGCGGCCACCGGCACCTCTTCGCGCGCCCGGACGTCTTCGGCGACCACGCCGCCGAGGCCGGCGACGGCACCCTGCTGGCGCCGATGCCGGGCACGATGCTCGACGGCCGGGTCGAGGTGGGCCGGCGCGTGACCGAGGGCGAGACCCTGGGGACCCTGGAGGCGATGAAGATGGAGCTCGCGCTCGCCGCGCCGTTCGCCGGCACCGTCACCCACGTGGCCGCCGCGCCCGGCGCGCAGGTCGCGCTCGGGGCGCTGCTCTTCCGGGTCGAGCCGGACGACGAGGAGCCGGGCTCATGAGCGGCCTGCCGATGCCCGTCCCGGCGGCAGGGCTGCCCGGCCGCGTCACGATCTACGAGGTCGGCCCCCGCGACGGGCTCCAGAACGAGCACGGCGTCATCGAGACCGACGTCAAGGCCGAGTTCGTACGCCGCCTGCTCGCCGCTGGCCTCCCGATCGTCGAGGCCACGAGCTTCGTCCACCCCAAGTGGGTGCCCCAGCTCGCCGACGCGGCCGACCTGATGCGCGACCTGGGCGAGGACGGCAGGGGCCTCCCGGTCCTGGTCCCCAACGAGCGGGGCCTGGATCGCGCCCTCGAGCTCGGCCTGCGCCACGTCGCGATCTTCGGCAGCGCCACCGAGACCTTCGCGCGGAAGAACCTCAACCGCGGCCTCGACGGCCAGTTCGCGATGTTCGAGCCGACAGTACGACGCGCCCTCGATGCGGGCATGGACGTGCGCGCCTACCTGTCGATGTGCTTCGGCGACCCCTGGGAGGGGCCGGTCCCCATCGACCAGGTCGTCGACGCGGGCCGGCGGCTGCTCGACCTCGGCGCCGGCCAGCTCTCGCTCGGGGACACCATCGGGGTGGCCACCCCCGGCCACGTCGTCGCGCTGGTCGACGCCTTCGCCGCGGCCGGGATCGGGCCCGAGCGGCTCGCGATGCACTTCCACGACACCTACGGGCAGGCGCTCGCCAACGCCTACGCCGCGCTCAGGGCCGGGATCACCACGTACGACGCCAGCGCGGGCGGCCTCGGCGGCTGCCCCTACGCCAAGAGCGCCACCGGGAACCTCGCCACGGAGGACCTGGTGTGGATGCTCACGGGGCTGGGGATCGAGCACGGCGTCGACCTGCCCGCGCTGGTCGCCACCAGCGTCTGGATGGCCGAGCGGCTCGGGCGGCCGAGTCCGTCGGCCGTCGTACGCGCCCTGGCCCCGGCGGTCACCGGCGGCGGTGCGGCACAATCTCCTCTATGAGTCGGGTCTATCTCCACGTGGGCTCCCCGAAGACGGGGACGACGTACCTCCAGCACCGGCTCACCCTCAACGGCCGCCAACTGGCCCGGCACGGGGTGCACTTCCCGTCGGGCTCGCGCTTCGTGGACGCGGACTTCTTCCAGTTCCGCGCGGCGCTCGACCTGCTCGGCCAGGACTGGGGCGGGGAGGAGGGCCATGCCAAGGACGCCTGGGACATGTTCGTCAGGCGTGCCCGCAAGCTCGACGGCTCCGTGATCCTGAGCCACGAGATCCTCGCGCCGGCGCCGCCGGAGGCGATCGAGCGGGCCTTCGCCGACCTGGCCGGGCACGAGATCCACGTCGTCCTCTCCGCCCGCGACCTCGCCCGCCAGATCCCGGCCGCGTGGCAGGAAAGCGTGAAGCAGGGCCGCCCATGGAGCTATCGCAAGTTCATCACCCGGATGCACGAGGGCCGCACCTGGATGCACCGCGCGATGGACCTGCCCGGCGTGCTGTCCGCGTGGGGCGAGCGCCTCCCCGCCGAGCGGATCCACCTGGTGACCGTCCCGCAGCGGCGTACGCGAGACGGCGCCAAGGTGCCGGGCGACACGCTGTGGCTCCGGTTCTGCGAGGTGTTCGGGATCGACCCGGCGTGGGCGCCGGTGGACAGCGAGCGAGCCAACGCGTCGCTGGGCGTCGCCGAGGTGGAGGTCGTGCGACGGCTGAACAAGCAGATCACCAGGCCGGTCCGCCGCGAGGCCAGCAGCGACAAGCTGGTGCGTGACCTGCTCGCCCAGCAGGCCTTCGCCAAGCGGAGCTCCGCGCGGGTGCTGCTGCCGCGTGCCGAGTTCGGCTGGGTCGCGGAGCGCGCGGAGGAGTGGATCGAGTGGATCGCCGCCAGCGGCATCGACGTGGTCGGCGACGTCGACGACCTGCGACCGGTGCCGCACGGCGACGACGTGAAGGTCGCCAACCCGCGCAGGCTGCGCTCCAAGGAGCTGCTCGGCCCGGCCCTCGCCGCGGCCGAGGCGATGACCCGGGAGGCCGCCCGGCGCCCCGACCCCGACCTCGCCTTCCGCGCCGTGATGCGCGACCGGCTGCATCGGCTGCGGGGGAGGTGAGCGGCCAGTGAAGACCCGCACCGGCGAGCGCCGGATCCACGCCGACCCGGCCCGCGCCGCCGCCTGGCGCGACCACCTGCGCGGCGGCGGTACGACGCCCTGGATCGAGTTCACGGGCTCGAACAGCGCCCGCGGCTCAGCGAATCCAGGGGACCCGGACGACCTGCTCCCCGGGGCTCAGCAGCTGGAGTTCCTGCGGCGCGTCAACCTGGCCGGCCCCCCGACGCTCCCGCTCGTGCACCGGATCCTCGCGGCCGACGCGGTCGCGCGCGGCCTGGGCGACCTGACCCTGGTCGGCGGCAACGAGCGACGGTGGGGGCCGCCGCCGGTCGACCCGGCCACGCTGCCGGTCAACGAGCTCCTCCGCGTCGGCCTCGGCCTGCTCGCCCACGACCTCGCGACCCGCAGCGGGCTCGAGCTGCCGCCCCGCTGGACCGTCGCCCGGGTCCGCGCCGCCGTGCGCCGCCGGCTCCTGCTCCGCGCCGCGCCGCCGAGCTACCGGCTCTACGGCGATCCGCTCCTGGTGCGCGCCGTACGACGTCAGCTGGTCGCCGCGGGCCGCCCGCCCTGCCCCGCGGAACAGACCCCCCAGCTCGTGATCATCCTGGCGCGGCCCCTGGCCCAGATGCTCGGCGACGTCTGGCGCGACGGCAGCTTCACGGGCAACCGCGGCACCTGGTCGCAGTGGATCGGCGACGTCCACGCCAAGGACGAGCTGCCGCCGGCGCTCCGGCTGAGCGCGATCGCCGGCGCGTGGCGGCGCCGGATCGGCCCCGCCGCGGTGCACGTCACCGATGATCCGGCGCTCGTCGGCGACCTGCTCGGCACGCCCGCTCCCGACCTGACGGCGAACGGCGCCGTACCGTCGGTGACGGCGAGCGACCTCGCCCGGCGGCTACACGGCCCGCTCGGCCTCCTCGTGCCGCCCGAGGAACGGGTCCGGCTGCTCGGCTTCCAGCTCCCATGGCTCGTGCCCGACACCCGCCCCGCGGGCGGCACTCCCGCGCTGCCGGTGTCGCCGGAGGTATCGGAATGGATCGCGAGCCACGCCGGAAGGATCACCGCCGGGCTGCTCCGCCGCGGCTACTCTGTCGATATCGGTCCATCTGCCGCCGACACCGCCGTACCGCCGGGCACGCCCGGTGACCCGGCGGCCGGCGGCAGGCAGGCGGCAATCGACCAGGAGGTCCTGGACCTGACGGTGCGGATGCTGCTGGACCGGACGCTGAGGAGCGACAGGTAGCCAGACCAGGCGGGAGGTGCGTGATGGCGCAGC
>JBDHZS010000120.1:0-11373 GCA_039812025.1 Nocardioides sp. | reverse complement strand
AGCCGCCGCGCACCGTCGCGCCGCAGGAAGGGCGACGGCGGGGGCCGGCGTTGAGAGGCGTGCGGTCCACACGCCGAGGGTCAATAGTACGGACCCGCTCCCGCCGTACCAAAACGCCGCCGTGTCGCCGTACCCCCTCAGCATCTGCACCCTCCCGCACCGTCCGCAACTGCTGAGAATTCGGGCTGATTGGCCCGCGGAGCAGCGTCGGTTCCCAGCAGTTGCGCCCCGGCGTACCGAGGCGACCCACCGGCTAGCGCTTGCGGGAGCCGCGCTTCTTGACCGGGACGTGGAGGGTGACGGTCGTAGTCCCGGGCTGCTCAGCGACCTCACTGCCGTTGGCGGTCGCGGCGGGAGCCGGTACGACGGACTCCCCCGCGGCCTCGGACGCCGCGGACACCGGGCGTCCCGCCGGACGGCTGGCGCCGCGCCGCCGGGTCCGGGTCACGACGCGCGTCGTGGGCCCAGGCGCCGGTTCAGGGGCCGACTCAGTAGCTACCTCGGGGGCCGCCTTGTCGGCGGGCGCCGCCGCAGCGGTCTCGACCGGCGCAGTGTCCGCTTCAGGTGCGACGTCAGGAGTCGACGACCCCGGCGCGTCGGCCGGCTCGGCAGCGGATTCGGGTACGTCGTCGGCCACGGCCGTCGGTGCCGCGGGAGCCGCGGCCTTCTCAGCCCGGGAGGTCTGCTTCGACCTGGACCGCCGGGAGGCGGTGGACTTCCGATCGGAGGTGGGGGGCGCCTCCACCTCGGCTCCGCCCGCTTCGGCCTCGACCACCGCGGCAGGCTCGGAGGCCGCCGCAGCGGCGGGCTCAATGGCAGGCTCCGCCACAGGCTCGGGCCGCGCCATGGCAGCGACGTCCCGGGGCGAGGGCGCCTTCGCCTCGGGAGTGGGCGTGCGAGCCCCGGACCGGCCGGAGCCGGATCCGTTCCCCGACCGGTTGCCGTTGGTGCGGGTACGACGCGACCGGCGCGACTCGTCCTCGCCCCGGCGCGCCTCGACGGGCTCGTCGGCGAAGAGCAGCCCGCGTCCGGAGCACGCCTCGCAGGTGTGGCTGAACGCCTCGAGAAGCCCGGTGCCGATCCGCTTCCGGGTCATCTGGACCAGGCCCAGCGAGGTGACCTCGGCGACCTGGTGGCGCGTGCGGTCCCGGCTCAGACACTCCACGAGCCGTCGCAGCACCAGGTCGCGGTTGGACTCCAGCACCATGTCGATGAAGTCGATGACGATGATCCCGCCGATGTCGCGCAGCCGGAGCTGGCGCACGATCTCCTCGGCGGACTCCAGGTTGTTCTTGGTGACCGTCTCCTCGAGGTTCCCGCCCGAGCCGGTGAACTTCCCGGTGTTGACGTCGACGACGGTCATCGCCTCGGTCCGGTCGAAGATCAGCGAACCGCCCGAGGGCAGCCAGACCTTGCGATCGAGCGCCTTGTGGATCTGCTCGTCGATGCGGTGTACGGCGAACACGTCGGGCTTGTCCGGATCGAGCTCGAACTTCTCCAACCGGTCCACGAGGTCCGGGGCCACGTGCTCGACGTACGTCCGCACCGTCTCCCACACCTCGTCGCCCTGGATGACGAGCTTGGCGAAGTCCTCGGTGAAGAGGTCGCGGACCACCTTGAGCGTCAGGTCCGGCTCGCCGTAGAGCAGCCGCGGCGCGGTGCCCTTGGCCTTCTTCTCGATGTCCTCCCAGCGCGCCTTGAGCCGCTCGACGTCGCGGGTGAGCTCCTCCTCGGCGGCGCCCTCGGCGGCGGTCCGGACGATCACGCCGGCCGACTCTGGCACGATCTGCTTGAGCAGGGTCTTGAGCCGGTTGCGCTCTGTGTCGGGGAGCTTGCGGGAGATGCCGCTCGTCGTACCGTCCGGGACGTAGACCAGGAACCGCCCCGCGAGGCTGATCTGGCTGGTCAGGCGCGCACCCTTGTGCCCGATCGGGTCCTTGGTGACCTGCACCAGGACGCCCTGGCCGGACTTGAGGACCGACTCGATCTTGCGCGGCTCGCCGTCCTTGTGGCCGAGCGCCTGCCAGTTGACCTCGCCGGCGTAGAGCACCGCGTTGCGGCCCTTGCCGATGTCGATGAACGCCGCCTCCATCGAGGGCAGCACGTTCTGCACGCGGCCGAGGTAGACGTTGCCGATGAGGGAGGTCTGCGACTCGCGGGCGACGTAGTGCTCGACGAGGATCTTGTCCTCCAGGACCGCGATCTGCGTCAGGTCGGCGGCCTCGCGCACCACCATGGTCCGCTCGACGGACTCGCGCCGGGCGAGGAACTCCGCCTCGCTCACGATCGGCGCCCGACGGCGGCCGGCCTCGCGGCCCTCGCGGCGCCGCTGCTTCTTGGCCTCGAGCCGGGTCGACCCGGTCACGGACTGGATCTGGTCCTCGGCGCTGCGGCGGCTCCGGACCTTGGTGACGGTGTTCTCCGGGTCGTCACCGCCGTCGGTGGCCGAGTCGCCGGAGCGGCGGCGCCGGCGCCGGCGGCGCGACGAGCTCGAGCCGCCTTCCTGCGCGGCGGAGGCCGCGGCGGACTCGTCGGCCCCTTTCGTCTTGCCGCCGGACTCCTCCTCCGTGGCAGCCTCGGTGGCCTGATCCTCACCGGTCGAGGTCTTGCGGCGGCGACGGCCGCCGCGGCGACGCCGCCGGCGCGAGCTGCTCGTCGATCCCGAGTCCTCCGGATCCTCCGCGCCCTCGCCGCCGGGAGCCCCGGCAGGCTGCTTCTCGGACTTCTTCCGGGGCTTCTCCTGCGCCTTGCCGGCGGACTTCGCCTGGGACTTCGATCCCGACTTCGCCTCGGACTTCTCTGGGGTCTTCGCCCGGGCCTTCTCGGCAGCCTCGTCGCCGCCCGCGGATGCCTCGTCGCCGCTGTCGGCCGGCTTGCGGGTACGACGCCGCTTCGCCGGAGCCTGCTGCGAGGCCTCCGCCTCGCCAGGCGCCTGGAACACCACAGCCGGCGCCGCGGCCGGCGCGTCGGCGGCTTGGGCGGCGCTCTTCGCGGGCTTCTTCTTGGCGGGCGCCTTCTTCGCGGGCGCCTTCTTCGCCGGGGCCTTCGCGGCAGGCTTCTCGGAGCCACCCTCAGGGGCCGGCTGCTCAGCCTTCCCGGCCTTCTTGGGGGCCTTCGCCTTCGCGGCCTTCGGCTTCGACTCGGCAGGCGCGGAATCGGCCGGCTTGGAGTCAGTCGCCTTCTTCTTCGAGTCGGCGGCCTTCGCGGTCTTGTCGCCCGCGGCCTTCTTGGCCGTCGTACGACGCTTGGCGGGGGCCTTCTTCGCCTTGGCGGTGGTCTCCCCCGCGCCGGATTCGGTCGGGGTCGCCGGACCCTCGGTGGTTTCATCGAGCATGGGTGCTCCTCGATCCACTCGCATCGGAGTGGCGTATGGCGTCGCCCGCCCTCATTCGAGCCGGGGCGCACGGCGCAAAGCCTGTCGGTGGCGGCGACGACCCTCCGCGTCTGCGTCGAACGACCGGACGTCGCGCACCTGCCGCGGTCGCCGGGCTGGATTGGCCGCGTCGCGTCGGGTGCCGCACCGTCCGTCCTCCGTGCCGCACCCCATCGAGTACGGCGAGAACGTCTCCGGATCGCATTGTGCGAGTGGGGTCGCACTCGCGATCGGTCCCGATTATCGCACACTTGGGCACAAGACCCGGCCACGTCCACGTTTGTGCAGGTCAGGGCGGCGCTTCGGGTCGTGCCGCTCAGGCGAAGGGGTCCCCCACACTCGCCCCGTCCGGGTCCAGCGGCCCCTGGGTGAGCCGGGTCAGCAGCGGCGCCGGGTCAAGGTCGACGCCCGCGAACCTGGCCAATCCGGTCAGCACGTCGTCGGGTCGTACGGCGGGCTCCTGGTGCCGTAACACCAGCTCCAGTCCGGCGCCGCGATCGTCGGGCCGGACCCTCAGCGAGAGCACGGCCGCCCGCGCGTCGAAGTCGCGCAGGCCGCGCTTGGTCATCCGCTGCACGGGCACCGCCTCGGCGGCGAGGAACTCGGCGGCGGAGCGCTCGATCACCTCGGCCGAGTCTCTGACCGACACCCGCCAGTGGCTCGCCTGGAGCCTGTCGGCCAGGCTGCCGCCGGGCGACTCGACCACGGCGAGCACGTCGAGTCCGTCCGGCAGCGACTCGGCGAGCAGCGAGTGCACCACCGCGGGGTCGCAGACCTCGGCCAGGCCGATCTCGAGGTACTCCGCCTCGCTCGCCGCCCCGGTCGGCGCGGCGCCGGCGTACGAGATCCGCGGGTGCGGGTTGAAGCCCGAGGAGTAGGCCATCGGCAGGTCGGCCCGGCGGATCGCCCGCTCGAAGGCGCGCGAGAAGTCACGGTGGGAGGTGAACCTCAGCCGGCCCCGCTTCGCGTAGCGGATCCTCAGTCGCTGGACGGGCGGAGCTTGCTGCTCGGGCTGCTGACGCACCGGCCCAGCCTAGACCCCGCCGGGTCGGCTCAAAGAAGACGCCGAGTCGGCGCAAACATGCACGAAAAACACGCCGAGTCGGCGCAAACGTGCACGGGTCAACCGCAGCTGGGCGCCCGTACGAGGACGGCCTCGGCGTCGGCGAACTTGCCGATGTTCACCGGCGCCTCCCGCTTGGCCTTGTTCCACATCGCGTTCGCGTGGGCCGCTCCGAAGTTGCCGTCGGCATACGACGCCATGTGGGCCTGATGCCGCTCCCAATCACCCATGGCACCCGACCCGGCCCTCATGCTGGTCTCGAGCGCGGTCAACCGCTGGGCACATGGGTCGGTCTTGGGCGCGCCCTCACATCCGCCGGCGCTCCGGGCGTAGGAGTCCAATGCGGCGTCGTATCGCTCCAGGTCGCCCGGCCCGGCCAGACGGGTGCGCTTCCAGATCGCCTTCTTGCGCTCCTCCGTGATCCGGCCCGCGCCCCAATCGACCGACGCCTGGACGTGTCGACTCCAGTGGTCGATGCCGGTACGCGCCGCGCCGACGACCTCCTGGGCAGCGGCGACCGTCTCGTCGCAGCCGACGGTCTCCCCTGCCTCCTCGGTCGCGGGTTCCGTCGCCGACCAGGACGAATCCGCCTCGGACGTCCCGGCCGGCGCCGCCGACGCCGACTCGTGCTCGGCGTGCGCATCGGCCGAGGCAGCAGCCCCGGCCGCGGAGGTCGAGTCCTCGCCGGAGGGATCGTCGGCGGCGCCGACCATGGCCCACCCGCCCCATCCGATCCCGACGATCAGCAGCACGATGGCCACCACGCCGAGGATGCGCCCCGGTGGCGTGCCCTGCCTGTGTCGCTTCCGCGCTCCCGGTTTGCGTGCCCCGCTGGTTTGCCCGTCCATGCCCGAACTCCTTCCGGGTCCACCCCAGACCCCACCGACGGAAGTAGGGCTCAGTCAACACCATCGGAGGCACGCGCGGATATATATCGGCCCGTTCCCGGACGGCGCGAACGGAGCAGCAACACGAGATCTCCATGCCCGACGCGAGACCATGACGGCTGACGGGTCAATCGCTCGGGCGGCTCAGAGCCAGGTCGGGCTGGGCCAGGGTTGCCAGCCGTCGGCGGTCCAGGAGACTCGGCCGCCGCTCCAGCCTGCCCTCGAGGATGCGCACGGCCTTCTCGGAATCGCCCGCGCTGACCAGGAAATGGAGGAGCGCTTCCTCGATCACCTCGCGCTGGGCCGCGGAACCGCCAACCCGGGCGAGCACCGGCAGCACGTCGGCGAGCGTCGCCGCGGCCGTCGCCGGCTCCCCGCCCAACGCAGCCAGCAGCGCGTCGCACACGGGCGCCACCACCGTCCCCATGATCGGGCCGTCAGCGCAGTGGCTCCGGAGCCTCTCCAGCCGCGAGACGTCCCCCGCGGCTGCCAGCGCCACGGCGGCGTGCAGCGCGATGAACGGCGTCTGCGGACGGACCAGCAGCGACTCGTCGACGGCGTCGAGGATCGGTCCCACGGGCGGCGGTGGCTGCTCGCCCAGGAAGGCCGGCTCCGCCGTCGAGGCCGCGGCGTCCCACGCCGAGGTGGTCAACTGCCACCGCCAGAGCAGCGAGGCCGAGTCGACCAGCGCCCGCACGCCACTGACGGCGGGCGGCGAGAGCTGCGAATAGTACCGGTGTCTCACAGCCTCCGTGTCGCCCAGCGCAAGCTCATGCAGCGCCGCGTGCCAGGAGAAGTGCGCGCGGTGGCTGGCCGAGCGGCCGCTCTCGGCGACCCAGTGGTCGAGCCAGACGCGGCCGGACTCGTGCTGCCCGGTCTCGTACAGCACGTGGGTCAGCGCGTGGACCGCGTGGCCCGACGACGGCTCGCAGGACAGGGCGCTCTCCGCGAGCAGCCCGGCCTCGTCCCAGCGGCCCTGGTCCTGGCGCGTGAACGCGAGCAGGGAGATGTACCACCAGTGGTCGCCGTATGCCGGCGCGAGCCCCTCGACCAGGTCCCACGCCTCGCGCTGGACGTCGGTGACCCCGGAGAAGGCGATCGTCGGGACCGCCGCCGACACCGCGAGCACGTCGCGCGGGTGGGTGGCGATGTGCTGCATCAGCGCCTTCGCCCCGGTGCGCCGTACGTCGCCGACCCGCCGCCCTACGACGTCGACGAGGCTCGACTCACGGGCGTCGCCGCGCTTGCGGATCGCCGTGCGGGCCGCGGCGAGGCGCCGGCGGACGTCCACGTCGGCGCCGGCTTCGTGGCCGAGCATCGCCAGTGCGGCGTGGGCGACGGCGAAGTCGGGATCGAGTGCGGTGGCCTCCCGGATCAGCTCCTCACCGCCGGACTGCAGCCGCATGACCCGTTCGAGTCCGGCGTTGTACGCCGCTGCCGCTTCCGCGGTTGTGGACAGCGGCAGGCCGAGGGGGTCCCGCGGGCGGGCGACCGGATGGTGCCCGTCGACCAGACGGCCATCCTCGAGATGGCGTGGGGGCGGGGCCACGGCGTCGAGCACGGAGGTGGCGACCGACAGCGCCTGGCCGCGGATCTCGGGTACGGCGGTGGACTCGTACAGCTAACCGCGCCGCAACGACGCCAGCGTCCAGATCGGCGCTTCGGTGGTGCCGATCGTGTCGACCAGCCGTCCCCCCTCGGTGTGGAACCCCATCCCCGCGGTGGTTACGGTCGCCAGCGCTCCCCCGGTGCGGGCCCGGAGCAGGTCGTCGATGAGCGGATTGCCGAGCTCGCGCACGTCCGAGCGGGGACCGGTGCAGTTCACCACCCAGCCGACCTCACGCCGCGAGCCGTCGGAGAGCGTCACCCGCAGCCCGCCGTGCGACAACGGCTCGGTATGGAGCACCTCCGCCGCCCCGACGTGCAGCTGACCGGCCGCCATCAACTCATCGAGCCGCGTCCGGCTGGACGGGGCCATCCGGTGGCGCAGTGTGTTCCAGGCGCCGGCGTGGTCCCGCAGGAAGCGGATCCGATCGCGTTCGTCGAGTCGCGCCCACAGCTCCGCCACGCGGAACCTCAGCCCGTCCACGGCCGGTCGCCAGTCACCGGTCGCGGCCTGCACCTCGAGCACGTGACGCTCGGCGCGCTCGATGAACCCGCCGAGGCCCGAACCCCAGTCGGTGATGTCGGGGATCGCCGCCAGCTTGGGGGCAACCAGATGCGCCCGTGGCAGCCGTCCCGAGCGCGAGATCGCGAGCAGCCGGCGGTCCGGACGGTTGCCCGTGCCGGTGAGCGACAGCACCACGTCGACCATGGTCAGCCCGGTGCCCACCACGAGTACGTCGGAGGGGCCGGCGTGGTCCCGTCGTACGACGTCGAGCGCCCCCGGCGCCCACGGGTCCGCGACAAAGAACGCGGACTCCCGCAGCGACTGGGGAGCCCACGACCAGCCGACCTGCGGCAGCCCGGTGGCCACCACGATCGCGTCGGCGTCGAGGACGCGGCCGGACCGGGCGTGGACCTCCCACCCCGACGCGCGCCGCATGACGCTCGTCGCCTCGTCGCGGAGGTGGCGGACGCTGGCCAGCCCGTCCGAGGCGGCGAGCTCGTGCGACAGCGTGTCGTCGAGGTAGAGACCGAAGGACCGCCGGGAGAGGAACGCATTCGGGTCGCATGGGGTACGACGACCGTCCCGGTCGTACTGTCCCTGACTGCTGGCCCACGCGACGAAGTGCCCTGGATCCTCCGGCAGCGCGCTCATGCCGGTCGCGGGCACGTTGAGGAGGTGCGCCTCCTCCGGCGTACCGAACGCCAGCCCTCGGCCCCACCGGTCGGCCGGGTCGAGGAGCAGGACCTCCAGCGGGGTCGAACGACGACCGGAGGCCCGGACGAGGTGCAGCGCGGTCAGGGTGCCGGCGGCTCCGGCGCCCGCCACCACGACTGCCGGTCGCTGCTTGCTCGTCTTCGTCACCGGCTGCTCTCTTTCCTCATCGTGCTCAGTCCGTCCGGGCCTTGACGGTGCCGACCCACTCCCGCCAGCCGGCCGAAGGTGGAGCGGTGGAAGACCAGCGGCGATCCGTCGTGGTCGCTCTGCCGGACCGCGTGCAGCCGCAGGAGCACGAGCGTGTGGTCGCCGGCGGGGATCTCGTTGTAGGTGCTGGCTTCGAAGGCGACCACCGCGTCCTCGAGCAGGACGGACCCGGTGTTCGTCCGGTGCAGGGCCAGGTCCTCGAACCGGTGCGCGGACGGGCCGGCCAACTGCCGGCAGACCCGGTCGTGGTGATCGGCCAGCACGCTCACCCCGAGCCGCGGGGCGCGACGGAGAACGGGCCAGGTCGAGCTCTGCTTGGCGATGCAGAACGAGACCAGCGGCGGTGAGAGCGAGACGCTGGTGAAGGAGCTCGCCGCCATCCCGACGGGCGCGCCGTCCACCTCGGCCGTCACGGCGACGACGCCGCTCGGGAACGCGCTGAACGCCTTGCGGAGTGTTGCGTGGTCGAGCTCCTCGGACAGGAGTCCGCAGGGCGGTGCGATCGTCATGTCGGGACTCCTGCCATCGGGGTACGGCGTCCGGCCAGCGCGCGTACGACGGGGCGCGCGGTCTCCAGCCAGTCGCCGTAGGCGGTCGGATCCGCCGACGTCGCCTCGAGCACGTAGAGTCCACGGACCGGCACGGTCGCGCCGAGCTCGGTGAGCACCGGCCGCAGGCTGGTATCGACCGCGAGGGCGTGGCCGGGTCCCGCGCCGAGCATGAGCGGCACGGCGATCACGTCGCGGAGCCCGTTGCCGGGGAACCGGTCCAGGAACGCCTTGAGCAGCCCCGTGAGCGCCGCCTTGTAGGTCGGGCTCGCGAAGACGACGACGTCGTAGGACGCGACCTGCTCGATGAGCCCGGAGACGCGTTCGTCGCGGAGGTCGAGGACTGCGCCGCCGAGCTCGGCCAGGTCGATGACCAGGTCCGGCTCGCCGGCGAGCTCGCGGGCGAGGTGCACCGCGGCGGCGAGGGTGCGCGAGTCCGCCTTGGGGTTGCCGACGACGACCGCCACCCGGGGGGTGTGTGTCACGACGCGACCGCTCCGAACGGCACGGAGTCGCTGAAGGGCGAGGTCGAGGGCGAGGGGTTCGCCCAGAGGCCGCGGGCAGCCAGGATCGGCAGCACGCCCTCGCCGAACGAGTAGGACTCCTCGAGGTGCGGATAGCCCGAGAGGATGAACTCGTCGATTCCGAGGTTGTGGTATTCCTCGATGCGCTCGGCGACCTCCTCGTGGCTGCCGACCAGCGCCGTACCCGCGCCGCCGCGGACCAGACCGATCCCGGCCCACAGGTTCGGGTAGACCTCCAGCCCGTCGCGCTTGCCCTGGTTGAGTTCGAGCATCCGCCGCTGACCCTCGGAGCCGCTCTTGCGCAACCCGGACTGGACACGTGCGATCGTCTCGTCGTCGATGTTCGCGAGCAGCCGATCGGCCTCGGCCCAAGCCTCCTTGGAGGTGTCCCGGCTGATCGTGTGCAAGCGGATCCCGAACCGGACCTCGCGGCCCTCGTCCGCGGCGAGCTTGCGGATCCACTCGATCTTGTCGGCGACGGCCGCGGGGGGCTCCCCCCAGGTCAGGTACACGTCCGCATGCCTGGCGGCGACCTTGCCCGCGGCGGCCGAGGATCCGCCGAAGTAGATCGTCGGGACCCGCTCGGGGAGCTGCTGGAGGCGAGCGTCGTCGACGCGGAGGTGCTCGCCTTGGAAGTCGACCGTCTCGCCCGACCAGAGCCGGCGCACGATCGAGAGGAACTCGTCGCAGCGGGCGTAGCGCCCGTCCTTGTCCAGGAAGTCGCCGTAGCGGCGCTGCTCGGCGTCTTCGCCGCCCGTGACGACGTTGAGCAACAGCCTGCCGCCGGACATGTTCTGGAAGGTGGTGGCCATCTGGGCCGCGAGCGTCGGCGAGGTCAGTCCCGGGCGGAAGGCGACGAGGAACTTGAGCCTCTCCGACACGCCCGCGAGCATCGCGGTGCTCACCCAGGCGTCCTCGCACCAGGCGCCGGTGGGGGTGAGCGCGGCTTGGAAGCCCAGCTGCTCGGCGCTGCGCGCGATCTGTCCCAGGTAGGCGAGCGAGGCCGGCCGCCCCATCGGGCCCGCGGCCACGCCGTGGCCGCCGGCGAGGACCTGGCGGCCGTCGCCGCCGTTGGTGGGGAGGAACCAGTGGAACGTGAGGCTCATGACGCCCTCTCTGATCGGTAGGCGGGTGACCATTATGGATGATGTCTAGTAGATAACTAGACATTGGTTCACGAAACAAACCGACGCCCCCCGAAGATGTCGCCGATCCGTCACTCGCGTTCGATGGTGACGACCGCGGAGGCTGAGGCGCCGATCATCGCCCGCTGCGGCGAGCCGGGGAAGGTGAGCGGCAGGTCCAGCGGCGCCCGCAGCCGCACCTCGACCCGCCCGGCGGCCTCGTCGACGTTGACCTGCCAGCTCAGGCCGGGGTAGCGGCCGGACGCGCCGACCGATCCCAGGTACGACGCGACCCCGGCCTGGGCCTCCGCGGTCGAGACCGGCAGCTGCTCCACCCCGATCCCGCCCTCATAGAACGACTCGCCGTGCGACCCCGCGTCCACCCCGGCGAGCGCGGCTCCGTCAGCAAGGGTGTTCAGTCCCTGCCGCTGCAGATAGGCAGCGCTGGCGTCCACCACGACCACCATCGCCATCAGCAGCACGACCACGAACCCGGTGATCAGCAGCGTCACCTGGCCGCGCTCGTCGCGGGCTCTCATGGCGCCCCCGAGATCTCGACGTACTGGCCGATCGGCACCGTGTGGGTCGCGTCCAGCGCGAACTGCGGCCGCCCCGAGCCGAGGACCGGCGGCAGCAGCGGGATCGTGACCGAGGAGTCGACGCGCACCGTGATCACGGATCCGCCCGAGTGACAGTCGGCGTACGGCGTGCAGCTGACCCGCACGCTCAGCGGCGCGCCGCCGATGCCCTGGTCGGCCATCGCCTGCTGGGCGGCGGCGCGCGCCCGGGCGGCCGCGGTGCCGTCGTCGGGCGCGAGCGCGAA
>JBDHZS010000119.1:0-11438 GCA_039812025.1 Nocardioides sp. | reverse complement strand
GTGACGCCGCCCCACGTCTCGAGGTGGCCGCCGCGGTACTGCTTCAGCCGGTTGCCCGGCAGCCAGCCGTCGGAGCGGATGTAGGAGGTGCTGGTGTTGGCGACGCCGTCCCAACGCGCGATCCAGATCCGGTCGGGGAGGTTGATGTCGGTCCGGCTGCTGACCCGGATGTCGTCGAGCGCCTTGATGCCCGAGCCCGCGCTGGAGTAGACGCCCGAGACGTAGTCGAGCTTGTGGAGCTGGTAGGTCCAGCCGCTCAGGAACGCCATCGCCGACTCGCGACAGTCGGTGTTCGTGTGGTCGAAGCCCTCGAGGTCGTACCAGAGCGTGCTGCGCTCCACGATGCCGAGCGCCTGCGCGGCGGCGACCGCCGTACGCGCCTCCTTGCGGCCCTGCTTGCGCGCCTTGCCGTAGTTGCCGTTCTTGCCGCGCGCGGGCTTGATCGTCGGGTCGTTGCCATAGCGCGGAAAGCTCGGGTGGCAGGACGCCTGCGGCCCGAGCGTGATCGGCAGCAGCCGCCAGCCGCGGTTGAGCTGCTTGCGCACCCAGGTCGGCGTGAGGTTCGCCTGGCCGCGGCAGCCGCGCGACGCGCCGGAGATGTAGATGCCGGCCGCCCAGAACGGCGAGTGCTTGCGCCAGGTGTCCATCGCGGCCTGCGACGGAGCCTCGCACTGGTCGAATCCGTGGCCGGTGAAGTTGCCCGGGGTCACCGGGTTGGCGGCCTGGGCGGGTGCGACCAGCGTCGTGAGGCCGGCGACGACGAGCGCCGCGGTGGTCGCCGCCAACGCTGCGGTACGACGTACCGAACGGCTGCCGGCAGCCGACCGAGTGGGCCGGCGGGACGGCCATGAGGACGCGTGACGAAGGGACGGGGAAGAGGGCTGGGGGGCCATGACGGGGCTCCGAAACCTTGGGGAAGCAGGAGGTCGCCAAGCACAGTAACCTCATAAATCACACCAGCAACAGGGGTCACAAAGAACTACAAATATGTGATTCGGACCCTGCCCGCCCGGCCCCATGCAGGGCGCCGGTAGATTGTGCGCGTGACAGGGGCGCAACTCGACACCGTGGCCACCGCTGAGCAGGACCCCTACCGCGAGCAACCGTGGGCGGACCTGGGGCTGAAGGAGGACGAGTACGAGCGCATCCGCGAGATCCTCGGCCGCCGGCCCACGAGCAGCGAGCTCGCGATGTATTCGGTGATGTGGAGCGAGCACTGCTCCTACAAATCGAGCAAGGTGCATCTCAAGCAGTTCGGCGAGATCCCGCAGGAGACGCCGGCCGGCAAGATGCTGGCCGGCATCGGCGAGAACGCCGGCGTCATCGACATCGGCCAGGGCTACGCGGTCACCTTCAAGATCGAGTCGCACAACCACCCGTCGTACGTCGAGCCTTACCAGGGCGCCGCGACCGGCGTCGGCGGGATCGTCCGCGACATCCTGGCGATGGGCGCGCGCCCGGTCGCCGTCATGGACCCGTTGCGGTTCGGCCCGCTGGAGGAGGCGGACACGCACCGGGTGCTGCCCGGGATCGTCGCCGGCGTCGGCGGCTACGGCAACTGCCTCGGCCTGCCCAACATCGGCGGGGAGGCGGTCTTCGACCCGACGTACCTGGGAAACCCGCTGGTCAACGCGTTGTGCGTCGGCGTGCTGCGTCACGAGGACCTGCACCTGGCCAAGGCGAGCGGCGCGGGCAACAAGGTCATCCTGTACGGCGCCCGCACCGGCGGCGACGGCATCGGCGGGGTGTCGGTGCTCGCGAGCGAGACCTTCTCCGAGGGCGGCCCGGCGAAGCGGCCGAGCGTCCAGGTCGGCGACCCCTTCATGGAGAAGCTGCTGATCGAGTGCACGCTGGAGCTCTTCGCGGCCGGCGTGGTCGCGGGCATCCAGGACCTCGGCGGCGCGGGGCTGTCGTGCGCCACCTCGGAGCTGGCGAGCGCCGGCGACGGCGGCATGCGCGTCGACCTCGACGTCGTGCCGCTGCGCGAGCCGCTCGCCCCCGAGATGATCCTGATGAGCGAGTCCCAGGAGCGGATGATGGCGGTCGCCGAGCCCGCCGACGTCGAGCGGTTCCTGGAGATCTGCGCCAAGTGGGACGTCGAGGCCACCGTGGTCGGTGAGGTCACCGACACCGGACGGCTCGAGGTCGACTGGCACGGGGAGCGGGTGGTCGACGTACCGCCGCGGACCGTGGCCCACGACGGCCCCGTCTATGAGCGGCCGCTGGCGCGTCCCGACTGGCAGGACGCGCTGCAGGCCGACGGCGCCGAGCGGCTGGACCGGCCCGAAGGTGGGCGGGCGCTGCGCAGGACCCTGCTGAAGCTGCTGGCCAGTCCCAACCTCGCCGACAAGTCGTGGATCACCGACCAGTACGACCGCTACGTCCGCGGCGACACCGTGCTCGCGCAGCCGAGCGACTCGGGCATGATCCGGGTCGACGCCGACACCGGGCTGGGGGTCGCGCTGGCGACCGACTGCAACGGCCGGTTCGCCAAGCTCGACCCCTACGCCGGCGCGCAGCTGGCGCTGGCCGAGGCCTACCGCAACGTCGCGGCCGGCGGCGCCACGCCGCTGGCGGTCAGCGACTGCCTCAACTTCGGGTCGCCGGAGGACCCGGCGGTGATGTGGCAGTTCGCCGAGGCCTGCCGCGGGCTCAAGGACGGCTGCCTGGAGCTCGGGATCCCCGTGACCGGCGGCAACGTGAGCCTCTACAACCAGACCGGTGACGTCGCGATCCTGCCCACGCCCGTGGTGGCCGTGCTCGGCGTCACCGACGACGTGACGCGGCGGATCCCGACCGGGTTCGTCGAGCGCAACGAGGAGATCTACCTCCTCGGCGAGACGCGCGAGGAGCTGTCCGGATCCGAGTGGGCGCACGTTGTACACGGACATCTGGGGGGACTGCCGCCGGAGGTCGACCTGGCCGCCGAGCGCCGGCTCGCCCGGCTGCTGATCGACGCGTCGCGCGCCCGGTTGGTGAGCTCGGCCCACGACCTCTCCGACGGCGGGCTCGCCGTGGGGCTGGCCGAGTCCGTGCTGCGCCACGGCGTGGGTGCCGTGGTCACCCTGCCCGGCGACGACCCCTTCGTGACGCTCTTCTCCGAGTCCGCGGCGCGGGCCGTGGTCTCCGTGCCGGCCCGGTGGGGTCCGTCGTTCGTGGCCATGGCGGGCGCCGTCGGCGTTCCCTGCACCTACCTCGGGGTCACCGTCGGGGACACGCTGATGATCGACGGCGTCTTCACGGTCGCGATCTCGCGGCTGCGGGACGCCTGGACCCAGACCCTCCCGGCCGCCCTCGCCTGAGCTGGCTCTCCGGGGCGCGCCGCCGAACGTGCCGAACGCGCAGTTACGTCCGTTCTCGGGCTGAGGCGGGACCTAACTGCGCGTTCGGCAGGCGTGCCGTGGGTCGCTACGGGATGCTCACCCGCACCTCGCAGCGGATCTGGGTGTCCTTGCCGGGCCCGCCGTTGCAGCGGTCCTTGCCGGGCCCGCCGTCGTGGTGGTCCTTGCCGGCCTGGCCGAACAGCTGGTCCTTTCCGGCTTGGCCGAAGAGGGAGTCGTCCCCGCCCCCGCCGTACGCCTTGTCGTTGCCCCCGCCGCTCCGCAGCACGTCGAGCCCGCCGGCGCCCCGCAGGGTGTCATGGCCACCGGCCCCGAGGATCGTGTTGGGCCCGGAGTCGCCGAGCAGGGTGTCCTTGAACGACGAGCCGGTGATGTTCTCGACCGCGGTGAGGGTGTCGTCGCCGGCCCCACCGGTCGCCGTCTGCGTCGCGAGGTTCACCGTGACGCCACCGGTCGCGGAGGTGTAGCGCACCGTGTCGTTGCCCTCCTCGCCGCGGAGCTGGTCGTTGCCGGGACCTCCGTCGAGCAGGTCGTCGCCGACCCAGCCGTCCAGGAGGTCGTTGCCCGCGCCGCCGTTGATCACGTCCCCGACGTCGTTGACATCACCGCCGCCGGCGTTCCCGAGGAGGGTGTCGTCCCCGGTGCCGCCGTCGATGGTGTCGATGCCGGCACCGCCGAAGACCGAGTCGTTGCCGTCCCCGGCATTGACCACGTCGTCCCCCTCGCCGGCGCAGATCGTGTCGTTGCCGCCCAGGGTGTTGATCGTGTCGTTGCCGGCGCCGGCGATGATCACGTCGTTGCCGGCACCGCCGTTGATCGTGTCGTCACCGGCCGTGCCGACGTACGTCGCCGGCGCGCCCCAGCAGGTCGGCGGAGCGCCGAGCGCCACATTCAGGTTGATCAGCCCGTTCTGCGCGGCGAAGCCGTCGACCTTGATGTGGTACGTCGTGCCGCCGTTGACCGGGAACGTCACCAGGCTGCGGGAGCCATCGCCGCTGTCGTCGTCGAACGCCACGACGTTCAGCGTCGGCAACGAGGCGCCGGTGTAGACCGCCATGGTCGTGTCGAACGTCGTCGCCCAGCTGCCGTCGTTGGTCGAGATCGTCGCCGTGCCGGTGGTCGCCGGCGTCCACCGCCACCACACGCCGTTGTCCAGGCTGAACGGACCCGGCTCGCCGGGCTCGGTGTCGGAGCAGATGTTGAAGTCGAAGTCCTGGAACCCGGCTCCCGGGGACGCGGGGATGGCCTCCGCGGCCGCGAAGTCGTTGTTGTTGACCGTGCTGGTCGCCGCGTCGAGGACGTTGATCCGCTTGCGGGTCACCCCGTTGCGGGTCACGTTGACCCCCGTCGCGTCGAGCAGCCCGGTCGCGGCGTTCTTGGTGATCGGGACGCCGTTGCCGTCGACGCACTCGCGCAGCAGCGCGAAGGCGCCCGCCACGTGCGGGGCGGCCATCGAGGTGCCGTTCTTGGTGCCGCTGGACGTCCCTGTCGGGACGGGCGCGGTGATCGAGACGCCTGGAGCCCACCACTTCAGGCCCGAGCTGGAGTTGGTGAAGCCCGCCGGGACGTCGGCGTCGCTGGTCGCGCCGATCGCGTACGCGTTGGTGGCGCAACCGGGGAAGCTCATCGCGCTGGTGGCGCCGTCGTTGCCCGCGGCGACGATCACCGCGACCCCCGCGGTCTGGAGCTGGCCCATCAGCGAGACCAGGGTCGGGTTGACCGCGTTGCAGGCGGGGTCGCCCGCGGCGTAGGTCGTGGAGGTGCCGATGCTCATGTTGACCGCCGCGAGCCGGGGCAGCGCGCCGTTGCGCAGGTTGAGCGTGTGCTGCAGCGCGCTGTTGATCGACGAGAACTGCGCCGTCCACCGCGTGGACGTCGGGTTGTCCTGCGCCACCTTGAGCGCGACGAGCTGGGCGCCGTCGGCCACGCCTTCGTGCCCGCCGGTGTAGAGCGAGCCGGCGGCGATGCCGGCCACGTGCGTGCCGTGGTCACAGTCGCTGGAGTGGGTGCACTCCTCGCCGGAACCCACCGCGGTCGTCGCGTTCACGCCGCCCAGGCAGGAGCTGTCGGTCACCCAGCAGCCCTGCGCCACGATCTTGCCGGCGAACGCGTTGTGGCCGCCGTCGACGCCCGAGTCGATGATCGACACCGCGTAGCGGCCCTGGCCGCCCTCGAAGCCGTTGCCGCGCACGCCGGCCGCGTTGAGCAGGTCGGAGTCGATGACACCGGTGCTGCTGTCCAGCATCGAGCTCGCCTCGCCGTCGAGGACGATCGAGACGACGTCTGGGTTGTCCAGCAGGGCGTCGAGGCCGTCCTCGGTGATGGAGTACGCCGCGGACGGGACCGATTCGAGCGTCGAGACGACGCGCGAGCCCGTGCCCGCCAGCGCCTCGTCGAGCTCGTCGAGGGAGTCCGCAATGGCCGCGCGCTGGGCGCGCACCTGCTCGGCGGCGAGGCCTGCCTCCGACCGCTGACGAGCGTCGGTCATCACGATGACGCCGACCCGGTCGCTGTCCGCCAGTGCCTCGCGGACGGCGTCGACAGACGCGGCGTCCGGGGCGGTCGGCGGCGTGAACTCCGGCGCCGACACCTCGGGCTGCCTCGCCTTCTGGCCGGGGACGTCGACACCGCGCACCTCGGCCGCATCCGCCAGCGTCGGGTTCTTCTTCTTGAGCTTCTCACTGCCGGCGCCGCCGGTGCTCATGTCCGCGGGGTCGACCCCGTCCGGCGAGCCGGTGTAGCCGACGTACCCGCCGAACTCCTCCGCACCGCCGGTCTGCAGACCCGCGGCTCCGGGCTGGTCGGCCGCCAGAGCACTTGGGCTGGTTATCGTCATGCCCCCGAGGGCGAGCGCCAGGACGGCCGCCGCACGGACGGCGGCTCCCCTGGTCGCTCGGATCTTCTGGTGTTGCATCCTGTGCCTCCTCGATTGGCAGCGCATCCGCGATGCGCCGACTGGTCACGCATGAGGTGGAGGTGGCAGACCGCTTCCAGATACCAACTTGACCAGGGGTTTTGTGCGCTCACGCGATCAGCGCCGCAGTGCCAAGACCAACGTAGACCCAGCCGCCGACAGTCGTCACCCGGTTGTGCGCGGCCGCCGACCGCAGCCGGGCGGACACGCTGCCCGCGGCCAGCGCATAGCCTGTGTCGCACGCCAGCGCGAGCACCACGACGCAGGCGCCCAGGACGAGGGTCTGGGTCCCGACCGAGCCGCGCGCCGGGTCGACGAACTGGGGCAGGAACGCCACGAAGAACAGGCAGGTCTTCGGATTGAGTACGTCGACCACCAGCCCGTCGGTGAACATCCGGACCCGGGTCTGCCCCGCCCGCGCGGTGCCGGCGGACTCCGGAGCCGGCCGTCGCAGCAACTGGCGAGCTCCGAGCCCGATCAGGAACGCGGCGCCCCCGACCCGCAGCACGGTCATCGCGCCGGCGGACGATGCGACCACCGCGGCGATCCCGCCCGCCGCGGCCAGCACGTGGATGAGGAGGCCCGACTCCAGGCCGAGCACCGACCACATCCCGGCCGCCCGCCCGTGCTCGACGGTGCGCGTGACGGCATAGACGACCGACGGCCCCGGCACGATGAGCAGCACCAGGGACGTCAGGCAGAAGGTGGTCAGCACCTCCGACGTCGGCATACCTATCAGGACCGGTGGCTCGCCACCCTGATACCGAGTCGGCGCATCTGTGCACCTGTACGACGCCGAGTCGGCGCAAAGTTGCACGTTATCCACAGGGTAAGGTCCCTGGCTGTGGATAACCGTGCACTTACGAGCCGACTCGGCGTGTTTCGCGTGCACGTTTGCGCCGACTCGGAGGGGCGTGGATTCGGAAACATAAACACATGCGCATATGATTATGTACGGCGGTGCGACAGGCGCCGCGACCACAACTCCGAGCACGTGAGGACCAAGATGAGCACGCACGCCGTACACGAGGAGCACGACCACACCCACAGCCCGGACTGCGGCCACGTCGCGGTCGAGCACGACGGCCACGTCGACTACCTGCACGACGGCCACCTCCACCACGCCCACGAGGGTCACTACGACGAGCACGACGCCGACCTCCACGTCGTCGCCGGCGCCCATGACGACCACGCCCACGGCGAGGACTGCGGCCATGAGTCCGTCGCCCACGGCGACCACGTGGACTACCTGCACGGCGATCACCGGCACGCCGCGCACGGCGACCACTACGACGAGCACTGAGTGCGCTGCGCGGACGAGCGCCGAGCGGGGGCCGCGCGGCAGGCTTGAAGCGCGGTCCCGCATCCAGCAGGATCGGCCACGTGTCGAGCCCCCCGCCCGCCGGCGGAATGTCCGCCGGTGACGCCCCTGCCGGTGACGGTGGGGTGGGGCGTCGCGACGAGCTGGAGCGGCGCTACAGCGCCGTCACCGGGTTGTTCGGCGCGCTCGCCTCGCCGGTCCGCGCGGCGATGGTGCACCTGCTGACCGTGCGCAGCCACACGGTCACCGAGTTCGTCGAGGAGCTGGGGATCTCCCAGCCGCTGGCCTCCCAGCATCTGCGGACCCTGCGCGCCGCCGGCCTGGTGACGGCGGACCGCGAGGGTCGACTGGTGCGCTACCGGCTCACGGACGAGCATGTGGCGCACGTCTTCCTCGACGCCTACCAGCACAGCCGCGAAGGGGCGTCCTAGCCCGATCGCCTCGCGGTCACCAGTAGATACTCGGCCTCGATCCGCACGCGGCCGGAGACGCTCGGGTACGACGCCAGGTGGCGCCGTACCGCCTCCTTCATCGGCTCCAGACGATCGCCCGCGGCCCGCGCGGCGGCGAGGTGCCCCGGCGAGTTCGTGAAGTAGAAGTCGACCGCCGCCTCCGGGCTCTCGAACCTCCACGGCAGGGTGTGTGTCGAGAGGTCGATCTCGCCGTACGACGGCCGCAGCCGAGCCCGGACGGTCGTCGGGTCGCCCCACGCGATCGGCCCCATCACGGCCTCGGGCCCGCCCGGCAGGAACTCGCCCATCGCCGCGGTCATCGCGCCCATGTAGCCGCCCGGGGTCCACGCGGTGAAGGCGAGCGTGCCACCCGGGCGCAGGCAGCGGCGCAGCTCGGCGAGGGCCGCGTCCGGGTCGGGCGCGAAGATCAGCCCGAACGACGACGTCGTCGCCGCGAACGTCTCGTCCGCGAACGGGGCGTCCTCCAGCGAGCCCTCGCGCCAGTCGATGACGAGACCGTCGCTGCGCGCGGTCCTGCTCGCGACCCCGAGGAGCGGTGCGCAGAGGTCGCTCGCGCTCACCGCCCAGCCGCGGGACGCGAGGGCGCGAGCCACCGATCCGGTGCCGGTCGCGACGTCGAGCGCGCGGCGACCGTGCCCGTCGCCGAGTCGTTCGGCGAGCGCCTGCGCCGCCGGTGCGAGCCGCGCGGCGACCTGCGCATAGTCGCCCAGCGCCCACACTCCGGCGACCGCCTCGCGCTGCTCCGGGTCCATCCTGCCTCCGCTCTCGTGCCTGCCGCCCGAAGATATCAGGAACCATTCTCACCGCCGGGAGGGGTAGTCCCCAAAGTTCTGCAGGAGTTACTGGTGCGTAAACCCTGCGGAACGTTGGGGACTACCTCAAGTGGGGGCGGGGAGATGGGCGGGTTATAGTGAGAGTCGTTCTCAATACCTGGCTAGAGAGAGTACGCCGTGGTCCACCGACTCGCCGATGCCGAAGCGCGTGCCCGGGAGTGTCGTTCGACTCGGGCAGGGGCGGCCCTGGTGCGGGCCGCGCTCGCGCTCGTGGTGGTTGCGGCGGGCGTGAGCCTCGTCGTACCGGCGCAGGCCGCCGACGCGACCCGCATCCTCGACCACGGGCACATCGACGCCTTCGAGGTCACCGCCGACCTGACGCAGCCCGACGACGGGGCGCTGCGGCTCAGCCTCAAGGACGACACACGGATCTACAACCAGACCGGCTACGACTTCATCGATCCGGCGGACGTCGTCATGCACTTCACGGACGCGGCGCGTACGACGTGGAGTGGGACCGGCTCGCCGTTCTTCGCCCCGGGGCAGGAGCTCTGGCTCTCCGACCAGACCGGCAACCGTCAGCACGAGATCCCCTGGCCGGGCTGGAACACCGAGCGCCTCGCCAACGGCGCGCTCGCGGGCAATGTGGTCGACGTTCGGTTCACCGAGGTGACCGGTCCGGGGGAGGCCTACCTCTGGTCGACCGGGTCGTTCGGGGAGGTCCAGGAGATCTTCCTCAACACCGCGGACGACGCGCCGGACGGCATCGGGCAGATCCGGACCAAGGTCCACGCCCACGCGAACTGGGCCTTCACCGCCCCCGGCCTCTACACGATCACCGCCCAGGCCGCCGGCACCCGGGCGGCGACCGGCGCGCCCGTCACAAGCGCCCCGGCCGACTACCGGATCTGCGTCGGGCCGATCGAGGGCTGCGGGGACTTCGAGCCCGACCCCGACCCGGATCCTGATCCGGACCCCGACCCGGACCCCGACCCCGACCCGGATCCCGATCCAGATCCAGACCCGCCGCCGAACAAGAAGATCAAGGTCCTCGCCAAGGGCCACGTGGACGTCGCGAGCTTGATCAAGGGCCGCAAGCTGATCACGCGTGTCAAGGACGACACCGGGAGCAAGCCGGTCTACCGGAAGCTGTCGAAGGTAGTCTTCCACGCGAAGCCGGGCTCGAAGACGAAGGTCCCGAACGAGGAGCGATTCGGCTTCCTGGGCAAGCCCGGCAGCAGCATCTGGCTGCTACCGCAGACCCAGGACCCCAAGCTGTTGTGGCCGGGCTGGTCCACCGAGCTGATCGCTCCCGGCAAGCTCAAGAGCGGCGTACGGTGGCGCCTGGACTCCGTCAAGGGCCTGAAGGGCACCAAGCGGCCGGGCCACTTCCTCCTCTACGACACCGACACCTTCGGCAACCCGCGCGTCCTCTTCAGCACCCGGCCGAAGGGCGCCCGCCAGTTCACGATCCCCAAGCTGACCCACGCCCACGGCTCCTGGGCCTTCACCGGGCAGGGTGTCTACTGCCTGGGCTTCAGCCGCTCGACCAGGCTCTCGGACGGTACGGCGGCCGGCGACTCCGCGACGCTCGCGATCGCCGTCGGCAACGCCAAGCCCGGCGAGGTCGACCCGGCGAAGTGCGCGAAGAACAACGCCACGCCGCCCAAGCCGCCGAGCGATCCCAAGGACCCGGATCCCGGCGATCCGAGCGATCCGGACCCGAGCGACCCCTCGAACCCGACAGACCCCAGCGACCCGAGCAACCCCAGCGACCCGAGCAACCCGTCCGCGATCGTCCTCGGCGACGGCCACGTCGACATCGCCAGCCGCCTGGCCGGCAGCAAGCTCACCACCTCGGTCAAGGACTCGACCAAGGGCGCCCCGGTCTACCGCGACGTGAGCGGGGTGCGGTTCTGGGTCAAGGATGCGGCGCGTACGACGGTGCCCGCGGCCGACGGGTACAGGTTCCTGGGCCCGGCCGGCTCGACCACCTGGATGCTGCCGCAGACCCAGCGCTCGGGCCTGCTCTGGCCGGGCTGGTCGACCGAGGCGATGGCGCCGTCGGCGACTCGCACCGGGGTCGACTGGGCGCTGACCAAGGTGACCGGACCGGGCCGGTTCGCGCTCTTCGAGTCCGGCGCGTTCGGGGCGCCGCGGGTGCTCTTCAACTCCGCCGACGGGCTGCCCGACCGGTTCACGATCCCCAAGCTCACCCACGCGCACGGCTCCTGGGCCTTCTCCGCGCCGGGCACCTACTGCCTGCACTTCACCCGCGCCACCACCCTCGCGAGCGGCGCCCGCGTCAGCGACTCCTCGGTGCTGACCGTCGGGGTCGGCGACGCGGCGGCGTCGGGTTCCGGTTGTGGTGCTGGCGGAGGTGGCGCGGGCGGCGGCTCCGGCGACGGCGGCTCCGGTGACGGAGACGCCGCGGACGAGGGCACGCCCGCGGTGGACGACGCCGCGCTGGCGCTCGACGAGGCGGCCCAGGCCGCCGCGGCCGACGGCCAGGCGTGCCTCCCGCCGGACGCCGACCCGGACATGACGGTGCTCGCCGAGGGCCACGTCGACTATGCGACGAGGATCGAGAACGGTGCGTTGACCTCACTGGTCAAG
>JBDHZS010000118.1:0-11466 GCA_039812025.1 Nocardioides sp. | reverse complement strand
CCGACTCGGCGTGCCTCAGGTGCACAGTTGCGCCGACTCGGCGTGTTTCACGTGCACAGATGCGCCGACTCGGCGTGATCCTCGTGCACAGATGCGCCGACTCGGCGGGTGGGGGCGCCGGCCAGGCCGACCAGGGCCGACCAGACGGCCATCAGGATCGCGGCGGAGGCGAACATCCAGCCCAGCTCGGTGTCCGGCAGCATCAGGGCGACAGGCACGGAGAACGCGTGCAAGAGCCCCGCGACGATCCCGACCACGGAGATCGCGCGGCGCGGCCCGCCTGCCCGGCCCATGCCCCAGGCGAGGTAGACCAGCGCCCACCCGGAGATCGGGTAGAGCACCATCCCGAGGCCCAGGTGGGCGAAGGCGACGGGCGCGGACTCGCCGTTCGCGAGCGCCTCGGCGTCAACGAAGGCGAGCAGGTGGGCGGCGGCCTCGACGGCGTACAGCGAGAACGCGATCGCGCCAACCAGCAGCGGGCGAGCGATCCCGGCCCAGGCCCGGGTGCGGTACAGCGTCCACAAACCGGCGGCCAGCAGCACGATGGCGGCCAGGATCAGGCTGTGCCCGGGCACCCAGCGCTCGTCGGCGGTCATGGTGGCGAGCTCCTGGCGGAGCGGGTCCTCGGCGTCGGCGCTCGGGTGCATCCGGCCGCCGGCGATGAGGAGTACGCCGGCGAGCACGAGGCAGCCGCGCCAGCCGTAGTCGTGGAGGAGTGTCATGGCTTCGACCTTTCGGTGTCGTCTTGCGGGGTGGTGACCACACCGTGGCCCGGGCCGCTTGCAGCGTGGTTGACGTCTGCTGGCAAGGCCCGAAACGCGCTACGATCCGCGCGTGACGCGCGGCTTCCTGTTGGTGGTGATGAGCGCCACCCTGTTCGGGGGCACCGGGGTGGCTGGGGCGATCGTCGCGGCGAACAGCGGCATGTCGTGGCCCGCGATCTCAGCGCTGAGGGTCTTCCTCGGAGGGCTGGTGCTGCTGGGCCTGACGGCGCTGACGGGGGAACTCCAGCGGATCCCTCGCGGCAAGGGCGCCGGACGGCGCATCCTCCTCACCGGCGTGGGGACGGCCGTCTATACGACGGCGTACTTCCAGTCCGTGCCGTTGATCGGGGTGGCGGTCGCAACGGTCGTCTGTCTCGGGTCCGCTCCGCTGGCGATCGCGGGCTACACGGCGGTCCGGGAACGGCGCATGCCGAGTGCCGGCACGCAGGTCGCGCTGGTTGCGGCGCTGGCCGGCCTGGTGCTGGTAAGCGATCCGGACAGGGTCGGCACGTCGGCCGCCGAGCTCGCGCTCGGCATCGCGCTGGCGCTCACCTCGGGGCTCTCCTTCGCCGCGACGACCGTCATCAACCGCACGGCGATCCCGGGACTCGGGCCGCGGGTGCTCATCGCCACCTCGCTCACGGTCGCGGGGCTGCTCGCCGCCCCGGTGGCGTTCCTCGCCGGGGCAGACCTCGCCTCGATGGGATGGCCCGCGTGGACGGGGATCGGCTTCCTCGCGATCTTCCAGACCGCCTTCGCCTACATGGCCTTCTACGCCGGGCTGCAAGCTGGGCTGCCGCCGACGACCGCCGTGATCGTCCTGCTGCTCGAGCCGGTCACAGCGATGGTCCTGGCGATGGTGATCCTGAGCGAGACGCCGACCGCCGCCGCGGTGGCGGGCATGGTGCTGATGATGCTCGCCATCGTCCTGGTGCGGCCAGCCCCGGACAAATCTCCAAGTTACTCACGAGTATCAGGTCAGGGGGAGTCCGCTCTTGCCGGGCATGACACAGAGCCCGACCGCCCTCTCCGCCGTCCAGACCCCTCCTGACCAGCCCGAACGCACCTTCGCCTTCCTGGTCCACCCGCGGGCCGACGTCGGCCCGGACCTCGCGCGCGTCTGGTCGCCGCTGGGCCGGCTCCCGGAGTCCGCGCTGCAGTGGGGGATGCGGAGGCTGCCGGTGCCACCGCTCCCGCTCGCGACGGTACGCCGCGGCGACCGCGCCCCGGATGCCGTGGCGGGCTGGATCATCGTCGTACCCGTCGGGGCGCGGCAGATGCTGCGCGAGGACCGCCGCTGGGTGGTCGGCAAGATCGAGGCCGCGATCGACCACGCCGAGGGTCTGGGCGCCTCCGTGGTCGGGCTCGGCGCGCTCACTGCGCCCGCCACCGGGGCGGGTCGGCTGCTGCGGGAGCGGCCCGGCCTGGCGCTGACCACCGGGAACGCGTTCACCGCCCACCTCACCGTCGAGGGCCTGCGCCGGCTGCTGCCCGCCGCGCCCGGCCGGCACCTCGCCATCGTCGGCGCGACCGGGAGCGTCGGCTCCTGCGTGGTCCGCCTGCTGGCGCGGGACCCGCTCGGCGCCTCGTCACTCACTCTTGTCGCCCGTCGTCGCGGCCCGCTGGAGGAGCTGGCGGCCTCCTTCGCCGCGGAGGGCTCGGGCGTCGCCGTACGCACCGCCACCTCGCTGGACGCCGTACGCGACGCCGATCTGGTGCTGGTCCTGACCTCGGCCTCGGACACGCTGATCGGCTCCGAGCACCTCAAGCCGGGCGCGATCGTGCTCGACGACACCCAGCCGCGCAACACCGACCCCGCGCTCGTCCGCGAGCGGCCCGACGTCCGGGTGATCGACGGCGGCATCGCCTCGATCCCGGGGCTGGAGGTGCGCGGCGACATCGGGCTGCCGCGCGGGCTCGCCTACGCCTGCCTGTGCGAGACGATGCTGATGGCCTTCAGCGGCCAGGCCGGCGCCGCGCACAACGCCCTGGGGGAGGCGAGCGTCGAGCAGGCGCTGCGGATGCGGCAGGCCGCGCATCGCTTCTCCCACCTGGGGTTCTCGCTGGCACGGCCGCTGTCGTTCGGGCGGCCGGCCGAGTGGCCGCAGCCGACTGCCCCGTCGCTCGTACCTGAGCTTGCGAGCTAGGAGTCGTCATGGAGGTCATCGTCCTCGGCGGCGGGTACGTCGGCGTGTGCGCCGCCCGCCGCCTGGCCCGCGCAGGGTCGTCGGTCCGGGTGCGCCTGGTCTCGGCCGAGCAGTGCCACGCCTTCCACGGCTGGACGGCCGAGGTGATCACCGGTCACGTCGCGCCGGACCGGGCCCGGGTCTCGCTGGCCGAGCTGCTGCCGGGCGTCGAGATCGTCTCCGGGACCGTGACCGGCGTCGACCTGGCCGCCAAGACGGTCACGGTGTCCTCGGGCTCTACCGATTCTGCCGGCCCCCGCACCCTGTCGTACGACGAGCTGATCCTCGGCGTCGGCAGCCACGACGCCGTCGAGCGGGTGCCGGGGCTCGCCGCGCACGGATGGTCGCTCAAGCACGACGAGTTGAAGGCGCTCAACCGGCACCTGTCCGAGGTGGTCGCCGCGGCCGCGGCGACCTCCTCGCCCGCCGTACGCCGGCGGCTGCTGACGGTCGTCGTCGCCGGCGGCGGGTTCGCCGGCACGGAGGCCGCCGGGGCGCTCGTCCAGCGGCTCCGCGCCGAGATCTCGGCCCGGCCCGCACTGGCGGGGGAGCGGCCCCGGGTCGTGTTGATCAGCTCGGGCGCCCGGCTCATCCCGAGCCTGCGGCCCCGGTTCGCCCGGGCCGCGGACTACCTGGAGGCCGGGGTCGCCCGGAGCGGGGTCCAGGTGGTGTCCGGGCGGCGGCTCGCGTCGGTCTCCTCGGTGTGCGCCGTACTCGACGACGACACGCTGATCCCCACCGCGACCGTGGTCTCGACGATCGGCCAGACGCCGGCCGCGCTGCCCGGCACCGAGTCGCTGCCGCGCGACGCCTCGGGCCGGCTGCTCACCGACCGCTACCTGCGGGTGGCGCCATCCGTGTGGGCGGGAGGGGACGTGGCGGCGGTGCCCCATCCGTCCGGGTCCGGCGTCTGCCCGGCCAACGCGCTGTGGGCGATCTACCACGGGAAGCGCGCCGGCGCGAACGTCGTACGCACCGCGCGGGGACGCCGCCCCGCGCCGTTCCGGTTCCCCGGGCTCGGCCAGGCCGCCAGCCTCGGCGTGGGCCGCGCCGCGGCGGAGTTGTACGGCGTGCAGCTGACCGGATGGCCCGCCTGGCTCGCCCGGTGGCTGTTCTTCCACGCCTTCATGCCCTCGCGGCGGGTCGCCCTCGCCACCGCGGCCGAGTGGTTCCGCCGCCCCTCCCTTGCGTCATACGAACCGAGGCCCATTGCCCGCGCTTCGTATGACGTCCCGGCCGCCTCCCTCCGGACGTCATACGAACGGGGACCTATCACCCACGCCTCGTATGACGTCCACCCGGAGGCCGACCTCGCCGAGCCCGCCTGACGCCTACCGGTGAGACGATCGGTGTCATGGCGAGCGCGCAGACGGCGGCACCACGGATCACCGCGTTCGAGCTGGAGGGCATCGCGGAGGGGGATCCCGCCGAGCTGGCTCCGGAGGCGGACCTCGAGGGCTCGGAGTACGCCGACCTCACGCTCGAACGCCTCGCACTGTCCGACGCCCTCATCGTCGAGTGCCGATTCGCCGGCGTCACGGCAGAGGAGACCGACCTCGTCGGCGCCCGGCTCGTGGAGGTCGAATTCGACAGGGTGCACCTCACCGTCGTCCGCGCGGGCCGCGGCGAGTGGCGCGATGTCAGGGTCAGCGGTCGGCTCGGGGCGGTCGAGGCGTACGACGCGCAGTGGCGTTCGGTGCGGTTCTCCAACTGCAAGGTCAGCTACGCCAACCTCCGCTCCGCCGACCTGGTCGATGTCGAGTTCGTGGGTTGTGTCATCGAGGAACTCGACCTGACCGCCGCGATCGCCCGCCGGGTCCGGTTCCGCGACACGCGAGTGGCGCGCCTCAACGTCCAGCACAGCACTCTGGCCGACGTCGACCTGCGGGGCGCGACGCTGGAGATCGTCGACGGGCTCGCGAACCTCCGCGGCACGACGATCAGCCCCGAGCAGTTCGCGCTGCTCGCCCCACTCCTCGCCGACCATCTCGGCCTCCGGGTCGAGGAACACCCCACGCCGACCTGATGCGCTATCGGCGGAGCTCCTCGCGGGCGCGGGCGAGGCCGAGGGCGGACGTGGCGAGGGTGTCGGGCCCGGCCCCGGCGCGGCGGCGCTCATCGAGGACCTGCTCGAAGAGGTCGGCCGCCTCGGCGTAGCGGCCCGCGGCGAAGTGGACCTTGGCGAGGTGGCCCTGCAGGGTACGGCGCGGGCCGTCCGTCGAATCGGCGATCAGGTCGGTGAGCAGCGCCTCGGCCTCGTCGAGCCGGCCGGTGTCGCGCAGGACGTGCGCCCAGAGCGTCCTATAACGCGCGGAGTCCGGGTCCGCGGCCAGCAGCCGTGAGACCTCCCGGGCCGCGTCCTCCCACCTCTCCTGGGCGAGCGCGATGACGGCCTCGTGCGCGGGATCGTGCGCGTGCACCTCGCGGAAGACGACCTCGTCGGTGATCGCCGGCCGCAGGGTCGCGGCCCGCATCACGTAGCCGTCGCCGAGGTCCAGATCCGCCAACTCCGTGTCCGGCTGCGCTCCCACGGCCGCCACGCTACCGGCAGAAACTGGCGAGAAGTTGACGCCAGTCGGCCAGATCGGCCCGTTTCGGGCCCGTGGAGCGATCGAGCATCACATTCTCGCCAGTTTCAGGACTCACCGAGCCCGACCAGGGTGACGAGCTCCCAGGCGGTGTGCGCCGCGGCGAGCCCGGTCAGCCCGGCGTGGTCGTAGGCGGGGGAGACCTCGACGACGTCGCCACCGACGATGTTGAGGCCCCGCAGGCTCCTGAGCAGCGCGAACATCTCGCGGGTGTGGATGCCGCCGACCTCCGGCGTGCCGGTCCCGGGTGCATGCGCGGGGTCGAGGACGTCGATGTCGATCGACACGTAGACCGGCCCGGTCCCGAGCCGCTGCCGGATCTGGGCGGCGATCTCGGCGATCGGCCGGTCCACGAACTCCTCGGAGCGGATGATCCGGAACCCGGCCCGCCGGTCGTCCTCCAGCTCGCTCGGGTCGTAGATGCCGCCGCGGATGCCGACGTGCTGGCAGTGCTCCAGGTCCATCAGACCCTCCTCGGCGGCGCGCCGGAACGGCGAGCCGTGCCAGATCGTCGCGCCGTGGAGCACGTCCCAGGTGTCGAGGTGCGCGTCGAAGTGCAGGACGGCCAGCGGCCCGTGCGCCGACGCGGCCGCCCGCAGCAGCGGCAGCGCGACCGTGTGGTCGCCGCCGAGGGCGATGATCCGGGTGCCGTCCTGGACGAGTTGCTCGGCGCGGCGGTGGATGGCCTCGACGGCCCGCGGGATGTCGTACGGCCCCACCCCGATGTCGCCCGCGTCGACCACCTGCAGGTCGCGGAACGGGTACGCGTCGTGGATCTGGTGGTAGGGGTGGAGCTGCCGGGAGTTCTCGCGGATGTACGACGGCCCGAACCGCGCCCCAGGCCGGAAGCTGGTGCCCGCGTCGAACGGGATCCCGACGACCGCGATGTCCGCGTGCTCGACCTCCTCGATGCGGGGGAGGAGCGCGAAGGTCGCGATCCCGGCGTACCTCGGCAGGTCCTCCTCATCGCGCTGTCCGATGATCCTGCGCTCGCTCATGCAACCCCTCCTCGCGAAACCCCGGACGTCATCCCAACCCGAGGCTATGGGCCACCGATCGTATGACGTCCGCAGGGGTCACAGGGCGCCGAGCAGGTCCAGGCTGCGGCGGGCGATCGCGGCGCGCGCCTCGGCGAGGGCATGCAACCGGGGGGTCGGCGCCTCCCCGAGATCCTCGAGCGGCAGGGACGACACCCCGGCGTACAGGAACAGGTGGAGCGCGTGGGCGCGTCGCAGGATGCCGGGATCGACGTCGAGGCCCTCCTGAAGCAGCCCCCGGTGGTACGCCGCGAGACACGCCTCGTCCCGCGCGACGAGGTCGCCGGCGCTGCGGCGCCCGGTCTGCACGTCCCCGACCAGCAGCTGTCCGAGGTCGAAGCCGACCGACTGCGAGGAGAAGAACCCGAAGTCGATCATCGTGAAACCCTCGCGGTCGGTTCGCACGAGGAGGTTGTTGGGGGCGGCGTCGCCGTGCCCGGCGACCAGCGGCATCGCGTCGAGCTCGGCGGCCAACTCGGCCGCGCGTCCGGCGGCTTCCAGCAAGGGCCCCCGGAGCTGCGCGAACGCCGCCGCCACCAGCGGGTGGCGCCACACCTCGGGATCGTCCAGGGCCGGCAGGACCATCGGGGCGAGCCGGGCCTGCAGATAGCCGCGCGCGGTGCCGGGCTGCATGTCCCGGGCGAGGTCCTGGACCGCCTCGGCGGCGGCGAAGCGGCCGAGCAGGCGGGCCGCCTCGACGTACCGATCGATGCTCCAGTCGACGTCGGCGCAGCGGACCTCCTCGAGCCAGACCGCGTAGGAGAGCTCGTCGACGTCGTGCACGCCGGCGGCGCGCGGCATCGCGAGCCCGGCCGGCAGCCGGTCGGCCAGGTCGGAGCGGTAGACCCGGCCCTCGGTGGGCCACGGCAGGAGGCGGCGGACGAGCGGCCGGGTGGCCTCCGGCACGTACCCGAGGTACGGCGAGCGGGACGGATCCTGGACGTGCTTGACGAACATCCGCCACGGCACGACGCGCCCGGCGATCTCGGCCGTCCCGCTCACCCAGTAGCGGCCCGCGGTGGTGAGCGAGGGGATGTCGTACGGCGAGACGACGGCCGCCGAGGACAGCAACCCGGCCTCGGGCACCCCGAGCAGCCGGGCCACCATCTCGGCCACGGCGTCGTCGGGCAGGTCCACGGGCCTCAGGAGCGAGCGCTCGTTCATCGCGCCTCCTTAGTCAGGTTTCCTTACGAATGATCGTACGGGCGGGATCCGGCCGCGGTCAACCGGATTGCGATCACCCGCGCCCTTGCCCGAAAGGGCACGATCGCGCGCGGAGCGAGCAAGGGTGCGGCGCGCGGGTTGCGGGACGTCGTACGGAGTCGTTTGCTGGAGGGACCATGCGGCGCCGCACTCCGATCCCGACGAAGCCGGTCGAGTACACGATCTCGGCCAGCCCTTCGACGCACGCTCGGCCGATCGCACCCGGCCCGCGGTCGGCCGCCGCGGTCCTCGACCTGCAGCGCACCGCGGGCAACCGAGCAACCGCATCGCTGCTCGCGGCGGCCAGCCTCCAGACGACCCCTGCGGTCGTGCAACGCGTCAAGCTGAAGGGCGGCCAGACCGCCCGCTACCTGAAGAGGTTCCAGACGTGGATCGGCACGGAAGCCGACAAACTCGACGCCTCCGATCGCGCCCACTTCGACGAGGTCGTCGAGTGGTGCAAGAGCACCATCCAACTCGACGAGGTCTTCAACGGGCTGGACAGCCCGCAGTGGACGACCCTGGCGAGCGTGATGACCGGTGAGCAGGCCTACGAGTTCCCCTCGATCAAGGATGCGTACGCCGAGGCGACCGCCGGCGCCAGGCAATCGGGCAAGGCGGTCGACCAGTACGCGAATGTGAAGAAGAAGATCCTCGCCGAGGGCCTCAAGCCTGCCGACTTCAGCCAGAGCGACTTCGCCTCGCTCGAGATCGCGGGCCCCAAGGACGGTTGGTCGAGCGCGATCCAGTCGATCTGGCAGCAGATCACCCTGCGCACCCAGAACGCCCAGCTCTCCGCCGAGCGCACGGCCAGGTACAGCACCGCGAAGGTCGCCGGCGACCAGATCTTCACCGCCGGCCTCATCCAGCAGGTCTGGCTGGTCGCCCACGGCGCGGCGACGGCCGGGTCGGGGAGTCCCAACACGACGGTGAGCGGCACCCACCTCGACGCGACGATCCTGCCGGCGGTGGCGGCCTGGCGGCAGCATCATCAGACGACGCTGGGCGCCGGCCAGGGAGCCGTGTCGAACTTCCACGTGCCCGGCGGCGGCAACCCGATCGAGGACAAGTCGACGCGCGCGGTGAACGCCGACCCCACCCGGGGCCGCCAGGCCGACTTCATCTCGGAGTGGGGCAACACCTCGATCAACGTGCACGTCGACGCCAACCCGCAGCACTGACTCACTCCAGCGGGATCCGCACCGGGCCGGCCCCGAGGATCGGGTTGTAGCACATCCGGGCCTCGTTGTTGGCGACGTGCTCGTCGTCGACGATGTCGCCGGCGAGGTCGAGGACCTGGCGGCGCAGCACGTTGCGCCGCTGGTAGACGCCAGGCCCGGCGGCCCCGCGCGGTTGGCACGACTCGTCTCGGCCTGAGGGCTAGCTTCCGGCCCCCTCGTGCAGCCTGATGAACTCCATGTGCTGCTCGTACTGGTCGAGCACGTCGTCGATCAGCTGGGCGTGGCTGTAGTCCATGACGTCGTAGTCCTGACCGCCGTTGGTGAGGAAGACCTCGAGCCGGGAGTAGTAGTCGCCGCCCTCGACCGCGAGCCGCCCGTAGACCGGACGGCGCACTCGCTCGTGGGAGATCCGGTAGACGAACGGGCTCACCCCCTCGTCGATAGCGACCGTGAGCTCGAGCGCCTCTCCGGTCAGACCCTGGCTCGGCGGCAGGTCGCTCGGCGGGGCCTCGGAGGCCTCGACCAGACGCACAGCCGCGTCGGCACCGTGCTCGCGCAGCTCCTCGACCACCTCGGCCAGCGCGGTGCGGGCCGGGCCGTGGAGGTATTCGCTGACCTCCTCGCGGTCGGGGAAGTGCATCACCCGGTGAACGCGAGACTTCCACGGGAGCGGCCGGCCGTGCTCGGGGTAGCCGCCGCGCCGCGACAATAGGCCCGGGACGAATCCGGCGCGACTGTCCTCGCGTTTGGCCTCCACACGTAGCGCCTTCATGAACCCGACCATGACCAGGATGATGACGATCGCAAAGGGCAATCCCA
This sequence comes from Nocardioides sp., assembly GCA_039812025.1. Classification (GTDB taxonomy): domain Bacteria; phylum Actinomycetota; class Actinomycetes; order Propionibacteriales; family Nocardioidaceae; genus Nocardioides. Next base: position 1,688 of record JBDHZS010000118.1, on the reverse strand, counting down.
TGATCACCGTGGCGTATTGGAGCGCTAGGATGCCGCCGACACTGATCATCGCGACGGTCAGCCCGCCGGTGAGCAGTGCCCAGAAGACGCGCAGGTTCGGGGCGCCGTCCTGCTGCACGTGCTTGAGGTTGGAGGACAGGTTCGCCATCACGAGGGCACCGGAGTCGCCGGAGGTGATGTTGAAGAGCAGGCCGGCCGCGGTCGCCAGGAAGGCCATGACCGTGAACCACGGGTGCTCCTGCAACAGAGCGTAGAAGCCGAACTCCGGGCTCGAGCTCGCGACCTCCCCGAACTCGCGGTCTCCCTGGAGAATCTGATCGATCGCCGCGTTCCCGAAGATCGTCACCCACATCACCGTGTAGACGAAGGGCAGGATCAGGGTGCCGATCACGAACTCCCGGATCGTGCGGCCACGCGAGATGCGGGCGAGGAACAGGCCGATGAACGCCGACCAGGCCACCCACCAGGCCCAGAAGAAGAGGGTCCACACGGCCAACCAGTCCTGGTTGTCCTCGAAGGCGAAGGTCTGCATCGTCATCTCGGGGAACAACCGGACGAAGTCCCCGACATTCAGGACCATGGCGTTGAGCAGGAACGACGTACGACCCGTGAACAGGATGAAGAGCGCCAGGCCGATGGTGACGTAGAGGTTGAGCATGCTGAGGAACTTGATGCCGCGGTCGACGCCGGTGTACGACGAGATGATCGCCGTGATCACGCAGAGCGTCACCAGCGTGATCTGGACGGTCAGGCCCTGGGGGAAGTCGAAGAGCAGGTAGAGACCCACGTTGAGGCCGACCGCGCCGATGCCGAGGGAGGTGGCGACACCGATCATGGTCCCGACGACGGCGGCGATGTCCACGGCCGTGCCGCCGGGGCCGAACACCCACTTGCCGAAGATCGGGTAGAGCGAGGATCTGATGGCCAGGGGCAGGTTCAGCCGGTACGCGAAGTACCCCAACGCCATCCCCATCAACGCGTACATCGACCAGCCCGTGATGCCGTAGTGGAACATCGTCCAGACGGTCGCCTCGCGGGCGGCCTGGACGCTTTCCGGGTCGGCGGACGGCGGGGTCAGGAACTGGACGACGGGCTCGTTGACCGCGAAGAACATCAGGTCGGTCCCGATGCCCGCCGCGAACAGCATCGCGGCCCATTCCGTGGTGGTGAACTCCGGGCGCGAATGCTCGGGGCCCAGCCGGATCCTGCCGTAGCGCGAGACCGCCAGGAAGAGGACGAAGGCGACCGTGACCGATCCGAGTGCGATGTAGTACCACCCGAACCACTCGGTGGTCCAGGCGACGGTCGCCGCGAAGACGGACTCGGCCTTCGACGGGCTGATCAGGCAGAACACGGTGACGACCAGGATCACCGCGGATGCACCGATCAACACCGGCCAGTTGATGGTCGGATTGCCGGCGTTCGCGAGTTCCTTCTCCTCCTCGGCGATCGACTCACTCATCGGATCCTCCTCGGCTTTGGGACATGACGTGCCTCCTCCTTCGTGAGCGACCGCCAGAACGGCGTACAGGTTGCTCTCTCATGCGACGGTGCCCGGCGCCGCGTCGTTGCGGGGGTCGCCGGGCGGATAGAGCGGCATCCCCTCGCCGTGCCGATAGAACGGCACGTCCGTCAGCGGGGGGAGCGGGGTGTTGCCGGCGATCAGGTCGGAGGCCTTCTCGCCGACC
>JBDHZS010000117.1:0-11479 GCA_039812025.1 Nocardioides sp. | reverse complement strand
GCCGCGACGATGCGGCTCACCTGCGTCGCCGGGCTCACGGGCCGGCCGGCCGTCGCCGCGCCGTGCCTGGAGACGGCCGGCGGCCCGGTCGGGATCTGCCTGGTGGGCCCGCGCGGCAGCGACCTGGCGCTGATCGCGCTGGCGACCACCCTCGCCCCCACCCGCGGTAGTCCCCAACGTTCTGCAGGGGCTACCGATCAGTAACCCCTGCGAAACGTTGGGGACTACCCCGCCGGGGGTGCTGTCGATCGCTGGAAAAGCCCGCCCGTCGCGTAGCCTTGGGCACCGTGCAACAGCTGCCGATCGGGATCTTCGACTCCGGGTTCGGCGGGCTCACGGTCGCCCGGTCGGTGATCGATCAGCTGCCGCACGAGTCGATCCTCTACGTCGGCGACACGGCGCGGCAGCCGTACGGCCCGAAGCCGATCTCCGAGGTGCGCGAGTATGCGCTGGAGTGCCTCGACCACCTGGTCCACCTCGGCGTGAAGGCGCTCGTCATCGCCTGCAACTCCGCGTCGGCGGCGATGCTGCGCGACGCCCGGGAACGCTACGACGTCCCGGTGATCGAGGTGATCCTGCCGGCGGCCAGGCGCGCGGTCGCCGCGACCCGCAACGGCCGGATCGGCGTCATCTGCACCCGCGCGACCGCGGAGTCCAAGGCGTACGACGACGCGTTCGCCGCCGTACCGAGGGTCGAGCTGGCCACCCAGGTCTGCCCGCGGTTCGTCGACTTCGTCGAGGCCGGCGTGACCGGGGGCGACGAACTGCTGCGCGTCGCCCATGACTACCTGGACCCGATCCGCGACGCCGGGATCGACACCCTGATCCTCGGCTGCACCCACTACCCGCTGCTCACCGGCGTCATCTCCTACGTCCTCGGCGACGAGGTGACCCTGATCAGCTCCGCGGAGGAGTGCGCCAAGGACGTCTACCGGGTGCTGGCGAGCCAGGACCTCATGGGATCCGGCGACTTCGCGGACTACCGTTTCCTCACCACCGGGGATCCCGCCGAGTTCGAGACGATCGGCCGGCGCTTCCTCGGACCGGAGCTCCACGCCGCCAGCCAGTTCGTCGGAGGGATGTCGTGAAACTGACCATCATCGGGTGCGCCGGCTCGTTCCCGCGCCCGGATTCGCCCGCCAGCTGCTACCTCGTCGAGGCGGAGCACGAGGGCCGCACCTGGCGGATCCTGCTCGACCTCGGCTCGGGCGCGCTGGGCGTCCTGCAGGCCCACGCGGACCCGTTCGCGATCGACGGCGTGTTCTTCACCCACATGCACGCCGACCACTGCCTGGACCTGTGCGGCTACTACGTGCTGCGCAAATACCACCCCGACGCGCCGTTCCCGGCGATCCCCGTCCACGGGCCGGCGGGGGCCGCGGCCCGGATGGCGCGCGCCTACGACCTGCCCGAGGACCCGGGCATGTCGGCGGAGTTCGACTTCCGCACCTACGACGGGTCGCCGATCCGGTTCGGGCCGTTCACCGTCCAGCCCGTCGCGGTGCAGCACCCGGTCCCGGCGTACGCCCTGCGCGTGCATGCCGACGGCCGGCTCCTCGTCTACACCGGCGATACCGGCCCCTGCCAGGGCCTGGACGACGCGGCCCGCGGCGCGGACCTGCTGCTGGCCGAGGCGTCGTTCGTCACGGCCGGGCGCAACCCGGTCGGCCTCCACCTGACCGGCACCGACGTCGCCGAGGCGGCCAACGCCGGGGGTGTGGGGCGCGTCGTACTCACCCACATCCCCGCCTGGAACGACCCGCAGCTCGCGCTCGCCGAGGCGCGGGAGGTGTTCGACGGGCCGGTGGACCTGGCGCGCAGCGGGGACGCCTACGAGATCTGAGCTCACACCAGGTCGGCGTCGTGGACCATGATCGCGATCTGCACCCGGTTGGTGACGTCGAGCTTGGTGAAGAGCCGCGACACGTGGGCCTTCACCGTCGGCACGGACAGGTGGAGCTCGCGGGCGATGTCGGCGTTGGAGAGCCCCCGGCCGACGGCGAGCGCGACGTCGAGCTCGCGGTTGGTCAGCGAGGCCAGCCGGGCCCGGGCGGCGCGGGGCCGCTGATCGCCGCCGGAGTCGCGGACCTGGTTGACCAGGGACCGGGTCGCCGACGGCGAGAGCGTGGCCTCGCCGCCCGTGACCCGCCGGATCGCGGCCACGATCTCGGCGGGCGGGGTGTCCTTGAGCAGGAACCCGTCGGCGCCGCCCGCGATCGCGCCCACCACGTGGTCGTCGGTGTCGAAGGTCGTCAGCACGATCACCCGGGGCGGGTCCGGCCGCGAGTGCAGCGCGGTGGTCGCCTCGACGCCGTCGAGGCCGGGCATGCGGATATCCATGAGTACGACGTCAGGCCGGTGCAGCTCCGCCAGCTCCAGCCCCTCGTGGCCGTCGCCGGCCTCCGCGACGACATCCAGATCGGGCTGGCCGCCGAGGAGCAGCGCGAGCGCCTGCCTCACCAGCGGATCGTCGTCCACGATCAGCACTCGGATCACAACGTCCTCCAGGGCAGCCAGGCGTGCAGGACGTGCTCGATGTCCGAGCGCTGCACCTCGACCCGCCCGCCGGAGAGCCCGGCGCGCTCGCGGATGCCGACCAGCCCCAGCCCCAGCCCCGCGCTCGCCTGGGCGGCCGGGGTCCGGGCCCGCTCGTCGCGGAGCGGGTTGCGGATCCGCACGTCGATGCCGTCGGCGACCGTCCCCGCCATCCGGATCGAGACCGGGGCGCCCGGGGCGTGCTTGCGCGCGTTGGTGATCCCCTCCTGCACGATCCGGTAGAGCGCCCGGCCCAACTGGTCGGGCACCGGCTCGCTGCGCTCGACGTCGTCGGTGAAGTGGATCCGGGTGCCCTGCGCGCGGGCCTCGGTCACCAGGGCCGCGATGTCGGGGTAGGTCGGCGGCTCGGGGGCCTCCGATCCCCGCAGCACGCCGAGCACGGCACGCAGGTCGCGCAGCGCCTCGTTGGCCGAGGCCTGGATCTGCGCCGCGCCCGCCCGCAAAGTCTCGGTGTCGAGGTCGTCGCGGTAGGTGAGGGCGCCCGCGTGCAGCGAGATCTGGGAGATGCGGTGGCCGAGTACGTCGTGCATCTCGCGGGCGATCGCGGTCCGCTCGGCGGCCCGGATGCGTCGTACCCGCTCGTCGCGCTCGGCCTCCGCGCGCTCGGCGCGGCGCTGCAGCATCCACACCAGCTCGCGCCGGGAGCCGATGTACATCCCCAGGCCGAGCTGGAGCACCACGAAGCCGGCGTTGTAGAGCAGCTCCTGGTAGAAGGGCAGGTCGGCCTGGCCCATCTGCATCTGGTCGAAGATCAGCAGGGCGGCGAGCGTGGTGACGCCCACCGCGGCGAGCTCCCGGGGCTGACGCCGGGTCGCCAGCGAGACCGCCGCGAGCACGGCCGGCCCGCCGGCCAGCGCGGAGAACGCCCCCGCCGCGTTGAGGAGCAAGGCGATCGCCAGCGGGTGCCGCCGGCGGTAGAGGACCAGGACGAAGGCCGCCGCGCCGAGCGCGATGTCGGTGACCAGCAGCCAGGGCGCGTTGTCGTACTGCCCCTGCCAGACCCACGACCAGAACATCACCGACGGCGCCAGGCAGGCGAGCAGCCGCCACGCCTGGTCGGACCGGGTGAGCGCCGGCTGGTACTCCTCCGGCTTCACCCCGTCGATCCTCACCCCCGCAAGGGTAGGTCATCCACGCCCGCCCGCCGACTCGGCGGTTAGGGGAGGTGGATGCGCCGGGAGGCCTCGGGAGGCGGCGGGACGACGGCAGCGGCGGCCCGGGCAGCGACCGACTCGGGCAGCGGCGAGGCGCGCCCGGCGAGGGTGTCGACGTGGACGCCGAGCACCTCCTCGGTCGCCCGCAGCCGGCCGTCGGCCCACAGTTCGTGCCAGAGCCACAGCAGCTTCGGGGTCTGGCCGATGATCCACGAGCGCACCTCGAGCTCGCCGGCCGAGACCTGATCGAGGTAGCGCACGTGCGCCTCGACCGTGAACAGCGAGGCGTGCTCCGCCTCCCGGTAGGCCGGCCCGAGGCCCATCGCGTCCATCACCGCGTCCGTGCCGTGGCCGAAGACCAGCACGTAGTAGGGCTCGGAGAGGTGTCCGTTGTAGTCGATCCACTCCTCCAGCACCGGCTCGCGCCAGACGACGGCCGGGCTCGGCATCGGTTCGGGAGAGCCGGTCATGCCCGCCCCAGCGCCCGCAGGATCGCGATCACGCCCTGATCCCGCTCGGCGACGAGGTCGTCGACCGTCCGTTCACCGGCCTCCGCGTCGCACCCGGCCACCATCGCGCCCCGCAACTCGGGAGTGAGCTCCGCGGCGACGAGCCGGGTCCACGGCTCGAGCAGCGCCGGCCCGAAGTGGTCGAGCATGTGCGCCATCCCGCCCTGGCCGCCGGCGAGATGGAAGGTCAGGCACGGCCCGTGGATCGCCCACCGCAGCCCCGGCCCGTCGGTGATCGACCGGTCGATCTGCTCCACGGTGGCCTCCCCTGCGGCGACCATGTGCAGCGCCTCGCGCCACATCGCCTCCTGCAGCCGGTTGGCGATGAAGCCGGGCACCTCCCGCCCCATCGTGATCACCGACTTCCCGGCGAGCTCGTAGAACTCCGAGGCCCACGCCACCACGTCGGGCTTGGTCTGGTGGCCGCCGACGACCTCGACCAGGGGGATCAGGTACGGCGGGTTGAACGGATGCCCGACCACCAGCCGTTCCGGCGTCGCCGCCGAGGTGGCCATGTCGCTCATCGCGAAGCCGGACGTCGAGGAGCCGATCACCACGCCGGGCGGGGTGTGCCGGTCGAGATCGGCCAGCAACTGCCGCTTCAGCGTGAGGTCCTCCGGCGCGCTCTCCTGGACGAAGTCGGCGCGGGCGCACGCCAGCTCCAGCGACGGCTCGAAGACCAGCCGGTCCCGGGACGCGCCGGGCGCCAGCCCGAGCGAGGTCAACGCGGGCCAGGCCGCGTCGACCAGCCGCCGCAGCTTGGCCTCGGCGTCGGGCCCGGGGTCCCAGGCGACGACGTCGTACCCGCGGGCCAGGAAGTGCGCGACCCAACCGCCGCCGATCACGCCGGTGCCCGCACACACCACGGTGCGGACCGCGTCCGGAGACACCGGGCGGGCCACGGGACGGGGCCTAGCCACGCGGCCGCAACGCGAGGATCTCGCGCGCCTCGTCGGGGGTGGCCACCTCGGCCCCCATCGCCTCGATGATCGTGCGCGCCCGCTCCACGAGCTGGGCATTGGTCGCCTTGACGCCGCGGCTGAGATAGAGGTTGTCCTCCAGCCCGACCCGGCAGTGCCCGCCGAGCAGCACCGACTGCGCGACCCACGGCATCTGCATCCGCCCGAGCGCGAACGACGCCCACACGGCGTTGTCGGGCAGCTGGTCGACCATCGTGGCCAGCAGCGCGGGGTCGGCCGGGGCGCCGTACGGGATGTCCATGCACAGCTGGAACATCGGCGGGTCGGAGATCAGACCCTCTTCGCACAGCTGCCTGGCGAACCACAGGTGCCCGGTGTCGAAGATCTCCATCTCCGCGCGCACCCCGAGCTCCTGGATCCGCTTGGCGCCCTCGCGCAGCATGTCGGGCGTGCTGACGTAGACCAGGCTGCCCTCGCCGAAGTTGAGGCTGCCGCAGTCCAGCGTGCAGATGTCGGGCATGACCTCGCCGACGTGCTTGAGCCGCTCGACGCCGCTGACGAGGTCGGTGCCCTCGACGAACGTGGTCGGGTCGTGCGGGTCGAGCATCAGGTCCCCGCCCATGCCGGCGGTGGTGTTGATGACGACGTCGACGCCGCTGTCGCGGATCCGCTCGACGGCCTCGACGTAGAAGGCGGTCTCGCGCGACCCCTTCCCGGTCTCGGGGTCCCGCACGTGCACGTGCAGGATGGTCGCGCCGGCGCGGGCGGCGGCGATCCCGGACTCGGCGATCTGCGCCGGTGTCACCGGGACGTGTTCGGATCGGCCGACGGTGTCGCCGGCCCCGGTCAGAGCGCAGGTGAGCATCACCTTGCGGTTCATCGTGCGCTTCACGGGATCCTCCTCAATGGTTTCTCTTGTTCCTTGATGTCCATCAGCGGCCCCGCCACCGTGGCGGGCGCCGTTCGGCGAAGGCCCGAGGGCCCTCCAGGGCGTCCTCGGAGCCCAGCATCCGGGTGTACGACGGCAAGCGACCCGACCTCATCAGCCCGAAGCCGTCGGCGACGCCGAGCCCCGCGGTCGACTCCAGCACCTCCAGGGCGGCGCCGATGGCGAGCGGCGCCGCCCGGACGAGGCGCTCGGCGAGCCCGAGGGCGGCGTCGAGCAGTCCGGCCGCGGGCACGCAGTCGTTAATCAGCCCCCAGCGCGCGGCCTCGGCGGCGGGCAGCCGCCGTCCGGTGAGCACCAGCTCGCGCGCGATCGCCGGGGGCAGCAGCCGCGGCAGCCGCAGCACCCCGCCCGAGTCGGCGAGCATCCCGAGCGTGGTCTCGGGCAGTCCGAACTCGACGTGGTCGGCCGCGACGATCAGGTCCGCGGCCAGCGCCAGCTCGAAGCCGCCGCCCAGCGCGAGCCCGTTGACCGCCGCGATGACCGGCGTACGACGCCCGTAGAACTCCGTCAGCCCCGCGAACCCGCCCGGGCCATGGTCGGCGTCGACCTGTTCGCCTCCGGCGGCGGCCTTGAGGTCCCAGCCCGCGGAGAAGAACCGCTCCCCGCCGCCGGTCAGCACCACCGCGCGCACCGACTCGTCGGCCTCGGCGGCCGCGAACGCGTCGTAGAGCGCGTTGCTGGTCGCGACGTCGACGGCGTTGGCCGGCGGCCGGTCCAGGGTGAGCAGGACGACGCCCTCGGCGACGGTCTCGACGCGCACAGGACTCGCGGCGCTCATGGCGAGGCCACCTCCTCCAGTGCGCCGGTCCGCTCAAGGGACTCCGCGAGCTCGGTGAGCCGGAAGACGGCGTCGACGGCGGCGGCGCCCTGGGGGCGGGCGAGCAGCGGGTTGACCTCCAGCTCGATCAGCCGGTCGTCGAGCCCGAGCGCGAGCTCGCTCATCGCCAGGACGGCGTCGAGGACGGCCTCGACGTCCGCGCGCTCGACCAGCGGCCAGATCCGCAGGGTGGCGAGCGCGCCGGCGATCTCGTCCCGGCCGGCCGGCAGCAGCAGGCTGGCGGTGTCGCGGGCGAACTCGGCGAGCCGGCCCCCCGCGCCGATCGTCAGCATCAGCCCGGCGCCGGGCTCCTGGCGGACGCCGACGAGCAGCTCGGCGACCGCGTCGGTCACCATCGTCTCGATCAGCAGATCCTCGGTGGGCCACAGCGAGCGCAGCTCGGCGGCCGCCGCGAGCACGGCGGAGGCGTTGCGCAGGCCGAGCCGGACGGCGCCCGCGTCGCTCTTGTGCACCAGCTGCGAGGAGAGCACCTTGACCACGACCGGATAGCCGATGGCGGAGGCCGCGCGCGAGGCGGAGTGCGCGTCGCGGGCCCGGGCACGCTGCGGGACGGGCACCCCCGCCTTGGAGAGCAGGTGCTTGCCGGCGGCCTCGTGGAGCCAGAGGGCCGCTCCGTCGTACGGCGGGACGGGGCGCGCCGGGGGCCGCCACCGCTCCACGGCCGACTGCGCGGCCCCGATCTGCGCCGCGGCGGCGACCGCTCCGAGCGCGGTCCGGATCCCCTGCAGCGGCGCCACGCCGCGGCCGATCAGGTCGCGCGTGACGTCCTCGGGGAGGCCGCCGGCGAGCGCCGACACGACGGCGGCTCGGGCCCTCGACGAACTGCCGCCCCCAGCGCCGGACGCGCCGGCGATGTAGGCCTCGAGCGCGGTGTGCCAGTTGGCGTCGGAGCAGCGGTCGGTGCGGGGGAGGTCGAGCACGAGCATCGACAGGTCGCACACCGCCTCCGGCCCGGCGACCGTGGCGTGCACGGCATCGAAGATCTCCCGCAGCGCGGCGGCGTCGCCCCAGGCGTAGGTGTGATAGTCGAGCGGGTTCGCCGGCACGACCCGGTGGCCGAGCGCCGCGCCCAGGACCGCCCTGCACGCCTCGGGCAGCTCCGGCAGCTCGACGCCGGCGGCCGGCGCCAGGTCGGCGACCAGCGCGGCCTCGCCGCCGGAGCAGCTCGCCGTGATGATCCGGCGCCCGGGCAGCGCGCCGTGCACGTGCAGCAGCGCGAGGGTGTCGAGCAGCTGGTCCAGGTCGTCGGCGCGCGCGATGCCCAGCCGCCGCAGCAGCGCGCCGAGCGCGGCGTCGGAGCCGGCGAGCGAGCTGGTGTGGGTGCGTACGACGTCCGCGGCCTGCGCCGTGGCGCCCACCTTGACCGCGACCAGCGGCACCCGGCGCCGCAGTGCCTCCTCCGCGACCCCGGCCAGCGCGGTCGGGTCGGGCATCGCCTCGAGGTACATCCCGATCGCGGTGACCCGCTCGTCGTTCAGCATCGCCCGGATCAGGTCCGGCACGCCGAGCACCGCCTGGTTGCCGAGCGTCGCGAGGTAGGCGACCGGCAGCCCGCGCCGCTGCATGGTCAGGTTGAGCCCGATGTTGCCGCTCTGGGAGATCAGGCCGACGCCGCGCGCCACCGGCTCGCCGCCGTGCTGGTCGCACCAGAGGGCGGCGCCGTCCAGGTAGTTGATCAGCCCCAGGCAGTTGGGGCCGAGCAGCAGCGTCTCGCCGGCCTCGTCGACGAGCCCGCGCTGGCGGCTCAGCCCGTCGGCGCCGGTCTCGGCGAACCCCGAGGCGTGGCACACGACGCCGCCGGTGCCGCGCCGGCGCAGCTCGGCGACGACCTCGGGGGTCGTGGCCGCCGGGACGGAGATGAAGGCCGCGTCCGGCGCCGCGGGCAGCGCCGCGACGTCGGGGACGCACGGGACGCCCGCGAGCTCGGCGCGGCGCGGGTTCACCGCCCACAGGTCGCCGGTGAAGCCGACCTCGCGGCAGACCTCGACGGCGCGCGCGGCGTCGGCGCCGCCCACGACGGCGATGCTGCGGGGAGCGAGCAGCCGCTCCATCCCCGCGCGCTGGGCTGAGGCTGACACCGACATGAAACTCACGCCCCTCGCGGGCGCAGCAGGGACCGGGAGATGATGTGGCGCTGGATCTCGCTGGTGCCGTCCCAGATCCGTTCGACGCGGGCGTCGCGCCAGAAGCGGGCGATCGGCAGCTCGTCGACCAGCCCCATGCCGCCGAAGACCTGCACCGCCTGATCGGTGATCCGGGCCAGCAGCTCGGAGGCGAAGAGCTTGGCCATCGCCGCGTCGGCGTCGCTCATCCGCCCGCGGTCGAGCCGCCAGGCGGCCCGCAGCGTGAGCATCTCGGCCGCCTCGAGCTCGGTGGCGAGGTCGGCGAGCGGGAAGCCGACGCCCTGGAAGCGGCCGATCGGCTGGCCGAACTGCTCCCGGGTGGCGGCCCAGTCGAGGGTCAGGTCCAGGACCCGGCGGGCGCGTCCGACGCTGGTCGCGGCCACGGTGAGCCGGCTCGCGCCCAGCCAGGTGCCCATCAGCTCCAGGCCCCGGCCCTCCTCGCCGAGCAGGTTGGCGGCGGGCACCCGGCAGCCGGTGAAGGCCAGCTCGCACTGGTGGTAGCCGCGGTGGGAGACCACCCCGCCGCCGCGGGTGACCTGCAGTCCGGGGGAGTCGAGGTCGACGAGGAAGGCGCTGATCGGCGCCCGGCCGCGCTCGTCGGGGGCGCCGGTGGTCGCGAAGAGTACGACGAAGTCGGCGGCGTCGGCGTGGCTGATGAAGTGCTTGACCCCGTCGATCACGTAGTCGTCGCCGTCGCGCACGGCGCGGGTGGTCATCGCCCGGACGTCGGAGCCGGCCCCGGGCTCGGTCATCGCGAGGCAGTCGACCCGCTCGCCGGCGATCGCCGGCAGCAGGTAGCGCTCGCGCTGCTCGCCGGCGCAGGCCAGCAGGATGTTGCTGGGGCGGGCGACCAGGCTGTGCAGGGCGTAGCTGGTGGCGCCGAGCTCGCGCTCGGCGAGCGTCATACCCACCGCGTCGAGGCCGCCCCCGCCCAGCTCCTCGGGCATGTTCGCGGCGTAGAGGCCGGCGGCGATCGCCTTGCCGCGGATCTCGGCGGCCAGGTCGGCGGGAACCTCGTCGAGCCGCTCGACCAGGTCCTCGTGCGGCGTCAGCTCGTTGGCCACGAACCGCCGGACCGTGTCGACGATAGCCCGGTGCTCCTCAGTGAGCTCGAAGTTCATGGCGCCCTCCTGATCCCGAGCGGCTTGCCGAGCAGGCGGGGCGCGGGCAGGTCGGCGTGGGCGCGTCGTACCGCCTCGACGCGCTCGCGCAGGTCGTCCGGCATCGGCGCGGAGCCTCCGGCCGCGGTGTCGACGTGGACCAGCAGCTGCTCGGCCGCGGCGAGCAGCTCGTCGCCGGCCAGCAGCTCGTGGTAGACGTGCAGCCGCCGGTCGTCGGCGTCGAGCACGCGCAGCGTCAGGTGCAGGTCGTCGCCCTCGCGGGCCTCGCCGAGGTGGTGCAGGTGGGTCTGCGCGGTGTAGAGCGAGCCGCCGGCCTCGCGGTAGGCCTCGTCGATCCCGATGAACCGGAAGAACGCGTCGGCGCTGTCCCCGATCAGCAGCAGGTACGACGATTCGCTGAGGTGCCGGTTGTAGTCGGTGAGCGCGCGGGGGACCGTCAGCCGGTGCAGGGCGAGCGGGGCGTCGATCGGGCCGCCTTCGCTCCACGCCGCGTCCCAGTCCGCGGCGGACGTGCCCTCGTACGGCGTCTCGATGCGCTCTGAAGCGTGTTGGGTCGCGGCCACCTACACCCCTTGTCAACGAGGCTGGTTCGCGGCGTCGGCTCCCCAGCGTGGTTCACAATGCGAACATGCTCCGCATATAATGCAATGGTCCTCGGTGGCCCCGGGGGCTGTCAAGCATTTCGGGGCGCGGCGAGCAGCAGTGCTGCCTCTTGTGCGCCGGAGATCGCGACCGGGCCGAGCTCGGCGAAGCGGCCGTCGCGGTGCGCGGAGTCCCACGCACCCCAGATGCTCACCACCGCCGCCGGCCGGGACGCCCCCGGCAGCAGCACCGGCGCGGCGACCCCGCACAGGCTCGGCTCGAGCTCGCCGGAGCAGCACGCGTAGCCGCGCTCCCGGGTGGCGGCGAGCTCGCGGCGCAGCGCGGCCGGGTCGGTGATCGTGCTGTCGGTGAACCGCTCCAGCGGCCCCGCGAGCACCCGCTCGACGTCGTCGGGGGGCAGCCAGGCGAGCATCGCCCGGCCCGCCGAGGTGGCGTGCAGCGGGGCGGTGCGCGAGACCCAGTTGACCCGCAGCACCGAGCGCGAGGCCGCCTCGTCGACGTACACGATCTCGTGGCCGCTGGCGACCGCGAGGGCGGCGGTCTCTCCGCTGGCGGCCCCGACGCGCTCGAGCGCCGACCGGGTGCGCCGGACCAGGCTCTCGTGGCCGCCCGCCGAGGCCAGCCAGGCGAGGTGGAAGCCCAGCCGGTAGCGGTTGTCGCCCGGGTCGCGGTCGACCAGGCCGTTGTCCTCCAGGGTGCCCAGCAG
>JBDHZS010000116.1:0-11739 GCA_039812025.1 Nocardioides sp. | reverse complement strand
CTAGAGGAGAAGGCGTCGCTCACCAGCGGCCAGGACTTCTGGACCACCAAGCCGGTCGATCGGGTCGGAGTCCCGTCGATCCTGATGACCGACGGTCCCCACGGCTTGCGCAAGCAGTCCGGCGCCACCGACCACCTGGGTCTCGCGGCGAGCGTGCCGGCGACGTGCTTCCCGCCCGCGGTCGGGCTGGCCTCGTCCTGGGATGCGCCGCTGGCCGAGCGGATCGGAGAGGCGCTCGGCGTCGAGGCTGCCATCGAGGACGTCGCGGTGCTGCTCGGGCCGGGGATCAACATCAAGCGGTCGCCGCTGTGCGGGCGCAACTTCGAATACATGTCGGAGGACCCGATCGTCTCGGGGGTCATGGGCGCGGCGCTCGTGCGCGGCATCCAGTCGAAGGCCGTGGGTGCCTCCCTCAAGCACTTCGCCGCCAACAACCAGGAGACCGATCGCGTCCGGTCGTCGAGCGACGTCGATCCGCGGCCGCTGCGCGAGATCTACCTGAGGGCGTTCCAGTACGTCATCGAGCAGACGCAGCCGTGGACGGTGATGTGCTCCTACAACCGCCTCAACGGCGTCCACACGTCTCAGGATCCGTGGCTCCTGACCGAGGTGCTGCGCGGTGAGTGGGGCTTCGAGGGGCTCGTGGTCTCGGACTGGGGTGCCGTGGACGATCGAGTCGTCGGACTGCCCGCCGGGCTCGACCTCGAGATGCCTTCCAGCCACGGCCGCACCGACGCGCAACTCGTCGCCGCCGTGCGCGAGGGGCGCCTGGATGAGGAGTCGCTCGACATCGCGCTCGACGCGATCCGCGAGCAGGCGGCCGGCGAGGTCACCTTCGCGCCGGGCTTCACGCTGGACGGCTCGGGCGACGCCGACGCGTTGCGGGCCGATGCCGTCGCGGCGGCCACGGCCGCACACACCGCGGTGGTGTTCCTCGGCATCCCCGCCGAGGAGGAGTCCGAGGGCTTCGACCGGGAGCACATCGACCTGCCGGCCGCACAGTTGGCGCTGCTCGACGCCGTCTTCGCCGCGAACCCGCGCACGGTCGTCGTGCTATCCCACGGCGGCGTCGTGGCGTTGCCGTTCGCGACCACGGTCCCGGCGATCCTCGACGGCTGGCTGCTCGGCCAGGCCGGCGGATCGGCGACCGCCGACGTGCTCTTCGGGTCGGTCAACCCGAGCGGCAGGCTGGCCGAGACGGTCCCGCTGCGCCTGGAGGATAACCCGTCCTACGGGAACTTCCCCGGCGAGTTCGGCCACGTCCGCTACGGCGAGGGCATCCTGGTCGGATACCGGTGGTACGACGCGCGCGGCATCGACGTCGCCTTCCCCTTCGGTCACGGGCTGTCCTACACGACGTTCGCCTACGGCACGGTGTCGGCCGAGGTCGCCGACGACGGCGACCTCCATGTGAGCGTGCCCGTCACCAACACCGGCGCCGTCGCCGGCCGCGAGACCGTCCAGGTCTACGCCTCGCTCGCTGCCTCGAACGTGCAGCGGGCGCCGCGCGAGCTGAAGGCCTTCGCGGGCGTCGAGCTGGCGCCTGGCGAGACGTGGGCCGTCGAGCTCGTCGTACGACGTGAAGACCTCGCCTACTGGGACGTCCGGGCCGACGGCTGGGTCGTCGAGGGCGGCGACTACGAGGTCGCGGCCGGCCCCTCCAGCCGTGACCTGCGGTCGAGCTGCACCGTCGCGGTCGAGGGCGATGCGGTCGACGCCCCGCTCACCATGGACTCCACCTTGAGGAGGTGCTCGCCGACCCGACGGCCGGGCCCCGCCTGCGCGCGGCCATGGGCGACGCGTTCGGCGAGATGTTCATCAAGCTGATCGGACCCACTCCCGTCGGACGCCTCGACGGGCTGCCGCTACCGCGGGCCGAGATGGAGAAGCTCGTCGCCGACGCGAACGCGTAGGGCCGCCCGGCTCGTGCATCTTTGCGCCGACTCGGCGTCGTACGCGTACACCTTTGAGCCGACTCGGCGTGTTTTTCGTGCACGTTTGCGCCGACTCGGCGTGTTTCTCGTGCACTTTCAAGCCGACTCGGGGGACTGTCGGCGGGGTCTGGGAGGCTTGGCCCAGGCTCGGACTCGGGCCGGGACTCGGAAGGCTGATGCGGCGTGTTTCTCCTCGATGGCAACCTGCACTGGAGCGCGTCTGACCTGACCGCGGCGGCCCAGTGTGAGTACGCCGTCCTGCGCACGCTCGACTACAAGCTCGGCCGCGCCGACCGGATCGACGTCGCAGCGGACCCGCTCGTCGAGCACATCGCGCGCCTGGGCGACCGGCACGAGGAGCGGCTGCTGAGCGAGCTCGAAGGCGCCGGCGACGTGGCCAGACTGGCCCGCGTCGCACCGCCGTACACGCGCGCGAAGCTCGAGGCCGCCGGCGCCGCCACGCGCCAGGCACTCCAGCACGGCCCGCGGGTGCTCCATCAGGCGGCGTTCTTCGACGGCGAGTTCTTCGGCTATGCCGACTTCCTCGAGCCCGCCGAGGACGGCTGGCTGGTGTGCGACGCCAAGCTCGCCCGGTCCGCCAAGCCGCAGGCACTGCTTCAGCTCGGCGCCTACGCCGACCAGCTCCGGCGGCTCGGGGAGCCGCTCTCGGCGACGGTTTCCCTGCTGCTGGGCGACGGCGGGCGCGCGGACTTCCGGGTCGCCGACCTGCTGCCGGTCTTCGGTGAGCGTCGCGAGCATCTTCGCGCCCTCCTGAGCGAGCACCAGGAGCGGGGGAGTGCGGTCGAGTGGGGCGAGGCGGGGCTGGTCGCGTGCGGCCGATGCCCCGAGTGCGAGGCCGCGGCGGAGCGTGCCGACGACCTGATCCTCGTCGCCGGGCTCCGCATGGAGCAGCGGCGCAAGCTGCGGGCGGGCGGCATCCGGACGATCGGCGACCTGGCGACCGCCACGGCGCCGCCCGAGGATCTCACCGCCGTGTCGTTCGAGAAGCTGCGCGCGCAGGCGCGGCTCCAGTGGCGGCAACGACGGCAGGGTGCGCCCGTCGACTACGAGCTCACCGACTCGGCGGCCACGACGCTCGCGCTCCTGCCCGCGCCGTCGCCCGGCGACCTGTTCTTCGACTTCGAGGGCGACCCGATGTACGACGAAGGCGACCCGAGTCGGGTGGGCCTGGAGTACCTGTGGGGCGTCCTCGACAGCGCAGAGAAGTACGACGCGTCCTGGGCCCACAGCTGGGCCGAGGAGCGTACGGCGTTCCGGGAGTTCATGGACGGGGTCGCCGAGCGTCGCGCGGCCCACCCCGACCTGCACATCTACCACTACGCGCCCTACGAGACGACCGCGCTCAAGCGGCTGGCGGCGCGCTACCAGACCAGGGAGAAGGAGCTCGACGACCTGCTGCGCTCGGAGGTCTTCGTCGACCTCTACGCCGTGGTGCGTGGGTCGGTGCGGGTCTCGCAACCGTCGTACAGCATCAAGAAGCTCGAACCCCTCTATATGGGCGACCGGCTGCGCGAGAGCGACGTCGCGGACGGGGCCGGGTCGATCGTGGCCTACCGCGAGTTCCGCGAGGTGCGCGACGAGGATCCGGCCGCGGCCGGGGAGCGCCTGGACGCGCTCGCCGACTACAACGAATACGACTGCCTCTCCACGCTCCGGCTCCGCGACTGGCTGCTCGACCGGGCGGCGGAGGCAGGCGTCCGGGACCGGATCGCGCCGCGCGTCCGGGACGAGCAGGGCGAGGAGCTCTCCGAGGATGACCCGCTCTTCCTGAAGCTGATGGCGAGATCGGGTCCGGAACGACGCTCCGACCGGTCGCCGGAGCAGCAGGCCTACGCGATGCTGGCGAACGCGCTCGACTACCACCGCCGCGAGGACAAGCAGTTCTGGTGGGAGCACTTCGAGCGGCTCGGGCACCCGGCCGAGGCCTGGTCGCGCACCCGCGACATCTTCGTCATCGAGTCCGCCGAGGTCGTCTCGGACTGGGCCGTCCCCGGCGGGCGCGCGACCAACCATCGGCGCGTGGTCCGGCTGGTCGGTGACTGGACGCCGGGCAGCAAGCCCGGGCGCGGCTTCCACGTCGTGTACGACGCGCCCGGTCCGCCGGGGGCCTTCGGCCCGGAGGGCGCGCCGTACATCGGCGCCGAGAAGGCCACCGTCGAGCTGGACCCGGACGACCCGCGTGTCGTGTCGTTGACCGAGGCCTACAAGCCAGCCGACACCTTCGCGGCGCTGCCCGTGGCGCTGGCGCCCGGGAGGCCGCCGTACACCGAACCCCTGCGCGTCGCGATCCGGGAGGTGGCCGATCTCGCTGCGGCGTCGGGAGCCGGACCCGAGTCGTTGCCCGAGCGCGCCGTCCTCGACCTCCTGGCCAGGCGGCGGCCGCGGCTGACCGGTTCCCCGTCCGGCGGGTCGCTGCCCGAGGGCGGCTCGGCGGCCGACCGGGTGGTGCGTGCGCTGGTCGGGATGCGCGACTCGTACGTCGCCATCCAGGGCCCGCCCGGCACGGGCAAGACCTTCACCGGGTCGCACGTGATCAGGGAGCTCGTGGAGCGGCACCGCTGGCGCGTCGGCGTCGTCGCGCAGTCGCACGCGGTGGTGGAGAACGCGCTCGCCGGGATCGTCAAGGCCGGGCTGGACCCCGAGCTGGTCGGGAAGGCGAAGACCGAGAGCAAGCACCCCACGTGGACGCCGCTCACGAACGTCGTGAAGTTCCTCGGCGACCACGCCGCCACCGGCTGTGTGATCGGCGGGACCGCCTGGGCCTTCGCGAACGCCAAGAGCATCGAGCGCGACAGCCTCGACCTGCTCGTGGTCGACGAGGCGGGCCAGTTCTCGCTGGCGATGACCATCGCAGCCTCGGTCGCGGCCCGGCGGCTGTTGCTGCTCGGCGACCCGCGGCAGCTGCCGCAGGTGAGCCAGGGCTCCCACGCGGAGCCGGTCGACGAGTCGGCGCTCGGCTGGCTGATGGCCGACCACGACACGCTCCCGCCCGACCTGGGCTACTTCCTCGCGGAGTCCTACCGGATGCACCCCGCGCTCTGCGCCAAGGTGTCGGCCCTGTCCTACGAGGGCCGGCTCTTCTCGGCGCCGGCCGCCTCGGCCCGGCACCTCGACGGGGTCGAGCCCGGGCTGTCCGTCGTCGAGCTCGACCACCACGGGAACCAGACCGAGTCTCCCGAGGAGGCCGTCGCGGTCGTGGCGCAGGTCCGCGCGCTCCTCGGTACGACGTGGCGCGAGCCCGACGCGGCCCCGCGACCGCTCGGGGAGGACGACTTCCTCGTCGTGGCGCCGTACAACGCCCAGGTCTCCCTGATCCGCGCGGCGCTCGACGCGGCCGGGCTGCACCGGGTGCGCGTGGGCACGGTCGACAAGTTCCAGGGCCAGGAGGCGCCGGTGGCGATCGTCTCGATGACCGCCTCGTCGCACGGGGACGTCCCCCGCGGGATGGGCTTCCTGCTCAACCGCAACCGGGTCAACGTCGCCGTCTCGCGGGCGCAATGGCTCGCGGTCGTCGTCCGGTCGCGCGCCCTCACGTCGTACATGCCCTCCAGCGCCGCCGGCGTCCTCGAGCTCGGCGCCTTCATCGGCCTCTGCCAACCCCACTGACGGGGCGGCCGGGGCCGGTTGACGCGTTTGCGCCCCTTGGAACAATCTGCACCCCCTACAAGGGGGAGCAGATTGCTCGAAAGGGAGCAAACTGTTCAGGGGGGCAGGCGCGGCGGTCAGCGCTCGCCGAGCCGCACAGTGCAGGTGCTGGGTGAGGTGAGGGGGAGTAAGGACACGCCGTCCGCAAGCCCCTCGAGCATGCCGCCGTGCAGCGAGCAGATCAGCCCCTGGTGCGAGTCGACGAGCTCCCGGAAGGGGCAGTTGACCAGCTCGATCGTCGCCCCGGCCTCGCGCGGCTCGAAGCCCATCTCGTCGAGGACCGACGCCACCAGCTCGCGGCCGCCGCCGGGGCCGGGGCCGGCGGGGCCGTGGCGATGGCGCGTCGCGATCCGGTCGCCCCAGGCGCGCCCAGCGGCTCGGGCGGCGGCCTCCGGATGGTCCTCGATGGTCGCGAGATGGCTCACCAGCATCTCGGCCAGGATCTCGTAGTTGCGTCCGCCGGCGCGCGCGCCCCGGGGCGTGGGGCGGTAGACGGCGAGGGGACGGCCCCGGCCGCCGGTGGCGCGGCCGTCCTGGGTGATCAGCCCGGCCTCCTGGAGCGCCGCGGCGTGCAGGCGCACGGAGTTGCGGTGGAGCCCCAGCGCCGCGGCGATCTCGTCGACGGTGGGCGGGGTGACGGCCGTGCGGATCTCGGTGAGCACCTGCTCGCGGGTGCCGCTGACCTGCGCGTCCGTCGTCATCGCCTCGCCTTCCCGGTGGTCCGCCCGGGCTATTTTCGCACACATTGCCTGTGATCTAATAGGGGCAAGGGCCAGAAGGAAGGACGCCACGATGCAGGAACTCCCACTCACCGAGGTGACCTCGGGATGCGGCTGCGAGGAGGAGCACGGTCTCCCCGAGCTGGACGCCCGAGCCATCCCGCACAAGATCCGCCACGGCGCCGTCATCGGAGCGTTCGGGCAAGTGCGCACGGGAGCCGCGATGGTGCTCCTCGCCCCGCACGACCCGAAGCCCCTCCTCGCCCAGCTCCGCGACATCGAGGGCGAGGCCGTCGAGATCAGCTACCTTCAGGAGGGGCCGGAGGTCTGGCGCCTCCGTCTCGGCCGGAAGTGACCGGCCGGAGTGACGGGCCAGAAGTAATGGGCCGGAGGTGACGGGCCGACGCCCACATCCGCGGGCGCTGCTGGTGCTGCCCGCCGGCATCGCGCTGTTGGCCGGCATCGACGCCGGCCTCGTCCTGCTCGACGCCTGGCCGCCGGTGCGCTCCCACCGGCTGGGCGACCTGCACGGCGCGATCATGGTGGTCGGCTTCCTCGGGACGCTGATCGCCCTGGAACGCGCCGTCGCGCTCGCCCGGCCGTGGGGCTTCCTCGCCCCGGTGCTGCACGGCGCCGGCGCGCTCCTCCTGATCCTGCCCACGGGCCTCGACCCGCGAGTCGGCGGCATCTCGCTGGTCGCCGGCGCCGCAATCCAGTGCCTCGTGCAGGTGCCGCTGTGGCGGCGCCAGCGCGACGACGCCGTCCTGGTCTCCGCGCTCGGGAGCGTCTCGCTGCTCGGCGGCACCGTGCTGTGGGCGTCCGGCACCGACCTCTCGCTCGTGGTCGTGTGGTTCGCCGGGTACGTCGTACTCACGATCGCCGGCGAGCGCCTCGAGCTCGCGCGCCTCGCCATGCCGGCCACCGCGGGCCGCCACCTCTTCCTCCTCGGCACCGCGCTGGTCGTCGCCATCCCGGCGGCCACGCTATGGCCCGAGGTCGGCGCGCGGCTCTTCGGCGTGACGCTGGTCGGCGTCGCGGGTTGGTTGATCGCCCACGACGTCGCCCGTCGTACCGTCCGAGGCACCGGCCTGCCCCGCTTCACCGGCGCGTGCATGCTCGCGGGCCAGGCGTGGCTGGCCGTGGCGGGCGCGATCTGGGCGACGGCCGGGACGCTCAGCGAGGGACCGGCCTACGACGCGGCCCTCCACGCGGTCTTCCTCGGCTTCGCGATGTCGATGGTCTTCGGCCACGCCTCGACGATCCTGCCCGCGGTCACGCGGCTGCGCCTCCCGTACCGCCCCGCGATGTGGTGGCCGTGGGCGGTGCTGCACGGCTCGCTGCTGCTGCGGGTGTACGGCGGCGACGTGCTCGACAGCGACCTGGCCCGGCGCATCGGCGGCCTCGGCAACGCCGCCGCGCTCGTGCTCTTCCTCGCGGTCGCCGTCTCCAGCGCCGTGCTGGCCCGCGCCGATGAGGCGTCCCCAGACGTGTCAACTCGTGGCGGGGCAACCCGCGACGAAGCCCCCGATGAGGCGGCCCCCGATGAGGCGGCCCAGCCATGAGCATCGGCCTGGACCGCCGCCGCACCGACACCGACGCCGGCACCCGCGGCTTCTGGCCGCTGCGCGACCTGCCGACCGTGGTGTGGTTGGTGGCGGTGGTCGTGCTCAGCCTCATCCACCCGTGGGTGCCCGCGCCGCGGTGGTTGATGATCCACCTCGCGCTGCTGGGGGCGGCCGGCCACTCGATCCTGGTGTGGAGCCGCTACTTCGCCGACACCCTGCTCCGGTTGCCCGGTACGCCGCGCAGCGAGCAGGCACCTCGCCTGCTGCTCTTCAACCTCGGGGTGCTCACCGTCGCCGTCGGCGTGCCGTCCGGCGTGTGGTGGCTGGTCGTCCTCGGTGCCGCCGGCGTCGCGGCCGCCGTGGGGTGGCACGTCGCGTCGCTGGTCGGTGGGTTGCGCTCGCGGTTCTCCTCCCGCTTCGCGGTCACCGTGCAGTTCTATGTGGTCGCCGGCCTGCTGATGCTGGTCGGCGTGGCGCTGGGGACCTGGCTGGCCCGAGACCCGGGCGAACCCCTCGAGACCCGGCTCCGGATGGCCCACGTCGGGCTCAACCTGCTCGGCTTCATCGGGCTGACCGTCGTGGGCACCGTCGTCACGCTCGGCCCGACCATGCTGCGCACCCGGATCCGCGAGGGCGCCGAGCGGCGGGCCCGCGGCGCCTTGGCCCTGATGGTGGCCGGGATCGCCCTCGTCGTCACCGCCGCCCTCCTCGACCTCGTCCCGCTCGTCATCGCCGGCCTCGTCGCCTACGCCGCCGGCGTGGGCGTGGTGGCGCGCGACCTCGGCGCCGTCGTACTCACCAAGCCGCCCTCGTCGTTCCCCGCCTGGTCGCTGCTGGCCGGTGTCGCCTGGTTCATCGGGCTGATGGTCGCGCTGGCGATGTGGATCTTCGCTGGCTTACGCGGAGGGACCTCCGGCGCCGCCGCGTGGGCCGCGTTGGGGGAACCGCTGGACTGGCTGACCCCCTACTTCGCCGCCGGGTTCGTGGCCCAGGTGCTGCTCGGCGCGCTCAGTTATCTCGTGGCCGTCGTGCTGGGTGGCGGCCCGGCCGCGGTCCGGGCGACCAACCGCGACCTGGACGCCGGCGGCGCCCTCCGGGTGACGCTGGTCAACGCCGGCCTGATCGTGTGCGTCCTCCCGGTGCCCAGCGTCGTACGGGTGGTTGCCTCCCTGCTGGTCCTCGCCGGGCTGGCGAGCTTCGTGCCGATCCTGCTGCGCGCGATCGGGCGCCGCAGACGGCACGTTGACACCGAGCCTGCGGTCGTGTCCGACCGGCCCGCGGGGCAGAACAGGGGACTGGCCGCGGTCGGGTTGGCCCTGGTGATGCTTGCGGTGGCGCTCGGCGGCGCGGTCGACCCGGCCTCGCTGGGCGCGCCGATCGCCTCGGCCGCCAACGGCGTCACGCCCACTGGGGAGACCGTCCGGGTGCGGGTCGAGGCCGCGGACATGCGGTTCACGCCGGACCGCATCGAGGTCGACGCCGGCGACCGGCTGGTGATCACCGTGGTCAACACCGACGACGCCGACGTCCACGACCTCGTCCTGGGGACCGGCCACAAGACCGGGCGGCTGGCCCCCGGCGAGCGGGCCGCGATCGACGTCGGCGTGGTCGGCGGCGACCTCGACGGCTGGTGCTCGGTGATCGGGCACCGGCAGATGGGCATGACCCTGGCGATCGAGGCCGTGGGTGGGGAGCCCGCCGGCTCTTCCAGTGAGCCCGGCGAGTCCGGCGGCTCCCACGAGGCCGGTGTGCACGGGGACGCCGGGTCGGGCGGGCACGGCGAGCACACGATCACGGGCGAGCCCGCCGCCGACGCTCCGATCCTCGACCCGGTGCTGCCGCCCCGCGCGCCCGGACGCGTGCATCGGCGCACCTTCCGGGTCACCGAGCAGGAGGTCGAGGTCGCCCCCGGGGTGAGGCAGCGGCAGTGGACGTACAACGGCACCGCGCCCGGGCCGACGCTGCACGGCAAGGTCGGCGACACCTTCGTGATCACCCTGATCAACGACGGCACGATGGGTCACTCGATCGACTTCCACGCGGGCCTGCGGGCGATCGACGAGGTGATGCGCACGATCCCGCCGGGGGAGTCGCTGACCTACCGGTTCACCGCCGACCGTGCCGGCGTCTGGATGTACCACTGCTCGACGATGCCCATGAGCGCGCACATCGCCGCCGGCCTCTTCGGCGCCGTCGTGATCGAGCCGCCCGGCCTGCCCGAGGTCGACCACTCCTTCGTGCTCACCCAGTCC
Organism: Nocardioides sp.; assembly: GCA_039812025.1. GTDB lineage: Bacteria > Actinomycetota > Actinomycetes > Propionibacteriales > Nocardioidaceae > Nocardioides. The sequence goes on along the minus strand of JBDHZS010000116.1, from coordinate 1,603 downwards.
GAGCAGTACTACGGCGAGGACGCCGCCGACATGGACAAGATCAACGCCGAGCGGCCGGACGCCGTCGTCTTCAACGGCTACCACAACGCCTACGACCACCGGCCCCTGAAGGTGCGCGCGGGCGAGCGGGTGCGGATCTGGCTGCTGAACGCCGGCCCCAACCGCCCGCTCTCTTTCCACGTGGTGGGCGGGCAGTTCGACACGACGTACGCCGAGGGGCAGTGGCTGCTCGGCTCGGCCGACGGGCCGTCGGACACCGGCGGCGCCCAGTCGCTCGCGCTCCTGCCCGCGCAGGGCGGGTTCGTCGAGTTCGCCCTCGACGAGCCCGGACACTACCGGCTGGTCAACCACGTGATGGTCGACGCCGAGCGCGGGGCGTACGGGACGCTGGAGGTCGTGGCTCCCTGATCAGGCCAGCGGTACGACGTAGGAGTCGACCCGGGCGATGAGGCCGTCGCGGAAGGTGAACACGTCGTTGAAGGCGAAGCGGAACGGCCCGTGCTCGACGCTCGTCCCGGCGCCCTCCCCGGTGGTGACCACGACGGGGCCGTCCTCAAACACGCGGTGCACGTCGAGGCGCGGGCTGCCGGTGAAGGCCGGGTTGACGATCTCGCCGTCGAACTCCGTCTTGCCGTGGGTCGTGCGGTGCCCGTGGATCACCCACTCGACGTCGTCCGTCAGCGTGGCGAGGATCCGGGCGTGGTCGGTGCTGCGGAACCCGTCGAGATACTCCTCGACGAGGTCGCGCTGGGCGGTGGTGGTCATGGGGTGCTCCCTGAGGTGAGGCGGGTTGCTCTGCGATGGGCCGTGTCTGGATCGCGCGCATCGGAGTGGTGCGCCCTGAGCCGGTCGGCTTCGAGGGCGTTCGTCTCCAGGTGGTCCGCCAGCGCGTCGAGGATGGACGCGAGGCCGTCGCGGGCCTGGGCGGTCCGAAGCTCGGCCGGCAGCCGGCGCTGGCGGATGGCCACGTGGGCGCCCTCGCCCTCGGCGCGGATCGTGACGGCGGTGCGCAGGCCGGTGATCGGTTCGTCGAAGACCAGCTCGTCCGGCTCGGCGAGGGACACGTAGGTGAACGCGAGCCGGTGCGTCCGGCCGTCCGGCGCGCGGGTGTCGAGCTCGAACGTGCCGCCGGGCCGCAGGTCGATCACGACCGATTCGGGAGGTACGACGGCGTGCGAGCCGCCCCAGAACGCGGCGACCCCCTCGGCCGTGGTGAACGCCCGCCACACGGCGGCGGGCGGCGCGTCGACGAAGCGGGTCGCGATCAGCCGGTCGCCCCGCAGCTCGCAGGTCGCCCTCACGATCGGTCTCCCGCGCTCAGGTGGAGGTCGAGCGCGGCGAGCCGGTCCTCCCACACCCGCCGCTGGTCGTCGACCCAGCTGGTGAGCAGGCCGAGGCGCTCCGGCTTGAGTCGGCACGGGCGGCTCGTGCCCTCCCTGCGCTGTTCGACCAGCCCGCACCTGCGGAGCACGCCGACGTGGTGGGAGATCGCCTGTTGGGTGAGGTCGAACGGCGCGGCCAGCTCGCGCACCGTCGCCTCGCCGTGCGCGAGCCTGGCCACCAGCGCGCGTCGTACCGGATCGGCGAGGGCCGCGAACGTGGC
>JBDHZS010000115.1:0-11831 GCA_039812025.1 Nocardioides sp. | reverse complement strand
CTCCGGCTCCTCGGGCACCGCCCAGGCCAAGAAGGAGGCCCTGGAGGCCGTCGGCGTCAAGGTCGGCAAGACGCCGTCCGAGGCCGCCGCCCTGATGCGGGAGATCCTGCGGAGCATGTGACCGCCCGGGTGCTTGTGGAGGCATCTGCGACCGCTTGGCGGTCGCAGATGCCTCCACCCAGCCACTCCCGGCATTGACCGCTCGTCCTCGGCAGACAACGGTCGCTTGTGCGACGCTGACCCCATGGCGAATGCCCTGGCGGCGCAGCGGGCGACGGATCCGGCGGCCGCGTTTGCGCTCGGCCTGGTCGCCCTGGTGGTCGGCGCTGTCGCGGTGTCGGTTTCGCCGGGGTGGCAGGAGCCTGCGCGGGCGATCCCCGACCTGGCCGCTGGCTATGTGCTTATCGGCAGCGGGCTGGTCGCCGCTCACAAGCAACCGTCGAGCCGAGTCGGCGTGCTGCTGATCGCGGCCGGTGCCGTCTGGTTTGCGGGGAACTTTGGGGGGATTCGGCGGTGCCGTCGGCGGGCTGGCGACGGTGCTGACGTTCACACACCGTGGCGTGCTGGTGCACGCTCTGCTTACGTTCCCCCTCGGGCGGGCGACCTCGATGTGGGTAAGGGCCGGGGTCCTCGCTGGGTATTTGCTGACCATCGTCCCGGCGGTCTGGGCCAATCCCTACTCGGCCGTCGCCCTGGCCGCCGCGATCGTCGGCGCGACGTTCGCGGCGGCGTACCGTGCCCCGGGCCGCTTCCGACGGGCGCGGCGGGCTGCAGCCTGGGCGGCGCTGGTGCTCGCCGCAGGGATCGTCACGGGGGCGGTCGTCCGCGCCCTCGCGCCGACACCGGCCTTGACGATCCTGGCGTTGTGGGGTTACGACCTCGCCGTCGGCGCGGCGGCGATGATCCTGCTGTCCTCGTTGCTGTCCGGCAGTTGGCGACGGCGCGAGGTCGCCGATCTGGTGATCGAGCTCGGCCCCAGCCGCGGCCGTACGCTTCGCGACGCGCTCGCGTGGGCACTCGGCGATCCTTCGGTGCGGATCGAGCGTCGAGACACCCCGACTCCGGGACGCGCGGGTACGGCGCAGCTTCACGGGGCGGGCCGCGTCGCAACCGAGGTCATGGACACTGACGGCGGCCCACTTGCCACCATCGCGCATGCCCCGGGGGTGCTGGACGACCCCGCGCTGGCCGATTCCGTCGCCGAGGCGGTCCGACTAGAGGTGGCGGGGGAGCGGCTTCGGTCGGAGGTCCGATCCCAGCTGTCTGCCGTCCGGGCGTCGCAACAGCGGCTGCTGCGGGCGGCCGACGAGGAGGGCCGCCGCCTTGAGGATCGGCTGCGGAAAGGGGCCGCGATGCGACTGTCGTACGTCGCGGAGCTCCTCGACGAGGCTGAGGCCGAGACACGATCACCGGCGGTGGCGGCGCAGGTCGCGGAGCTGCGACTTGCCCTGGTCGAGACCGACACCGCGCTGGCCGGTATCGCGCGCGGCCTGTACCCGCGCGTGCTTGAGGAGGCGGGCCTGGCCGGCGCCCTGGTCCAGGCCGTCGCGACCTCGGACGTGACGGTCCGCGTGGACGTCGAGGTCGACCGCGTCGACTCCGACCTGGCGCTCGCGATCTACTACTGCGCGCTCGAAGCGATCTCCAACATTGCGAAGCACGCAGCCGCGACCCGGGCAGCCGTGACTGTCTCCTGCCGCGACGGCGTCCTGGTGCTCGACGTGTCGGACGACGGTGGCGGGGGCGCCCGACCCGGGGCCGGCAGCGGGCTCAACGGCGTGGTCGATCGCATCGGTGCGCTCGATGGCACGGTACGGATCACCAGCCCCGTCGGGGAGGGGACGCGGATCCTCGTCGAGGTCCCGATGGGGTGACGAGCTCACTCGATTCGCTCCAGCGGATGCGTCGCGAACATGAACTCGTCGAGCGCAGGCACCGATTCGTCCGCCTCGAGGACGAGAGCTCCCTCGTCGAGGACGTAGTCGAATGTGGCGATGCTGTCCTCTGCTGGATACTCCAAATGCAGTCGGCCGGCGTCCACGTGGAACCTGCCGCTGCTATCGACGCCTTCGCCACCGCTCCATCGAGCATGCAGCTGCCATGCCTGTCCCGGACCGAGAGTGAGGGTGAGGGTGTACGGGAACTCCGACTCCTGCACCGCCGTCGTCTTCCAGTTGCCCGCCGGTGCCGACGTGACGTCCTCCCACTCAAGCGTCCACCGGTAGCGACCCTCGAGTCCGCCGGTGTCGGTTCCGTCCGCTGCGGTCTCGACCTCCGCGGCGCCTGCGCAGGAAGCCGGTGCCGTCAGCCCGGCCGGCGCCTCGATGGTCTCCTTCAGCGCGCGGATCCGATTGATCGCGGCCCGGGTCGCGGGATCGCGCTCGAGCTCGGCGTACACGGGCCGGAAGGCGCGTTCGAACTCGGCGAGCTGCTCCGGCGTCGCCTCTCGGGCACGGGCGCCGCGTTCGCAAAGATCAACGAGGGTCTGCTCCTCGTCTGCGTAGAGTGCCGTCGACCCCGTCGCGGCCGTGCTCGCCGCCTCCTCCAGCCACCCGCGCTGCGTCGAGGTGAGCGCGGAGAAACGGTCGTCGTTCACGATGATCGCGGCTGTCTCCGGCCACAGCGTCAGGTTCGGTACGACGTACGGCAGCTGCGCCTGCGAGTTGTTCTTCGCCACCGTCAGCAGGTTCTTCTCGAACCCCGCCACTCTCCCGGCGTCGATGGCCGAGGCCAGCTCCTGGAAGACGAGATCGGTCGGCGTGGCGCCGAGCGCCTCGACCGCCGCCGTCTGGCCGCCGGAGGCAAAGGTCTGGAACGTGATCCCCCGCCAGCGTCCGGGTTCCGTGAGCGGCTCGGCAGCCGACCAGGGATGCCGGAGGCCGCCACCGAGCACCGCCAGTCCGTGCAGGTCCACCGCCTTGAGCTCAGCGAGCATCGGGTCGACGATGTCGCTGGTCACGACCTCGTCCTGAAGCTCGTAGCTGTCGATCAACATCGGCGCGGTCAACGCCTGGAACCCGGTGACGCCGACGAGGTCGAAGACCCGCGTGCCTACCCACGCCAGCTCGACCTCGCCCGTGCGGGTCGCCTCGACGAGGCGTTCCTCGTACCCGCGGCGGTAGCCGCCCCACTCGTTGACGACCTCGATGCGCATCGCACCTCCCGATGCGTCCTCGACCAGCTCGACGAACCGCGCGACGGCGGGGACGTACTGGAGGTCCGCGTAGCCGTTCGCCAGCGTCAAGGTGACGGTCTCGGCCTCTCCGCCGGCCTTGTCCGCATCCGCAGCGCACCCCGTCGCCGCGACCAGGGTTGCCAACGCGGCGCCCGCGATCACGTTCCTCCCACCACGTCGTCTCATCAGAAGCTCCCAGCCGCAGTCTCGGTCATCGTGGAGGGTCGACGCTACGGACGCGGCGCTCTGGTGGGATCCGGGCGCACACCGGAACGAGCCTGGGGGTGGCACGGGTGCGGATCGAAGCGAGGGTTCCTAGACTGCCGAGATGATCGGCGCCGTGGGGCGCGGGACTGCCGTCGCCGTCGCGCTCGCGTTTGCGGGCTGCTGCCTGGCTTTGTTGTTCGGCCAGGCGCACCCGTTCTCCGTCGCCGGCCGGGGAGGAGTGGCTGGCCTGGTCGCGATCACCGGGGCCGTGGCGCTGCTCGGGTCCGGCTGTCTGATCACCGTGCTCCGCCCCCGTTGGCGGAGCGGCATCGTCCTGCTCCTCGGCGGGTGCGCGTTCCTGTTCGGGGCGGTGACCGGCTGGGAGGGTGCCTGGCCGGTGTTGCGAACGATGGCCGCGGCGCTGTCCTGCTTCGCCTTGCCGCTGCTCGCCCACGCGGTCGTCCGGTTCCCGGGCGACCGCCACGCCGATCGGGCCGGGACGATCTTGCTGGCGATCGGGTACGGCGCGGCTGCCGTCGTCGCGACCGTGCGGCTCTTCGTCGCCGATCCGTTTCTCGATCCAGACTGCTGGAGCGACTGCGGACGCAATCCGCTCGCAGTTGCAGGCTCGCCTGAGGTTGCTGCTGTCGCCGGTGTCTTCGGCTCCGCCGTGGGCGGGGTCGCGCTGGTGGTCGGGTCCGCCCTCGCCGCCCACGGCGCCCGGCGCGCGGTCGGAGCTCGCCGAGGTGCCGGAATCCTGGTCGCCTTGGGGGGTGGGTTGACCGCGTGCGGGGCGGCCCTGATCGCCGTCGTGCTCCTGCTCGGCGGATCGGACGATCCGGGCGTCGGCGGGCCGCGGGTGGCCCTGGCGCTGGTCGGGAGTGGCAGCCTCGCAGTCGCCGCGGCGTACACCGCGATGCTCGTCGACGGCTGGTTGCGACGGCGGCGGGTGGCGATGATCCCGGCGACGGTGTCGGCCGGTGTGCGCGGACCGGGTCTCGCCAGGGCGCTCGCGGACGCACTCGGCGACCCTGAACTGCGGGTTGCCTACTGGCTTCCGGAGTCCGGCCGTTACGTCGACGAACGAGGCGATCCCGTGCCCGACCCTCGACCGGTGCCGCCGATGTCGGTCACGGTGCTCACGCGCGATGGGCGTCGCGTTGCCGCCATCACCCACGCGATCGATGCCGTCGATCTCGACCGGGCGATCGGGCCGGCCCTCGTCGCCGCGTTGGAGAACCAGCTGCTCCGGGTGGAGCTCGACGCGCAGCTCACCGCCCTGCGCGAATCGCGGGCCAGGATCGTCGAACGGGCCGACGCTCACCGGCGGCAGCTTGAGCGCAACCTGCACGATGGGGCGCAGCAGCACCTGATCGCCTTCGCGGCCCGGCTCCGGTCGGCAGCGCAGCGGGCTCGGGACGACGACGATCCCGCCCGCGGGTGCCTCGAGGAGGCCGTGGTGCAGGCGCGGTGCGCCGTCGAGGATCTGCGTGGACTGGCCCAGGGCATCTATCCGACGGTGCTTGTCAACGAGGGCCTCGCCGGGGGCGTACGGGCGCTTGCCCTCGTGGCGCCACTCCCAGTCGAGATCGAGCGAGTCGCCGACGGGAGGTTCGACCCGCTGATCGAAGCATCGGCGTTCGATGCGATCGTGACGGCCGCAGACGAGGCGGCCCGCAGGGAGGCGTCCCACATCCGCGTCGCCATCGTGTTGGAGGATGATGGCCGCACCCTGATCGTCAGGCTGCACGACGACGGCGCGGGCGCGGCCAGCGTCCGCCCCCTCGTCGCGGACCGTGTCGGCGCGCTCGGCGGGATCGTGGAGTCGCTGCCTTCCGGCCTGGTGGTGCGCATCCCAGTCGATCGTGGGGCTACTCGATCCGCTCCCACGGTTGACTTGTGAAGGCGAACATCTCGTCCGCCGGCATCGTCACGGGGTCGCCCTCGAGCGTCAGCCGGTCGTCGGCGAGGACGAAGCGGTAGCTGCTCTCGTTCCCGGCGCCCGACCATGAGATCGTGAGAGTGTTGCCACTCACCGCGTAGGTGCCTTCGTCGTCGACCTCCTCGCCTCCCGTCCATCGGGTGTGCACCGTCGCCGAAGCGTCCTCGCCGAGGGTCAACGTCACGATCCAGGGAAGTGTGGCCAAGGACTCGGGTGTCGTGAGGTCGGGTGGGGCAGCCTCCATGTCAGCCTTCGTGATGGTGACGCGGTACACCGCTGCGAGGGAGGCGGTCTCGGAGGTGACGTCCGTGGGCGTCTCCGCCGACGGGGCGGTCAATGCCGCCTCTGTTGTCCCGGGTTCGGCCTGGGTGCATCCGCCCAGGAGCAGGGCGAGCAGCATCACGGCCGATGCCGCTGGGCCGCTCGCACAGCAGGGACGATGTAGCACGATCATCACGCTCCTCGGATACCGACTCGAATGGACACTACGGACCCCCAGGGCCTCGCGTACCTGGGCACGCACGGGACCGAACCTGTGGCGACCACGGGTCATCGGATCATCTTCAGGCTCGTAGAGTGGGCGCAAGGACTGGAGCCGTCGCGGAGGTGCTCCGATGCGGGTCGTGCTGGCAGACGACATGATGCTGATGAGGCGCGGGATCGCGGAGGTCCTCGCTGACGGCGGGGTCGACGTGGTGGGAGAGGCGGGCGACGCCGCCGAGCTGCTGGAGTGCGTCGATCGACTCTCGCCCGATGCCGCGATCGTCGACATCCGGATGCCGCCGACGCACACGACCGAGGGACTGGACGCCGCCCAGCGCATTCGGGCGACCCACCCGGAGGTGGCCGTCCTGGTGCTCTCGCAGTACGTCGAGCCGGCGTACGCGATGCGGCTCATCGAAGAGCACCCCGGGTCGGTCGGGTACCTCATCAAGGACCGCGTGCTCGATCCCGAGGTCCTGATCGGCGCACTGACCCGGGTCTGCGCGGGTCAGAGCGTGGTCGATCCCACCATCGTCGCTCAGCTGCTCGCACGGTTGCGTCGCAACGACCCGCTCGACCGGTTGACCGGGCGCGAGCGCGAGGTGCTTGCGCTCCTCGCGGAGGGCCTGTCGAACCGCGCGATCGCGGCGCGGTTGTTCGTTGCCGAGCGGACGGTCGAGTGGCACATCCGCAGCGTCTTCGACAAGCTCGATCTCGCCGAGACCCCGGAGCATCACCGGCGCGTGCTGGCCGTGCTCGCCCACCTCGGGCGCTAACCGCTTACGGCCTCCCTGCCGTGCGGCGGCCCCGCTACCCGACCACGCCGGGTGGGGAGTCGTCCGCCGGGCGTGGCCGGGGCTGCTCGGTAGGGGTGGGGAGTTCGCCAAGCCGCGCCAACGCACGCTCGGCCAGCGCCTCGAAGTCGCCGTCCGCGAGCGTCACGCGCGGCGAGGGGACCCAGCCGAGCTGGGCGACGGCGGCGCCGTCGCGCATGATCGCCATGTAGACGTCGACCGTCCGATCCTCACCGACCTCGATCCGCAGCCTCCAGGCCGTGACCTCGCGGGCGCCGCCACGGTCGTCGAGCAGCAGCTTGGCCCGGGTACCCAGCGTCTCCTCGGGGCAGGCGTCGACCTCGTCGCGTACCTGCGCCACGAAGGTCGCGGCGCGCTTGGGTGGCAAGACCCCGACGGTCTGAGACAAGCCGAACGTGTCCGGCACCCTCGCCTCAGGCTTGAGGAAGGTGCGGGTCCGGGCCTTGCTGAACCGCGGCGAGTCGAACGTCGTACTGTCGCAGCTCGACGCCGCCGGGTTGACCGTCGCCTTGCGGGGGCGGCTGCTCACCCACGGAGCCCGGGAACCGGAGGTGGGCGGGAGGTCGATGATCGCGAGCATCCCCGGGGCGTCGTCCACCGGCAGCGGTGGTACGGCTACCACCACGGGCGGCGCCGCGCACCGGCCCGAGCCAGGCTGGCCGCACAGTCCATTGACGGCGGCAGCCAGCAACTGGGCGTGCGGGCCCGGCTTGGGGCGTTGGTCTCCCGGAACGGTGGCCCAGGTCGAGGTGACGATGCGGCCGGTGCGAGCGACCCCGAGCACCCGCGTCGCCGCCGGTCGGCCGGGGGCACGCACCACGAACAGCCTCGCGCTGTTGCCGACGCCGGTGGCCTCGAGGGTGTCGAGCAGTTGGGCGCCGGGTTCGGCGCAGGCCGCGAACTGGTTGCTGAGCCTCCGGTAGCCCGCGCGCGCCTGGCGCGTGTCCGTGGACAGCTCTGAGGCCTGCACCACCTGGATCCGGGCCGCGGGCCGCCCGGAACTTTCGTAACCGCGCTGCAGCGTGTCGGTGCTCTCGGGATCGGCGAACCGATCTGCGCCGCACGGCGGCGGTTGCTCCGCCGTCGCCTTGGTGGCGGTCTCGACCACGCGCCAGGTACGACGCGGCTCCAGCCGCCGCACCTGCTCCGCGGTGAGCAGGTCGCCCTCGTCCAGCGCCACCGGGGGCGGCACCGCCTCGGGCCGGGGGGTGACGGGCTGAGCGACAGGCGTGACCTGCTGCCGACCCAGGCTCGCGACCACGCCGTCGGGGTCGTTCACCAACAACCCGCTCGCCACGACCACGATCACTGTGGCGAGCACGCCGACGACGGCGGGCCAACGACGAGGGGCTGACGGGGGATCGGAGGGGGACATCGCCCGACGACGTTACTTCACCGCCCGGCGTGGCAGCCGCATCGGCAGGGTGCTGAGGGGCGATGATGAACCGGTCATGACCACCCTGCTCTCGACGCACTCGCGACGTACGACGACCTCAGGATCGGCATCCGCGGTCGAGGTGCCCGAGGCGCCCCGCTACCCGCTCGCCTTCGCGGGGGTGCTCGGCGGCGTGGTGGCGGCGGGCGTCGTCCTCGCTGCCTGCGTCCTGATCGCACTCCTCGGATGGCTTCTCGCCGACGGTGGCGTCCACGGTGCCCCACGAGACGGCGTCCAGGCCGGCGCGTTGGCCTGGTTGCTGGCGCACGGGTCCGGGGCCTTGGCCGCAGGCGTCCCGGTGACCGCGATCCCGCTGGGGATCACCGCGCTCGCGGGCTGGTTCACCTGGCGCGTCGGGCAGCGGGTCGGCGACGCGGTGTCGGGTCACGGCCCGGACGCCGATCGGCTCAGTGACGGCGAGCGCGACTGGACGGTGCTCGCCACGACCATCTGCTTCCTGATCGGGTACGCCGCGGTCACGGGGCTGGCCTATCGGCTCGCCGGATCGTCGATCGCGACCCCGGGCCGCCTCTGCGTCCTGGTGTTGGGGATCGCCGGCCTCGTCGGCGGCGTGGCGATCGCTCTGGGCTCGGGGCGGCTGGCGATGTGGACCAGCCGCGTGCCCGGCTCGCTCCTGGCCTCCGCCGGGCTGCTCAACGCCGTGCTGCGGTGGTTCGCGGCGGCCGCGCTGGCGCTCTTCGTCCTCGCGCTGCTCATCGATGTGGCGGCCGCCGCCAATATCGTCTCCCAGCTGCAGGCCGACGCCGCCGACTCCCTCTTCTACGCCGCGCTCGCGCTGCTCGTGCTCCCCAACATCCTGCTCTTCGCGGGCGCCTATCTCCTCGGGCCCGGGTTCGCCGTGGGGGTCGGCACGATCGTGTCACCGCAGGTTGTCGTGCTCGGGCCGTTGCCGCTCTTCCCGGCGTTCGCGGCCCTGCCCGACGACGGTCCGGTGGCGGCGTGGACGCCCTGGCTGGTGGTCGTGCCCGTGGTGGTCGCAGCTGCCGCGGCGTACCGTGTCGGGCGGAGATTTCCCACCAAGCGCTGGGAGGAGGCCGCGAGCCGAGGCCTCATCGGCGGGGTCGGAGCCGCGGTTGTCGTCGGGATCGCGATGAGCCTCGCGGGAGGCTCGATTGGTCCGGGGAGGATGCAGGCGGTCGGCCCCGACGCGCTCGCCTGCTTGCTGCACGCGGTCGTCGCTCTCGGGCTCGGCGCCCTCCTCGGCAGCATCCTCGCCGCGTGGCGCACCCGTCGGGTCAGTGACCCGGGAAGCTGACAGGGTCCTCCAGCGACCGTCCGGTACGACGTTCCGACAACCAGATCGCGGCGGTCAACGCGAACGCGACCAGGCCGAGCAGGATCGCGGCGGCACCCGACACCTCGAGCTGCGGCCCGCCGACGACGACGGACCCGACCACGAGCAGCGTGAAGGCAGCGGCGAACAGTCCGATCGAGATGACGGGGCGCTCGACCAGCACGCGCACCAACCCGTCACCCCAGGCGACCAGCGCGAGCAGGACGGCCAGGTTGCCGCCGGGCAGCACCGCGAGGCCGGTGACCGGGACCTGCACGGGGTCACCAAAGGCGAGTAGCCCGCCCAGGAACAGGTAGGCACCAAGGACGCCGAGCAGCACCTTGACGCCCAGCCGGATCACCTCGCCTGTGGTCCAGCGCTGCGAGTCCGGCAGTTCGAGGTGTATGGCGTAGTCCTTGGGGTCGCCGAAGACCTCGGCCACCTCGCCACCCTGCTCGGCCATGTGGGACTCGACCTCCAGCAGCGCGCCGCCGATCTCCGCGCCGCTCGCGCCGCGCAGCCTCAGCTCCAGCACGAAGGCGTCGACCCACGCCGGGTCGACGTGTGGGGTACGGCGCTGCAACTCTGGGTCATTCATTGTTACTCCCGGCATGTCGTGACTCCTCGTCATGGGTGTTGAGCAGCGCGCTGGTCAGCGTGCTGAAGTGGCGCCAGCGGGCGCTCTCGTCCTTGAGTTGCCCCGCGCCGGCCTCGGTGAGCGTGTAGACCTTCTTCGCTGGCCCGCTGTCGCCCTGCACCCAGCTCGTCGTGACCAGGTGGTCGCGCTCAAGTCGGGCCAGTAGCGGATACAGCGTGCCGCCGCCGATCGTCCCGAGTCCCGCGGTGGCCAGCCTGCTGGCGATGCCGTACCCGTGGACCGGCCCGTGTGCGGCGACCGTGTGGAGAACGCACAGCGGGAGTGCCCCGCGCAGCCACTGCGCCGGCCACTCGTCGTACGTCTGCTCGCTCATGACGGCAATGTAGCGCGATCTAGATCGTAACGCAACCTAGATCGCAACACCGAAGCCGCCGAGTCGGCTCTTAGGTGCACGGTCATCCACAGACAGGCAGCCCCGGCTGTGGATGACCCTGAGCGCGATCACATCTGGCGCCAGCATCACTCTTTCATCATGTTATGCGGGCGGAGCCGCACTTCTCGCGGCGTACACACCCCGAAGAGTGCCGGTTCGCCTAGCTAGCTAGGCGACGCCGCGGGGCCGCTGCCATCCAAGACCAGTTGCGGAGGGCGTCGGGTCGGATCCGCCCCAGGGGTACCGGATCGGGTGCGTCTGGGCACAAGGCGTGCGCGGCCGAGCAGCGATCTAGGCGACGGTGACTCGGAGATCGTCAAGCAGGCGCATGCCGCTACGGCCACCGGCGCCGAGGTGGTCGTGGTGACCGCCGATCGGCTGCTCTGTCCGGTTGCGAAGGCGGCCACGACCCGGGGCCTGTCGTGGCTTCCGGGCTGGCTCTGACTCCCGATCTGACACCGTGTCGTAAACAAGCGCCGACTCGGCGTGTTCTGCGTGCACTCAAGCGCCGACTCGGCGTCGTACGCGTGCACTTAAGAGCCGACTCGGCGTCGTACGCGTGCACTTAAGAGCCGACTCGGCGTCTAGGATCCGGGTGTGCGTCTCGTCGTCCTGGTGTCCGGCTCGGGCACGAACCTCCAGGCGCTGCTCGACGCGGCCGCCGAGCCGTCGTACGGCGCCAGCATCGTGGCCGTCGGCGCCGACCGGGACAACATCGCCGGCCTGGACCGCGCCGCGGTGGCCGGTGTGCCGACCTTCGTGTGCCGCGTCGGCGACTTCGCTACGCGCGCGGAGTGGGACAGGGCCCTGACCGAGGCCGTCGCCGCCCACGAGCCCGACCTGGTGGTCCTGGCCGGCTTCATGAAGCTGGTCGGTGAGGAGTTCCTGAGCCGGTTCACCGCGGTCAACACCCATCCCGCGCTGTGCCCGTCGTTCCCGGGGATGCACGGTCCGGCGGACGCGCTCGACTATGGCGTCAAGATCACCGGCGCGACCCTCTTCATCGTGGACGGCGGTGTCGACACCGGGCCGATCCTGGCGCAGGCCGCCGTCCCGGTCGCCGACGACGACACCACCGAGACGCTCCACGAGCGGATCAAGGTCGCCGAGCGCGCGATGCTCGCCGACACGGTCGGCCGGATGGCGCGGGAGGGCTGGTCACTCACCGACCGGCGCGCCCGGATCGGCTGACCGGACCTACCATGAGGTCACCATCTCACCGAGCCCCGACCGCACCTGGAGGTGCCGTGACCCGCATCCCGATCCGCCGCGCGCTCGTGTCGGTCTACGACAAGACCGGTCTCGACGACCTGGCCACGGGGCTGCACGAGGCCGGCGTCGAGCTGGTCTCCACCGGCGGCTCGGCCGCGCTGATCGCGGGCCTCGGGCTGCCGGTCACCAAGGTCGAGGAGCTCACCGGCTTCCCCGAGTGCCTCGACGGCCGCGTCA
>JBDHZS010000114.1:0-11966 GCA_039812025.1 Nocardioides sp. | reverse complement strand
CGGCGGCGCCCACAGCGGCGGCGGCGGCGAGCACGTGGGACCGCCCCCATGACGGTCCCGCGGCCGCGACCGCCGCGAGGGCATCGGCCGGATCGTCGTACACCCGGACCCGGCCCGACTCCGTGGCCGCGGCAGCGTCGAGGACGAGCAGATCGCCGTCGGCCACCTGCTCCCCGAGAGGGCGCGCCGGGTCGAGCGGCTCACCGGCAGCCTTCGCCAGCTCGCCCGACGCGCCCAGGACCGTCGCCAGCTCGGGGGTCAGCTCGGCGACGGGTACGGCGGCCGGCAGGGCCAGGTCCGCGCGCCGGTCCCCCGCGCGGACACTCACCCAGATCCGGCCTGAACTCATGGTCGCCCCTCACCCACCGAAGGCCGCCGCGCCCCGGGCGTCCGCGGCGCGATAGTCGGCGTTGCTCTGGGCGACGGTCGCGCTGGTCTCGGCCAGCAGGTCGCGCATCTCGGCCAGCGCGGTGTCCCACGTCGCCTTGGCGTGCAGGTAGGCCTGCTGCGCCTGGCCGGTCCAGTCGGACTGGAGCGGCGCCAGCTCGGCGGCCAGCTCGTCCATCCGGCCGTCGATCTCGCGCACGGTGCGCGTCAGGTCGTCGGCGACCGCGTCGAGGCCTCCGTGCACGACGCGAAGCGTTCGGCTGCTCATCCCTCAGCCCTCCTTCAGCCCAGCCGGGCGGCGTAGCGGGCGTAGTGGGCGGACTGGAGCTCGTCGGTCGCCATGTTGTCGGCCTCGGTGGCGCGCAGGGAGGCCGCGAACCCGTCCAGCGCGCCGACGATCTGGCGCTGCCGGGCCTGCCACGCGTCCTGCAGCGCGAAGAACGCGTCGCTGCCGGCGCCCAGCCACATGCCGCGGCTGCTCTCGAGTTGGATGTCGAGCCGCGCGGCCAGCCCGTCGAAGTCCGCCTTGGCGTCGGCGACGAGCACGGCGGCGTGCGACAGCGCTCCCGCGGACTGCCCCATCTCCATCTGGGTCATGTGAGTCTCCTCGGTTGTGTCCGGCGCCCTGTCGGCGGCCGGTGATAGACAGTCAAACATGCTCAAACGACTCCAAACACGTTATCCACAGGGCAATTTCGGCAGCGTGCGATCCGCGCCGCCGCGGGGTAGTCATGGGGGCGTGACTATCGACGTGCCCCCACCACCGACGCCCGACCAGCCCGACGGCGCCTCGTCGGCGTGGACCAGCGCCATCCCGATGCTCGGCAGCATCGGGTCGATCGCGCTGATCGGGAGCACGATGGGCGGCTCGCGCGGCTGGCTGGCGGCAGGCTCGTTCCTGCTCGCGACCTGCGCGTTCGTGCTCGTGCAGGCCGACCGGCACCGCACCCAGCGGCTCCGGCAGCTCGATCGGCTGCGGCGGGGCTACCTGCGCACGCTGGCCGGGGTACGACGCCAGGTGCGGGTCGACGCGCCCCCGGCCGGGGTGCCCTGGGGGATCGGACCGTCGCCACCGGCGATCCGGCTGACCTGTCCCGATCCGGAGCCCGGCGCGGATCCCTACTGCGTGTGGGCCGCCCGGCGGCTCGTGGCTGCCCACACCGCGCTGGCGCCGGCACCGCTCTGTGTCGAGCTGGACGCCACGGGGGTGCTGGCCGCGCCGGGCGGCGAGGACGGGCTCGCGATCGCGCGAGCCTTCCTCCGACGCGCGGCCGAGCATCACCCGCCCGACGAGCTGGCGATCGGGGTGCTGACCGACAGGCGTACGGCGTGGGAATGGCTCGCCTGGCTGCCGCACGCCTGGTCGCCGCGCGGCGCCGACGCGCTCGGGCCGCGGCGGCTGGTCTGCGAGGACCCCTCCGAGCTGGCGGAGCTGCTGCCCGACTCCGGGCGGGTGCTGCTCATCGTGGACGAGCGCTCCAGCCCGCCCCCGCGGTCCGATCCGATCGACCGCCCCGGAGCCACCCGGCTGCTGATCGGTGGCGAGGCGGCCCCGGGCGCCGTCGTCCTCGATCCTCGGCACGCCGACCGGCTCTCGACCGCCGAGGCGGAGGCCTGGACGCGGACCCGAGCCAGGCCGACCACCGACGCGCGCGGCGAGGCCGACCTCGCGGGGCTGCTCGGCGCCGATCCGGACGGCCCGGTGCCGCGAGAGGGCGGCGGACTGTGCGTGCCGTTCGGCGTCGACCCGGCGGGCGAGCCGGTCTACCTCGACCTCAAGGAGGCCGCGCGCGGCGGGACCGGCCCGCACGGGCTGGTGGTCGGCGCGACCGGTTCGGGCAAGTCCGAGCTGCTCCGCACGCTGGTCACGGGGCTCGCGCTCACGCACCGTCCTGCCGAGCTCAACCTGGTGCTGGTCGACTTCAAGGGCGGCGCGGCGTTCGCGGGGCTGGCCGCGCTGCCGCACGTCTCCGCCTTGATCACCAACCTCGCCGACGACCTGGCCCTGGTCGACCGGATGCACGACGCGCTCGCCGGCGAGCTGACCCGCCGCCAGGAGCTGCTGCGCGCCGCGGGCCTCGACGCGGCCCAGGACCATCCCGAGCTGCCGTCCGTGCTGATCGTGGTGGACGAGTTCAGCGAGTTGCTCGCCGCGCGGCCCGACTTCGTGGACCTCTTCGTCGCCATCGGACGGCTCGGCCGCTCGCTCGGGATCCATCTGCTGCTCGCCAGCCAGCGGCTCGAGGAGGGCCGCCTGCGCGGCCTGGACTCGCACCTCTCCTACCGGATCGCGCTGCGGACGTTCAGCGCCGCCGAGTCGCGCACGGCGATCGGCACTCCCGACGCCCACACCCTCCCCCAGCGGCCGGGCGTCGGACTGCTGCGCACCGGACCGGACGAGCTGGTGCGGTTCACGGCCGCGCGCGCGACCGCACCGGCCCGGCGCCGCGACGAGGCGGGGATCCTGCCGGTCACCAATGCCTTCATCCCGGCGGCCGAGCGGGTCGCCGACACGGGATTCGCCGAGGTCGCGGCCGCCGCGCTCGCCGCCCGCGGGGACGAGGCCGCCCGCCGGATCTGGCTGCCGCCGCTCGGTGAACCGCCGCGGCAGGCCGGCCTCCCGTCGTACGCCATCGGGATCGTGGACCGTCCCCGCGAGCAGCGCCACGAGGCGCTGCTGCTCGATCTCGACGGCCCGGGCGGCCACGTCGCGATCGTCGGCGCGCCGAGGTCGGGGAAGAGCACGCTGGCCCGGGCCGTGGTCTGCGCGCTCGCCGCCGAGGCGCCGCCGGACCGGCTCCGCTGCTACCTCGTCGACCTCGGCGGGGGCCTGGCGGACCTCGACGGGCTCCCCCACGTCGCCGGGATCGCCGGGCGCGACGAGCCCGACCTGGTCCGACGCGTGGTCGGCGAGGCCCACGCGGCGCTGGATCGCGACGGGCCGCGGACCCTGCTGGTCATCGACGACCTGGCGAGCTTCCGCAGCGAGTACGACGACCTGCACACCCTGGTCCAGGCGATCGGGACCCGCGGCCTCGCGCGCGACGTCCACCTGCTGCTCACCAGCCCCCGATGGTCGGAGGTCCGGCCCTCGCTACGGGACCTGATCGGCACCCGCCTGGAGCTACGGCTCGGCGAGCCGATGGACTCCGAGATCGACCGCCGGCTGGCCGGCACGGTGCCCCGGCGGCCCGGGCGGGGCCTCACCACGTCGGGGCACCACTTCCTGGCCTGTCTCCCCGATCCGGCCGCGGTCGCCGCCCGGTGGCCCGACACCGCGCTGCCCCGGCTCCGGCCGCTGCCGCCCGCGGTGCCGCTCGCCGATCTGCCGCCGCACGGCCGGTGGCTGGGGCTGGATGAGTCGGGCTCGCCGGTGCCGGCGCCGCGGTCGCTGATCGTGCTCGGCGATCCGGGGTCGGGTCGGACGACGGCCCTGGGGACGCTGGCCTCCCAGGCGTCGGGGCAGGTGGTGCTGGTCGATCCCAGGCGGAGTCTCGCGCACGTCGTACCTCAGGGGCGGGTGGCCGATCACCTCGTCCGGCCCGCGGAGATCCGCGACGGGTTGGCCGCGCTCGCCGCCTACCTCTCCGGCCGTCCGACCCTCTCCGACAGCCCGGCCAAGGTGCTCGTGGTGATCGACGACCACGAGCTGGCCGCGCTGGGCGGCGACCCGCTGGCGCCGCTGCTCGACCTGATCCCGCAGGCCGAGGACGTCGGCCTGAGCCTGGTCGTCGCCCGCCGCGCGGCCGGGGCGGGCCGCGCCCTCCACGAGCCCGCCCTGCGCGCCCTCCGCGAGTCGGGCGTGCCGGCGCTGGTGCTGTCGGTCGGCGCGGACGAGGGCCCGCTCCTCGGCGTACGTCCCCGCCGACTCCCGCCCGGCCGCGGCCACCTCGTCGACCACACCGGCGCCAGCCTGATCCAGGTCACCACCCGGGAGTCAGAAGACGGAGTCCACCTGATCCGGGATGATTGATCCGTCAGGTCGGCGGACCGGAGCCGGGTCGCCGCTCTTGGTGGTCGCGGCGGTGCTGCACTGGTAGTTCGTCGGACGCTGCGGGAGCGGCTCGAGGAACATCGGGTTGATCGCCCAGGTGCCGCCCTCGCCCTTGCTGAACAGTCCGTCGTAGGCCCGGCACATGAACTCCGGCACGTTGCGGTTGATCGCCAGCGAGGCGTGCGTGGCGTCCATGACGAAGGTGACGTCGGTGACCGAGTCGCCGGCGGCGAGGACTTGGCGCCGGTTGGCCGGGAGCTGCTTGAGCGCCTTCTTGCCCTTGACGCCGAAGATGGCCTTGTTGGTCCAGCAACGCTTGCCGTCGATGTAGTTGGTGATCGTGTCGGCACCGTTCGGCTGCCCGCCACAGCCCTTCAGGTGGTGAATCTGGCGGCCCTTCTGGTCGTGCATGTAGCGAAGGCCCACCACATGGTCGACGGTGAAGCCGGCGGACGGAGCCCAGGTCTTGACGATCGGCTCCGGCGAGGCCGAGACCACCCATGGGGTGATGCCGTGGGCGACCAAGGTGCCGACCAGATCCCGCATCTGCGGATAGACGTGGATGTAGTTGAACGTCGTGCTGGTGCCGACCGTCTGGGTGGAGCCGACCGGGTTGGCCTCGTAGCCCACCTTCGCCTTCTGCGCGAACGTCGCCAGCTGGGCGTCGGTGTAGCCGGCCGCCAGGTTGCCGCCCCAGACGAAGGAGGCCTCCATCCAGCGGTGGTTGAACCCCTTGAACGCCTCCTTGCCGGCCTTGGTCTTGCCACTGGTGATGGCGATGATCTCGTCGGCACAGGCGGCGTTGGTGCTGGTCGGCAGCGGCTTACCGGCCGGGACCGTGGTCCCGCAGGCAGTGGTCAGCGCCTTCACCGCCGCCTTGGTGATGTATCGGTTGGTCCGGCTCCAGTCCTTCTTCGGCGGCTGCAGGACGAGGTCGTTCTTCAGCAGATACATGTTGGTGCCTCGACCGACGTCGTTCTTCACGACGGTGTTGTCCCAGTCGAAGATCGCCACCTTGTTCTTGCCCGGAACGACGGTGCCCATGCAGGTGCTGTTGGCGTCGATCGCCTCCTGCAGGAACTCTCGTACGCCCTCGCGCCACTCGAGCGAGGAATCCAGCTGCCGGCATTGCGGCTCCGGCGCGGCGGCCTGCTTCGCTTCCACGGTGCCGAAAGCGGCACCCACACCGGCGCAGGCGAGCACGGTGGCCAGGACCGGCACACCCAGTCGTCTCAGTCTCATCGCAGGCCTCCTCGGTCGCGGCGAGCGGCCTGGCCCGGGCGCGGATTGCGCGGGGAGCAGTTGGGCGTGATGGCACCAATCATGGAGGTGTTCCTCTCTCTCCCAGAAGGCCCTGAGCAACTCTGGGTGCGCTCGACACTAGGACTGCCAGTAACTTCGAGTCAAGAAATTTGTGTCTGAATGTTCGACATCGCCAGATAGGAACCCAGTCGTCGCCGGGACGTCAGAGCCGACTCACCGCGAGCCCGGGCGCGGGGACGGCGCGGGCAGGCTCGCCGACCGGACGTCTGCGGTGCGGCCAGGCCCGCTCGCCGAGCAGGACGAGTACGGCGGGCAGCACCACCAGCCGGATCAGGGTGGCGTCGATGAGGATCGCGGCGGACAGCCCGACGCCGAGCATCTTCATCTCCACCATCGACAACGTGGCGAAGATGGCGAACACCGAGACCATGACCGCGGCCGCGCTGGTGATCACGCCCGCGGTGTCGCCGACGCCGCGGCGGACCGCCTCGCGCGCCCCGACCCCCCGGTCGACCAGCTCCCGGATCCGGCTCAGCACGAAGACGTGGTAGTCCATCGACAGGCCCACGAGCACCACCAGCACGAAGATCGGGATCCAGTCGATCAGGAAGCCGGGGCTGGTGAAGCCGAGGAGGCTCTCCCCGTAGCCTCGCTGAAAGACCAGCACCAAGACGCCGAACGCGACGCCGACCGACGCCAGGTTGAGCACCGTCGACACGAGCCCGAGCCGCACGCTGCGGAAGGCGGCGACCATCATGAGCATCGTCAGCGCCAGCACGAAGCCGATCAGGAACGGCATCCGCTCACGCAGCTTGTCGGTGTAGTCCAGTGACGCGGCGGCGTCCCCCGCGACGGCCCACTCGGCGTGGTCGAGCCCGCCGAGGGCGTCGGGGAGGAGGTCCGCGCGCAACCGCTCGATGGCCGCTGCGGATCGCTCGTCGGACTCGTCGTACGGAAGAGCCAGGTCGAGGACCGACGTCGCGCCGTCGTCCGAGACGCGCACCGGCGCGGCCGCGACGAAGTCGCCCGAGGCCATCGCCTCGGCGGCGAGGTCGGACAGAGCGGCCTCGACCGGGGCACGTTCTGCGCCGGCCACGACGACCCGTGCGGAGGTCCCCTCGGAGGGGAACGCCTTCGCGATCGCACGGTAGGTCTGGACGACCGCCAGGTCGTCGGGCAGCGTTTCGACGCTCGACCGGTGGGTCTTCAGCGACCACGCGGGCACGGCGAGCAGGGCGATGACGACCGCCGAGACCACGAGCGCCGCGACCGGGCGCCTCACGACGAGGTCGAGCAGTCTCCCCGCACGGAGCCGGTCCGTCCGGCCGGTCAGCCTCCACAGCAGCGGCACGCGTGGCCGATCAACCCAGCGACCGAGCTTGGCGAGCAGGGCCGGGAGGACCGTGATCGACCCCAGGACCGCCACGGCGACGACCAGGATCGACCCCGTCGCGAGCGAGTTGAAGGTGACGTCGGTGAGCACGAAGAGCCCGGCCAGGGAGGCGATGACGGCCGCTCCGGAGACGAGGATCGCGTGCCCGGAGGTCTCCGCGGCGATCGCGACGGCGTCGAGGTGGGTCCTGCCCGCGGCCCGCTCCTGCCGCTCGCGCTTGAGATAGAAGAGCGAGTAGTCGACGCCGACGGCCATGCCGATCAGGACGATCATGCTGTAGACGGTCGGCTCGGCCGGGACCAGGTAGGAGACCAGCGCCGTGAGCCCGATGGTCGCCGCGACGCTGGTCGCCGCGAGCAGCACCGGCAGCCCCGCCGCGATCAGCGCGCCGAAGGCCAGCAGCATCAACAGCAGCGTGATCGGCAGGCTGATGAACTCCGCGGTGTGCAGGTCCCTGGCCACCCGCTCGTCGATCGCGGCGCCGATCGACGCCTGCCCGGCCTGCTCGACGACCAGCTCCGGGTAGGACTCCTGGACCGATGCGGTCACCGCGAGGAGCGGCCCGGCGTCCACGTCGTCGGAGCTGAGCTCGACCGGCACGAGGAGCGACTTCTGGTCGGCGCTCGGGATCGCCTCGCCCACGCCTGCGACCGCGTCCAGCTCCGACATCCCGGTCGCGATCCCGCGTGCCGCGGCCCCGGCATCCTCGGCGTCGAGCCGGTCGCCGCGGGCCGCGATCAGCACGAGCTCGGTCGGCGGCGGGTTGAGTCCGGCGTCGTCGAGCATGGCCGCGCCCCGCCCCGACTCGCCCACCCGGTAGTCGGCCTCGGCCACGCGCTGGGTGGTCACGGTGGCGGCGAGCGCCACCGCGAGAGCGACGAAGACCAGCCAGCCGCCGATCGCCCGCCACGGGTGGATGGCGCTCCAGCGTGCTGCCCTGAGCGGTAGGTCGGAGAGCGGGATGCGTGACATGGGGACTCCTGGGACGGGTCGGGCGAGCGGGCCGACTCCACCGTGTCGCCGTCCGCGCCGGGTGTCAGGAGTGGTGGGACCCGGATCGGAAGGTGGTGCCAGCACCACTGGTCGCACGCCCACCGACCGGGGAGGATGGGGGCGTGCCGCAGCCGGATCCACCACCGCGCGAGCCCGCCGATCGCCTCGCGGTCACCGGGTACGCCGCGCTGCAGGTGCTGCTCTTCGTCCCGGTGCTCGCCGTCTTCATCCTCACCGTCGTCAGCGGTGTGCTCGCCGTGGTCTGGGTCGGGGTGCTGTTCCTGATCGGCCTGCTTCCGGTGGTGCGGATGCTGGCCGAGGCGCACCGGACGATGGCCGCCCGGACCCTGGGCCGGCCGGTGCCCAGCCTCTACCTGCCGCTCCCGGACGGCCCGCTCGCCCGGCTCCGCGTGCGGTTGAGCGACATGATGACCTGGCGCGACCTGCTGTGGATGGTGTGGGCGGTCTCGCTGGGATTCGCGGTCTCGCTGCTCGTCGTACTGCTGATGGTCGGCGTGGTGACGCTGCCGGTCTGGTGGTACGCCGCCGTGCCGCTGATGCGCGCCCGGGCCGGGGCCGACCAGGCGATCCTCTGCCTGGGCCGGACCGAGCAGCTCGCGGAGCGGGTCCGCGTGCTCACCGAGTCGCGCGCGGTCGTCGTCGACCACTCCGCCGCCGAGCTGCGACGGATCGAGCGCGACCTCCACGACGGCCCCCAGGCCCGGATGGCTGCCGTCGCGCTCAACCTCGGCCTCGCCGCCGAGCTGCTCGACACCGACCCGGAAGCCGCGCGGCACCTCATCGGTGAGGCCCGGACGACCTCATCGGCCGCGCTGGCGGACCTGCGCGACGTCGCACGAGGGATCCACCCGCCGGTGCTCGCGGATCGTGGCCTCGAGGGCGCCGTCCGAGCACTCGCACTCGACGTCGGCGTGCCCGTCGACCTTCGGCTCGACCTCCCCGAACGGCTCCCCGCCCCGATCGAGTCCGCTGTCTACTTCGTCACGGCGGAGTGCCTGGCCAACGTCGTCAAGCACGCCGCCGCCCGCCGGATCACGGTCGAGCTGACCCACTCCGGGGGCGTGCTCCGCGGCGAGGTCGCCGATGACGGCCTGGGCGGCGCGGATCCCGCGGCCGGGAGCGGGCTGGACGGCATCGCCGCCCGTCTCGCCGCGTTCGACGGCACCCTGTCGGTGTCCAGCCCGCCCGGAGGCCCCACCACCGTCGGTTGGGAGGTCCCATGCGCATCGTCCTCGCCGAGGATCACGCCCTCCTCCGCGCCGGCCTGACCCAGCTGCTGGAAGTGAAGGGGTTCGAGATCCTGGCCGCGGTCGAGAGCCTCCCCGCGCTGCAGCACGCGCTCGCGGATCCCGCCGCCGAGGCCGCCGTCGTCGACGTCCGGCTTCCCCCGACCCACACCGACGAGGGATTGCGCGCCGCGATCGAGGCGCGGGCGGCGCGGCCGGGCTTCCCGGTGCTGGTGCTCTCGCAGTACGTCGAGCAGCTCTACGCCCGCGAGCTGCTCGCCAGCGGCGAGGGCGCGGTCGGCTACCTGCTCAAGGACCGGGTCTCCGACGTCGGGGAGTTCGTCGACGCGCTGCGCCGGGTGATCGACGGCGGGACGGTGCTCGACCCGACCGTCGTCGCGGCCGTCCTCGACCGCAGGCGCGACTCTCCGGTCGACCGGCTCACCGCGCGGGAGCGCGAGGTGCTCGCACTGATGGCCGGGGGACGCGCCAACGCCGCGATCGCCCGGACCCTCGTGGTGACCGAGAAGACCGTGGCCAAGCACATCAACGGCATCTTCGCCAAGCTCGACCTCGCGCCCGACACCGACGACCATCGCCGGGTCCGGGCGGTTCTGGAGTACCTCAAGCTCTAGCGCCCCGAGTCGGCTCAAAAGTGCACGCAAAACACGCCGAGTCGGCGCTAACGTGCGCCAAAACAACGCCGAGTCGGCGTAAAAGTGCACGGTTATCCACAGCGATGCGGCTCGCTCTGTGGATAACGGGTCTCAGACCGGGCGTCCGGTGACCATCCGTGGCCAGGTGCGACACGACACCACCGTCGCGAGATGTGTCGCGAGCGCGACGTAGAAGCACACATGCGCGGCGATATGCAGTGGCAGCACATCGTCGTCGCCGAGCAGCAGGGGCAAACCGGTCAGCGGGATCACGATGAGCAACGCGAGCAGGGCGCGCTCGGTCCAGCCTTGCAGCTTCCTGGCGCGGGGCCCGAGCCGCGGCGACCACGGAGGAAGGCCGACGCGACGCCGTACGACGATCCGGGTCACTCCGAGCGCCAGGATCGTCAGGCCCAGCGCCAGGTGCACCCACAGCATCGGTTCGTCGAACAGCGACAGCCGGTCGTCGTCGCCGCCGCGTCCCCGGCCACGCCCACCGTCCTCGCCGCCGCGACCCCGGCCACGACCTCGCCCCCGTCCGCTGTCGTCGACGTCGAGGAGGTAGCCGACCGCCAACTGGGTGATCAGTGCCGCCGCCGTGACCCAGTGCAACACCCGGAGGATCGGCCGATAGCCCTCTGGACTCGTCTGCGCCATGGGGCATGTTCGCAGGTGCCGGCCCGCCGGACGACGCCTACCGCTCCTGACCCGTCGTACCGCCGGACCACGCCTGCCGCTCCGTCAAGCTATCTAGACGAAGCAGCACTTCTCGGGGCGGGTACGCCGCGCGAAGTGCCACGCCGCCTGCATAACTTGATGAAGCAGAGGGGCGAGAGACGAGGAGCGACGCACGAGGCCAACCGGCGCAGAGGCACCCGGACAAGCAGGAGTCAGGCCTCGAAGAGCTGCTGCCCGACGTACTGCCCGGCCTCGATCCCGGGAGGGACGAGGAAGAGCGCGGACCCGGTGGTCTTGAGGTACTCGATGAACATGTCGTCGCGCGCGAGATTGCGGTGTACGACGGCGAACCGCTCGGGCGAGTTCACGAAGGCCAGGAAGAGCAGGCCCGCGTCGAGCCGCCCGAGCTCGTCGTTGCCGTCGACGAAGTTGAAGCCGCGCCGCAGCATCCGGATGCCGTCGTTGTTGTCGGGGTGCGACCGGGCGACGTGCGAACGGACGTCGATCAGCGGGTTGCCGTCGTCGTCAGCCTTGGAGAAGTCGGGCGCGGTGAACTCGGCGCCACCCGACAGCGGCGCGCCCTCGGCCTTCTCGCGCCCGAGCACCCGCTCCTGCTCCGTGAGCTGCACGCCGTCCCAGATCTCGATCAGCATCGAGATCCGCCGTACGACGAGATAGGTGCCGCCGTGCGCCCACGACGACGGGTCGTCGATCCACACGTGCCGGGCCAGCTCGTCGGGCTCCTCCGCCTTGAGGTTGTTGGTGCCGTCCTTCTGCCCGAAGAGGTTGCGCGGCGTGTCCTGCGTGGTCGAGGTCGAGGACGAGCGGCCGAAGCCGAGCTGCGACCACCGCAGCCGGGTGCGGCCGAAGCCGATCCGGGTCAGGTTCCGGATCGCGTGCACCGCGACCTGCGGATCGTTGGCGCACGCCTGCACGCAGATGTCGCCACCGGAGCGCTCGGGCTCCATGAAGTCATTCATCATCGTCGGCAGCTCGGTGAAGGACTCCGGCAGCGACGACTTCAGCCCGAACCGATCCCGCCCGCCGTCCCCGACGAAGAGCGACCGCCCGAAGCCGAACGTCAGCGTCAGCCCCGAGGAGCCCAGGCCGGTGGCCTCGCCGGTGTCGTCGGGCGGCAGGTACGGCCCGCCCCCGAAGGCCCCGTCCACGCTGACGTCCAGCCCGAGCGTCATCCGGCTGGCCGCGTAGGTCCAGTCCTGGAGCAGCTCGATCAGGTCCTCGCGCGAGATGTCGTCGCGCACGTCGTACGACGCGAAGTGGAGCCGATCCTGGACCGGCGTGGTGATCCCGGCCTGGGTCTCGGCGAAGAACGGGTACTCCTGCGAGCTCTCGGC
>JBDHZS010000113.1:0-11969 GCA_039812025.1 Nocardioides sp. | reverse complement strand
GTCCGTGGTGCGGAAGTAGAACTGCGGGGAGTAGTTCGAGAAGAACGGCTTGTGACGGCCACCCTCGGACTTGTCCAGGATGTAGACGTTGGCCTCGAAGTCGGTGTGCGGGGTGGTCGACCCGGGCTTGATGACGACCATGCCGCGCTCGACGTCGTCCTTCTTGGTACCGCGGAGCAGGAGGCCGACGTTCTCACCCGCGCGACCCTCGTCGAGGATCTTGCGGAACATCTCGACGCCGGTGACCGTGGAGGTCTGCTTCTGCTCGCGGATGCCGATGATGTCGACCGTCTCGCCGGTGCGGACGATGCCGCGCTCGATGCGGCCGGTGATGACGGTGCCGCGACCGGTGATCGTGAAGACGTCCTCGACGGGCATCAGGAACGGCTTGTCGGTGTCACGCGCCGGGGTCGGGATGTACTCGTCGACGGCATCCATGAGCTCGAGGATAGTGGCGCCCCACTTCTCGTCGCCCATCAGCGCCGGGTAGGCGGCAACGCGGACGATCGGCAGGTTGTCGCCGTCGAACTCCTGTGCGGTCAGGATCTCACGGAGCTCCATCTCGACCAGGTCGATGAGGTCTGCGTCCTCCTCGTCGATCATGTCGCACTTGTTGAGCGCGACGACGATGGCGGGGACGCCGACCTGGCGGGCCAGGAGGATGTGCTCGTGGGTCTGAGCCATCGGGCCGTCGGTGGCGGCCACGACGAGGATCGCGCCGTCCATCTGGGCGGCACCGGTGATCATGTTCTTGACGTAGTCGGCGTGGCCGGGGCAGTCGACGTGCGCGTAGTGGCGCTTCTCGGTCTGGTACTCGACGTGCGAGATCCGCGGTCAGAGTGGTCTTGCCGTGGTCGACGTGTCCGATGGTGCCGATGTTTACGTGCGGCTTGGTCCGCTCAAACTTGGCCTTTGCCACTTGGGCTCCTTCTGGGTCTCGCCGCGCACTCTGCGTGGCGTGGTCTTCCTGTTTCGTGCCCCCCGCGCAGGTGGGAGGCATGGTGTCCGGCGCCCAAGTCGATGTAACCCGAACGCATACCCGGACCATGCTAGCGATCAGCGCGCCCAAGTCCAAACGCAGACCGGCCGGCTCCCATGCGGGAACCGGCCGGCATTGCCACCTGGACGAAGTGGGCTCACTCGCCCCCGCGCGCCTTGGCGACGATCTCGTCGGAGACGCTCTTCGGCGTCTCGGCGTAGGAGTCGAACTCCATCGAGTACGACGCCTGACCGGACGTCTTCGAGCGCAGGTCGCCGACGTAGCCGAACATCTCGGACAGCGGCACGAGCGCCTTGACGATGCGGTTCCCGTGCAGTTCGTCCATCGACTGGATCTGGCCACGACGGGAGTTGAGGTCCCCGATGACGGTGCCGAGGTAGTCCTCCGGCGTTGTCACCTCCACGGCCATGACGGGCTCGAGGATGGCCGGGTCCGCCTTGCGCGCCGCCTCCTTGAACGCCATCGAGCCGGCGAGCTTGAAGGCGAGTTCGGAGGAGTCGACGTCGTGGTAGGCGCCGTCGGTGAGGGTCACCTTGATGTCCTCGACCGGGTAGCCCGCCAGCACGCCGAACTGCATGGCGTCCTGGATGCCGGCATCCACCGCGGGGATGTACTCCTTGGGGATGCGACCGCCGGTGACCGCGTTCACGAACTCGTAGCCCGAGCCGGGTGCGGTGGGCTCGAGGTCGATGATGACTCGGCCGAACTGGCCGGAACCACCCGACTGCTTCTTGTGCGTGTACTCGATCTTCTCGACCTTGCGGCGCAGGGTCTCGCGGTAGGCCACCTGCGGCTTGCCGATGTTGGCCTCGACCTTGAACTCGCGACGCATCCGGTCGATCAGCACGTCGAGGTGAAGCTCGCCCATGCCGGCGATGATGGTCTGGCCGGTCTCCTCGTCCGTGTGGACGCGGAAGGTCGGATCCTCCTCCGCGAGCCGCTGGATGGCGGTGCCGAGCTTCTCCTGGTCGGACTTCGTCTTCGGCTCGATGGCCTGCTCGATGACCGGGGCCGGGAACGTCATGGACTCGA
Organism: Nocardioides sp.; assembly: GCA_039812025.1. Lineage (GTDB taxonomy): Bacteria > Actinomycetota > Actinomycetes > Propionibacteriales > Nocardioidaceae > Nocardioides. The sequence continues at coordinate 9,937 of JBDHZS010000113.1, read as the reverse complement.
GCACGATCGGGTTCGCCGGGTCGCACAGGGTCTCGCCGGTGGTGGTGTCCTTGAGGCCCATCACCGCGCAGATCATGCCGGCGCCGATCGAATCGATCTCCTCACGCTTGTTGGCGTGCATCTGGTAGATCTTGCCGATGCGCTCCTTGCGGCCCTTGGTCGCGTTCAGCACCTGCGAACCGGTGGTCAGGACCCCCGAGTACAAACGGATGTAGGTGAGGCGCCCGAGGTGCGGGTCGGCTGCGACCTTGAACGCGAGCATCGCCAACGGTTCGTCGTTGGAGGGCTTGCGCTCCAGGACGACCGACTCGTCGCCCGGCTTGAAGCCGTCGATGGCCGGGATGTCCAGCGGCGAGGGCAGGAACTCGTTGACGGCGTCCAGCAGGGGCTGCACGCCCTTGTTCTTGAACGACGAGCCGCAGAGTGCAGCCGTGAAGGCACCCGAGATGACACCCTTGCGGATGGCGGCCTTGATCTGGGCGACGGTGGGCTCGCCACCCTCCAGGTAGAGCTCCATGATGTCGTCGTCCACGTCCGCGACGCGCTCGACGAGCTCGGCATGGAGTTCCTCTGCGCGCTCCAGCAGATCCGCAGGGATGGCCTCGACGTCGTAGTCCTCGCCCTTGGTGGTCTCGCCGCGCCACGTCAGCGCACGCATCTCGACCAGGTCCACGACGCCGATGAAGTCGGACTCCGAGCCGATCGGGATCTGCAGGATCAGCGGGTCGGTGTTCAGACGCTCGCGGATGGTCTTGACGCAGTAGTCGAACGAGGCACCGGTGCGGTCCAGCTTGTTGACGTAGCAGATGCGCGGGACGCCGTACTTGTCGGCCTGCCGCCACACCGTCTGCGACTGGGGCTCCACGCCCGCCACACCGTCGAACACCGCGACAGCGCCGTCGAGCACGCGGAGCGAGCGCTCCACCTCGACCGTGAAGTCCACGTGACCGGGGGTGTCGATGACATTGATCTGGTGGTCGTGCCAGAAACAGGTCGTCGCGGCCGACGTGATGGTGATGCCGCGCTCCTGCTCCTGCTCCATCCAGTCCATGGTCGCGGACCCCTCGTGGGTCTCGCCGATCTTGTAGTTCTTGCCCGTGTAGAACAGGATGCGCTCGGTGGTGGTGGTCTTGCCGGCGTCGATGTGCGCCATGATGCCGATGTTCCGCACCTTGGCAAGGTCGATCTTGGCCACTATTGGTTGTCCTTTGTCTGGCTTCGTGAGAGTGAGCGGTGAGCGCCCCCGAGCCGACGGCTCGGGGGCGGCATGGTCACCAGCGGTAGTGCGCGAAGGCGCGGTTGGCCTCGGCCATCTTGTGCGTGTCCTCGCGGCGCTTCACGGAGGCGCCGAGGCCGTTGGAGGCGTCGAGGATCTCGTTCATGAGGCGTTCGGTCATCGTCTTCTCGCGACGGGCGCGGGAGAAGTTCACGAGCCAGCGCAGGGCAAGGGTGGTCTGGCGGCCGGGCTTGACCTCGATCGGCACCTGGTAGGTGGCACCGCCGACGCGGCGGGACTTGACCTCGACCGAGGGCTTGATGTTGTCGAGCGCGCGCTTGAGGGTCTGGACCGGGTCCACGCCGGTCTTCGCACGGGTTCCCTCGAGTGCGTCGTAGACGATGCCCTGCGCGACGGTCTTCTTGCCGTCGAGCAGGATCTTGCTCACGAGCTGGGACACCAGCGGGGAGCCGTACACGGGGTCGATGTTGATGGGGCGCTTCGGCGCGGGACCCTTGCGAGGCATTACTTCTCCTTCTTGGCGCCGTAGCGGCTGCGGGCCTGCTTGCGTCCCTTGACACCCTGGGTGTCAAGCGCGCCGCGGATGATCTTGTAGCGGACCCCCGGGAGGTCCTTCACGCGGCCGCCGCGAACGAGCACCATCGAGTGCTCCTGCAGGTTGTGGCCGACGCCCGGGATGTAGGCGGTGACTTCGACACCGGAGCTCAGGCGCACGCGGGCGACCTTGCGGAGAGCGGAGTTCGGCTTCTTCGGGGTGGTGGTGTAGACACGCGTGCACACCCCGCGGCGCTGGGGCGAGCCCTTCAGCGCAGGCGTGTTGCTGCTTGACGACTTGTCTTGCCGGCCCTTGCGGACCAACTGCTGGATTGTTGGCACCTGTTGGTATCACTTTCGCTTTGTGGACATGGATTCCCTGGCATTGCAGCTGCCGATCCGTTGCCTTCCGGGTCACCGTTTCCAGTCGGCTCAGGCCTGCGGCCGCCGTGCGGGCTCCGCACTACCCCGCGACTCTTCGCAACTCAAGAACGGGGACATGCCAGGGCACGCACAAGTGCCCGCGAGGGCGGACACGCCTGCCGAGTCTACTCCCCGCCTTCGGAAGGGTCAAAACGGTGAGGGGCCGGGCGCTGCACGCGCCCGGCCCCTCACCATTCCCGACTCAGCGGATGTCGCCGAAGTCGAGGTCGTCCAGCGGAATCGCCGGACCACCGACATCCGAACCGAAGGAGTAGTCGTACGGGTCGTACGTCATGGTGTACATCGACGAACGAGCCTCCTCGGTCGGCTCGACCCGGATGTTGCGGTACCGGTCGAGACCGGTGCCTGCCGGGATCAGCTTGCCCAGGATCACGTTCTCCTTCAGGCCGACGAGGGAGTCGCTCTTGCCCTGGATGGCTGCGTCCGTCAGAACCTTCGTCGTCTCCTGGAAGGATGCGGCCGACAGCCACGAGTCCGTCGCCAGGGACGCCTTGGTGATGCCCATGAGGACCGGACGGCCCTCCGCGGGACGGCCGCCCTCGGTGAGCGTCCTGCGGTTGGTGGCCTCGTAGGTGGCACGGTCGACCAGCTCGCCCGGCATCATCGAGGTCTCCCCGGAGTCGATGACCGTCACGCGCCGGAGCATCTGGCGGATGATGATCTCGATGTGCTTGTCGTGAATCGGGGCGCCCTGCGTGCGGTACACGCGCTGCACCTCCTCCACAAGATGCTCCTGCACCTTGCGGAGACCACGCACCCTGAGCACGTCCTGCGGATCGACCTGTCCCGCGGTCAGCTGCTGCCCGATCCGGACGCGGACACCGTCCTCGATGCGCACCCGCGCCCCGGTTGCCGGGTCCTCGAACTCGAGACGGGTACGGCGTCCGACCGGGTACTCCAGGTCCTCGCCGCCGTCGTCGCGCACGAGCACGATCTTGCGGGTACGATCCCCGTCCTCGATCCGGATGACACCGTCGGCCTCTGCGATCGGCGCCTTGCCCTTGGGCTGGCGCGCCTCGAAGAGCTCGACGACGCGGGGCAGACCCTGCGTGATGTCGTCACCGGCCACACCACCGGTGTGGAAGGTGCGCATCGTCAGCTGCGTGCCGGGCTCGCCGATCGACTGGGCCGCAACGATGCCGACGGCCTCGCCGACGTCCACCGTCTTGCCGGAGGCCAGCGAACGGCCGTAGCACATGGCGCAGGTGCCCGTCGCGGCCTCACAGGTGAGGACCGAGCGGACCTTCACCTGGGTGATGCCTGCGGCAACCAGCGTGGCGATCTCGGCGTCACCGAGATCGGTGCCCGCGGCCACGAGGACCTTCCCGGCGGCGTCGACGACGTCAACGGCGAGCATGCGCGCATAGACCGCAGTCTCGACATCGGCGGCGGTGGTCACCTTCGCGTCCTTCGTCAAGGGCGCCACGACGACATCGCTCGGACGCCCCGACTCGTCGAGGCCGGCCTTCTTCCAGACCGCGATGGTCTTGACCAGGCCGCGCTCGGTGCCGCAGTCCTCCTCCCGGATGATCACGTCCTGACTGACGTCGACGAGACGTCGGGTCAGGTAGCCGGAGTCCGCGGTCCGCAGAGCCGTGTCGGCCTGCCCCTTGCGGCCGCCGTGGGTGGAGATGAAGTACTCCAGCACCGACAGCCCCTCACGGAAGTTGGACTTGATCGGCCGCGCGATGATGTCGCCCTTCGGGTTCGCCACCAGGCCTCGCATGGCGGCGATCTGGCGCATCTGGGTCATGTTCCCTCGGGCGCCGGAGTCGACCATCATGAAGATCGGGTTCGTGACCGTGAAGTTCTCGCGCATCGCGGCGGTCAGTTCCGAGGTGGCGTCGGTCCAGATCTCGATGAGCTCTTGGCGACGCTCGTCCTCCGTGACCGATCCCCGCTCGTACAGCTTGTCGATCTTGGTGGCGCGAGCCTCGTAGCCTGCCAGGATGTCCACCTTCTGCGGCGGCGTCTGCACGTCGGAGATGGAGATGGTGACGCCCGACCGGGTGGCCCACCGGAAACCGAGATCCTTCAGGTTGTCCAGGGTGCGGGCGACGTCGACCCTGGGGTAACGCTCCGCCAGGTCGTTGATGATGCGACCGAGCACCTTCTTGCCGACCACCTCGTTGACGAAGCCGAAGTCCTCGGGGAGCGCGTCGTTGAACAGGGCGCGGCCGAGGGTGGTGTCCACGAGCAGCGAGCCGTCAGCGCGGGGCGTCAGTTCGGGGATGACCACGTCGGTGAGGCGGAGGCGGATCGGGACGTTCACGTCCAACTCACCGAGGTCGAACGCCATGAGTGCCTCTGCGATCGACGAGAACACCCGGCCTGCTCCCCTGCCGTCGCGCTTGGACGTCAGGAAGTAGTGACCGATGATCATGTCCTGCGTCGGCATGGTGACGGGGCGGCCGTCGGCGGGCTTCAGGATGTTGTTGGTCGACAGCATCAGGACGCGGGCCTCGGCCTGCGCCTCCGCGCTCAGCGGCAGGTGCACGGCCATCTGGTCGCCGTCGAAGTCGGCGTTGAACGCCGTGCAGACGAGCGGGTGGATCTGGATGGCCTTGCCCTCGATCAGCTGCGGCTCGAACGCCTGGATACCGAGACGGTGCAGGGTGGGTGCACGGTTCAGCAGCACCGGATGCTCGGCGATGACCTCTTCCAGCACATCCCACACGACCGGGCGCTGGCGCTCGACCATGCGCTTGGCGGCCTTGATGTTCTGCGCGTGGTTCAGGTCGTCGAGGCGCTTCATGACGAACGGCTTGAACAGTTCCAGCGCCATGGCCTTCGGCAGGCCGCACTGGTGCAGCTTCAGCTGGGGGCCGACGACGATGACCGAGCGGCCGGAGTAGTCGACGCGCTTGCCGAGCAGGTTCTGGCGGAACCGGCCCTGCTTGCCCTTCAGCATGTCCGAGATCGACTTCAGCGGACGGTTGCCCGGTCCGGTGACGGGGCGTCCGCGGCGGCCGTTGTCGAACAGCGAGTCGACGGCCTCCTGCAGCATGCGCTTCTCGTTGTTGACGATGATCTCCGGCGCACCGAGGTCGAGCAGCCGCTTCAGGCGGTTGTTGCGGTTGATGACACGACGGTAGAGGTCGTTCAGGTCGGAGGTGGCGAACCGGCCACCGTCGAGCTGAACCATTGGCCGCAGGTCCGGCGGGATCACGGGGACGACGTCCAGCACCATGCTGGCCGGGGAGTTGCCACCGGTCAGGAAGGCGTTCACGACCTTGAGTCGCTTGAGGGCCCGCGCCTTGCGCTGACCCTTGCCCGTCGCGATGGTCTCGCGGAGGACGAGCGACTCGGCCTGCAGGTCGAAGCTCTGGAGGCGCTTCTGGATGGCCTCGGCCCCCATGTAGCCCTCGAAGTACTTGCCGAAGCGGTTCTGCATCTCCCGGTAGAGAACCTCGTCGCCCTCGAGGTCCTGCACCTTCAGCGTGCGGAACCGGTCCCAGACGGCCTGGATCTGATCGAGCTTGCGCTGACCGCGGCTGCGGATCAGCGCGACCTCCTTCTCGGCACCCTCGCGGACCTTGCGCTTGATGTCGGCCTTGGCACCCTCGGCCTCGAGCTGCGCCAGGTCCTCCTCGAGCTTGGCCATCCGGGTCTCGATCTCGGCGTCACGGCGCGAGGCCGTCTGCTTCGTCTCCACCTCGACCTTGGCCTGGAGCGACGCGAGGTCGCGGTGACGCGCCTCCTCGTCGACGGCCGTGATCATGTGCGCCGCGAAGTAGATGACCTTCTCGAGATCCTTCGGTGCGACGTCGAGCAGGTAGCCGAGCCGGCTGGGGACGCCCTTGAAGTACCAGATGTGGGTGACCGGCGCGGCCAACTCGATGTGGCCCATGCGCTCGCGGCGCACATTGCTGCGGGTCACCTCGACACCGCAGCGCTCGCAGATGATGCCCTTGAAGCGCACGCGCTTGTACTTGCCGCAGTAGCACTCCCAGTCCCTGGTGGGGCCGAAGATCTTCTCGCAGAAGAGTCCGTCGCGCTCGGGCTTGAGCGTGCGGTAGTTGATGGTCTCCGGCTTCTTGACCTCGCCGTGCGACCACTCACGGATTTCATCGGCGCTCGCGAGACCGATCCGCAGTTCGTCGTAGAAGTTCACGTCCAGCACGTTGCTTCTCTTTCCCCTACCAGAGGTAGGTGAGGTGGTGTTCGTCTGAGTTGTTCGTTGTCGCCGGGCCGGGCCCGGTCGGGTTGAGGGACGCCTTGACTCAGACTTCGCCGATGTCCATGAAGTCCGCACCGGGCCTGCGGCCGAGGTCGATGCCGAAGTCCTCAGCGGAGCGGAGGTCCTCCTCGGAGTCGCGCAGATCGATGACCTTGCCGTCGTCGGAGAGCACCTCCACGTTCAGGCAGAGGGACTTCATCTCCTTGACGAGCACCTTGAAGGACTCGGGGATGCCGGGCTCGGGGATGTTCTCGCCCTTGACGATGGCCTCGTAGACCTTCACGCGGCCGGGGACGTCGTCGGACTTGATGGTGAGCAACTCCTGCAGCGCCCAGGCGGCACCGTATGCCTCCAGAGCCCACACCTCCATCTCGCCGAACCGCTGACCACCGAACTGTGCCTTGCCGCCGAGCGGCTGCTGGGTGATCATCGAGTACGGGCCGGTCGAACGGGCGTGGATCTTGTCGTCGACCAGGTGGTGCAGCTTCAGCATGTACATGTAGCCGACGCCGATCTTCTCCGGGTACGGCTCGCCGGAGCGGCCGTCGAAGAGCCGGGCCTTGCCACTGGAGTCGATCAGACGGTCGCCGTCACGCGTCGGGAGCGAATGCCCGAGCAGCCCGGAGATCTCCGCCTCGGAGGCGCCGTCGAAGACGGGGGTGGCCACCTTCGCGCCGCCCTCGACCCTGCCGAGGCCGACCTCGCGCAGCCGCTCGGCCCAGGCCTCCTGCACCCCGGTGACGTCCCAGCCGGTCTTCGCGATCCACCCGAGGTGGTTCTCCAGGACCTGGCCGATGTTCATCCGGGACGGGACGCCGAGCGGGTTCAGGACGATGTCGACGGGGGTGCCGTCCTCCAGGAACGGCATGTCCTCCACCGGCAGGATCTTCGAGATGACGCCCTTGTTGCCGTGGCGTCCGGCGAGCTTGTCGCCGTCGGAGATCTTGCGCTTCTGGGCGACGTGCACGCGCACCAGCTGGTTCACGCCGGGAGGCAGTTCGTCGTCCTCCTCTGCCGCGTCGAAGACGCGGACGGCGATGACGGTGCCGCTCTCGCCGTGAGGCACCTTCAGGGATGTGTCGCGCACCTCGCGGGCCTTCTCACCGAAGATCGCGCGCAGCAGCCGCTCCTCCGGGGTGAGCTCCGTCTCGCCCTTCGGGGTCACCTTGCCGACGAGGATGTCGCCGGCGTTGACCTCGGCGCCGATGCGCACGATGCCCCGCTCGTCCAGATCCGCGAGCATCTCGTCGGAGATGTTCGGGATGTCACGGGTGATCTCCTCAGCGCCCAGTTTGGTGTCGCGGGCGTCCACCTCGTGCTCCTCGATGTGGATCGAGGTGAGGACGTCATCCTGCACGATGCGCTGGGACAGGATGATGGCGTCCTCGTAGTTGAGGCCCTCCCACGGCATGAACGCCACGAGGAGGTTCTTCCCCAGCGCCAGCTCACCCTGCTCCGTGCAGGGGCCGTCGGCCAGCGGGGTGCCCACCTCGACCCGGTCACCGGGTGCCACAAGCGGACGCTGGTTGATGCAGGTGCCCGCGTTGGAGCGCACGAACTTGTCGAGACGGAAGGTGGTGTAGGTGGCGTCGTCGTTGGCGATCTCGATGAGATCCGCGGACACGGAGTGCACCACGCCCGGCTTCTTGGCCAGCGTGACATCGCCGACGTCGACCGCCGCGCGGTACTCCATGCCGGTGCCGACGAACGGCGCCTCGTTGCGGATCAGGGGGACGGCCTGCCGCTGCATGTTGGCGCCCATGAGCGCACGCGAGGCGTCGTCGTGCTCCAGGAACGGGATCAGGGCCGTGGCCACGGACACCATCTGACGCGGAGAGACGTCCATGTACTCGACCTCGGACGCGTCGACTGCGTCCGCGTCGCCGTGCTTGATGCGCACCAGTACGCGATCCTCGGTCAGGCGGCCGGACTCGTCGACGGCGGCGTTCGCCTGGGCGATGGCGTAGCGATCCTCCTCGTCGGCGGTGAGGTAGTCGATCTGGTCGGTGACCTTGCCGTCGACGACCTTGCGGTAGGGCGTCTCGATGAAGCCGAACGGGTTGACCCTCGCGAACGAGGCGAGCGAGCCGATCAGGCCGATGTTCGGGCCTTCGGGCGTCTCGATCGGGCACATGCGGCCGTAGTGCGACGGGTGGACGTCACGGACCTCCATGCCTGCGCGGTCGCGCGACAGGCCACCGGGGCCGAGCGCCGACAGGCGTCGCTTGTGCGTCAGGCCCGCCAGCGGGTTGTTCTGGTCCATGAACTGCGACAGCTGGGAGGTCCCGAAGAACTCCTTGAGTGCAGCCGTGACGGGACGGATGTTGATCAGGGTCTGCGGCGTGATGGCCTCGATGTCCTGCGTGGTCATGCGATCGCGCACGACGCGCTCCATGCGGCCGAGCCCGGTGCGGAGCTGGTTCTGGATCAGCTCGCCCACCGTGCGGAGGCGGCGGTTGCCGAAGTGGTCGATGTCGTCGGACTCGACCAGGACGCCGTCCAGGTCCTCGCGATGCTCGTGCAGTGCCGCGACGTAGCGGATTGCGGAGACGATGTCGTCGATGGTGAGGACCTGCTGGTCGAAGGGCAGGGACAGGCCGAGCTTCTTGTTGATCTTGTATCGGCCGACCTTCGCCAGGTCGTAGCGCTTCGGGTTGAAGTAGTAGTTCTCCAGCAGCGCCTGCGCGGCGTCACGGGCCGGCGGCTCGCCCGGGCGGAGCTTGCGGTAGATGTCGAGGAGCGCCTCGTCCTGGGTGTGGACGGTGTCCTTCTCCAGCGTGAGCCGCATGGACTCGAACTCGCCGAACTCCTCCAGGATCTTGTCCTCGCCCCAGCCGAGCGCCTTCAGCAGGACCGTGACGTTCTGCTTGCGCTTCCGGTCGAGGCGCACGAACACCATGTCACGCTTGTCGACCTCGAACTCGAGCCAGGCGCCACGCGACGGGATGACCTTGCAGGTGTAGATGTCCTTGTCGGACGTCTTGTCGGCGATCTGCTCGAAGTACACACCCGGGGATCGGACCAGCTGGGACACGACGACACGCTCGGTGCCGTTGATGATGAAGGTGCCCTTCTCGGTCATGAGAGGGAAGTCGCCGATGAAGACGGTCTGGCTCTTGATCTCGCCGGTGTCGTTGTTGATGAACTCGGCGGTCACGAACAGCGGGGCAGCGTAGGTGACGTCGCGGTCCTTGCACTCCTCGATGCTGTGCTTGGGATCCTCGAAGCGGTGGTCGCGGAACGACAGCGACATCGTCTCGTTGAAGTCCTCGATGGGCGAGATCTCCGCGAAGATCTCCTCGAGTCCCGAGCGGGTGTTGACGTCGGTGCGGCCGGCGGCGAGGCGCTCCTCGACGCCTCGCCTCCACTCCTCGTTTCCGATCAGCCAGTTGTAGGAGTCGATCTGCAGGTCCAGCAGGTTGGGGACCTCAAGCGGCTCATGGATCTTCGCGAACGAGATCCGACCGGTGTTGGATACGACATTGGTGTTCTTCAACGCGGAGCGCGAGGTTGCCAAGATTCGGTCCTTCCAAGAACGCGAC
>JBDHZS010000112.1:0-12102 GCA_039812025.1 Nocardioides sp. | reverse complement strand
GGCCACGCGGCCTCGGGCGCGGAGCGCGCCGACACGCCGGTCGCCGCGAGGACCGAGCCGAGGCCGACGACCCACGCCCGGCCGGGGCCGTCGACCCGGCACCAGCCGGCGCCGGCCGCGCTCAGCACGCCGGCGACCTCGCCCACCCCGCGCACCCGCAGCACGACGGGATCCCCCAGCGACGCCATGAGTCGACTGGCGAAGCTGACCCGCGCGTACTCCGCGCGGCTCCGGTCGCCCAACTCGGCGCGCCGCTGCTCGTCGTACAACGCCTCGGCCTGGTCCTCAAGGTCGTCGAAGAGCTCGAACAGCTCGTCGCCACCCACTCGCTCCCCCTCTCGCGCCGGCCCTCTCGCTCTGGATCAAACCCCGTCGATGTGCTCACTGTCCACAGACGACCCCTTGACAAACGCCTACCTCCTACCGTGAACTAAGCAAACGTAGTCAAACGCAAGGATTCATCATGGACGAGCCTTCGACGTCGGCGGCCAGGTGCCTGGCCGTGTGGTGCCTGGTGAGCATCGCCCTCGGCGCGGCCGGGAGGTTCGCGGCGGGCCCGCTGCTGTCGTGGAGCCCCGGCGCCGCGGGGCCCCGGTTCGAGGAGCTCCTCACCCTGCTCGCGGCCGCAGCGGCACTCGCCTCGCTCGCCTGGCTGTGGCTGATGTCGTCGGTGGTGCTGGTCGGCGCGGCCGCGGGCAGGCTGTGGTCGGTCCCCGGCTGCCCGGCGCCGCTGCGCCGAGCCCTGCTCGCCGCGTGCGGCATCGCGCTCGCGAGCGGGCTCAGCCCCGCCCATGCCGAGCCCGGAGTGGCGGACCCCGGGCGAGCCGAGCCCTCCGGGCGCGGCTCCGAGCTGTCCGGGCTGATCTCGGAGCTGCCCCTGCCCGACCGGGCCGAGTCGGTCGGCCCGCCCTCCCCGAGCCACGTCGACGGGCCGGCCTCCGGGCCAGAGCGGGCGACTCCCCGCGGGCCCGCCCCGGCATCCGGCCGGGAGTCGGCCCGTGAGCCAGCCCGGGAGCCAGCCAGAGAATCCACTCCGGGACCTGACCAGGGAGCCGCCGAGGATCCGAGCCGGCCGGTGGTCGCGCGCGGCACCGTGACGGTGCGAGCCGGGGACACCCTGTGGGCGATCGCCGCCGACCGGCTCCCCGACGGCGCCTCCGACGCATCGGTCGCCGCGGCGGTCGGGGCCTGGCACCGCCGCAACGAGGCGACGATCGGGGCCGACCCCGACCTCATCCTCCCCGGCCAGCGGCTCACGCCGCCGGGCAAGGACGCGAACGAGTGACATCGACCGATGACGACAGATGTCCAGGAAGGGATCCGATGACCGCCAGCGAGTCGCTCGCCCGTCCCTCACGACCGGCGCTGCCGGTCGCCAGCATCCAGGGCACCCTGGCGCTCGACCTCACGCCCCTGCTGGATCCGCCCGACTGCTCCACGGTGAGGCGCGGAGGCGCGGACCGCGACCTGGTGCAGGTCGACGCGCTCACCCGCCGGCGGGTCGAGGCCTGGGCACAGCGCTACCTGCAGGCCGCGGTCGAGATCGCGGGCGGCGACCGGCCGGTCAGCCAGCTGCTCCGCTGGAGCGATGCACAGGTCTACGGCGACCTGGGGCGGCGCGCTCAGCTCTCCGCCCGTGCGGAGGGCCGGCACCTGATCGCCCCGCGGCGCCGCCGCGAGACGTCGCGGCCCTTCCTGATCGGCACCCACACGATCTTCGTGGGTCGCGACGCCGTCGAGGTCAGCGCTCACGTCCGCTACGGCGAACGATCCCGGGCCGTGGCCGCGCGGTTCGAGGAGCTGGACGGGCAGTGGATCTGTGTCGCGTTGGAGTTCTCGTGAGCCCTGGCCGAGGGGCTCACGACGCGTCGAGGCGGTCGTCTCGCGACCACCGGCGGGTGATTGCGACGGTGTGGCGTACGTCATACCTTAGCCCGGTATGCCCCCACCCTCGGGCAGCAGTACTAGGAGGCCCATCCATGCCCCAAGAAGACACCACCCCCGACCGGATCAAAGACCAAGAGCTGGAAAACCGGGTGCTGCGCAAGGTCACGATACGGCTGATCCCGTTCCTGATCGCGCTCTACTTCGTCAACTACCTCGACCGCACCAACATCGGCTTCGCGGGTCCCAATGGGATGAACGAGGAGCTCGGGATGACCGCGACGATGTTCGGGCTCGCCTCGGGCATCTTCTTCGTTGGTTATCTGACCCTGGAGGTGCCCAGCAACCTGGCCCTTCACAAGTTCGGCGGCCGCCGGTGGCTCGCCCGGATCATCTTCTCCTGGGGACTCATCGCGTCCATGATCGCGTTCGTCCCCAACGCGACCTGGCTCTATATCCTGCGGTTCCTCCTCGGCGCCGCCGAGGCGGGCTTCTTCCCGGGCATCATCTTGTTCTTGACCTACTGGTTCCCCAAGCGGGTGCGCGCCAAGGCGACGGCGATGTTCCTGCTCGCGGTCCCCCTCTCGAGCGTCATCGGCGCCCCGCTGTCGGCTTGGCTGATCTCGGTCGGCGACGGCGTGTAGGGGATGTCGGGCTGGCGCTTCATGTACCTGGTCGAGGGCATCCCCGCCGTACTCCTGGGCGTCGTGTGCTGGTTCTACCTGACCGACCGCCCGCAGCAGGCGACCTGGCTGACCGACGAGGAGCGGGACTGGCTGGTCAACGAGATGGAGCACGAGGCCGCGCAGACCTCCGCCCGCTACCACTACCCGCTGCGCCGCGCGCTCACCGAGCCGCGGATCTGGGCGTTGGCCTTCGTCTACTTCGGCATGGTCTACGGGCTCTACGCGCTCAGCTTCTTCCTGCCCACCATCATCGGCGGCTTCCAGGAGACCTTCGGCGTCGAGTACACGATCATGCAGGTCGGCCTGATCACCGCCATCCCGTTCGCGGTCGGGGCCGTCGCGATGCAGCTGTGGTCGCGCCACGGCGACCGCACCCGAGAGCGCGTGTGGCACGTCGCCATCCCGCTCTTCCTCGGCGGGACGGCGATCCCGATCGCGCTCTACCTCAACTCGCCCTTCACCGCGATGATCGCGGTCACGATCTGCTGCCTGAGCATCTGCTCGGCGCTGCCGACCTTCTGGCCGCTGCCCACGATGTTCCTCTCCGGCGCGGCGGCGGCCGGCGGCATCGCCCTGATCAACTCGGTCGGCAACTCGGCGGGCTTCTTCGCGCCGTACATCACCGGCTGGCTCGCCGAGCTGACCGGCAGCCAGAAGACCGGGTTGTGGGTCGTCGGCGCCGTGATGATCGCGGCCGGGTTCACCGTGCTCGCGCTCAAGGCAGCCCCCGAGCCCGACGACGCCAACGCGATCGAGACCGACGAGGTGCACGCGTGAGTGAGACCACGGCCGTTCTCGACCTGATCAGGAGCGAGTTGGCTCCGACCCTGACCGACCGGGCGCTGGTCCTCGACGAGGACATCGTGCACACCTACTCCTCCGACGAGGCGCTCTTCTGTCCCGACGAGGGTGCGCTCGCGCTGGTCCGCGCCACGTGCGTGGAGGACGTGCAGGCGACGCTCCGGTTCGCCTCGGCCCACCGGATCCCCGTGGTCCCCCAGGGGGCCCGCTCGGGCATCTCGGGCGGCGCCAACGCCGTCCCCGGTTGCTTGTTGCTGTCGGTGGAGCGGATGTCGCGGATCCTGTCGATCGACCCGGCCGAGCGCACGGCCACGGTCGAGCCCGGCGTCATCAACCAGGACCTCAAGGACGCGCTCGTCCCCCACGGGCTGGCCTACCCGCCGGACCCCGGATCAGTCGCCATCTCCTCGATCGGCGGCAACGTCGCGACCAACGCCGGCGGCCTGTGCTGCGTCAAGTACGGCGTCACCAAGGACTACGTGCGCAAGCTCACGGTCGTCCTGGCCGACGGCACGTTGGCGCAGCTCGGGACCGCGACCGCCAAGGGCGTCGCGGGCCTGGACCTGCGGGGCCTCTTCGTCGGCTCCGAAGGCACCCTGGGCGTGATCGTCGAGGTCACCGTGCGGGTGGTGCCGCTGCTGCCCGAGCCACTGACCGCGGTGGCGACCTTCCCGGACGAGAAGGCCGCGGCGGCGACGGTCGCCGCCTTCATGGGCTCCGGCGCGCAGCCGTCCATGCTGGAGATGCTCGACGGCACGGCGCTGCGGATGCTCAACGCGTACGGCGACTTCGGCCTGGACGACGACGCCGGGGCGATGCTGCTGATGCAGTCCGACGGCAGCGGGAGCCCGGCGACCTCGCTGGCCGAGGTCGAGTCCTTCACCGAGCTGGCCGAGGCCAACGGCGCGCTGGACGCCGCCTACAGCGACGACTCGGCCGACAACGAGGCGCTGGTCGCGACGCGCAGGCTGGCCCAGCCGGCGTACGAGCGCTACGCCCACAGCCACGGCGGCGGGCAGCTCCTGGACGACATCTGCCTCCCCCGGTCGCGGATGCCGGAGTTCTTCGAGGAGCTCAACCGGATCCGGGCGAGCTCGGGGCTCACCATCGCGATCGTGGCCCACGTCGGCGACGGCAACATCCACCCGTCGGTGTTCTTCGACGCGGGCGACCAGGCGGACATCGACCGGGCGGAGGCGGCCTTCTCCGAGATCATGCAGCTCGGCCTGGGCCTCGGCGGCACCATCACCGGCGAGCACGGGGTGGGCTACCTCAAGCGCGAATGGCTGCCCCGCGAGCTCGACGCCGGCAACCGCAGCGTGCACCTCGCGGTCAAGTCCGCACTCGACCCGCTGGGGATCCTCAACCCCGGCAAGATGTTCGCCGACCTGTAACCACCCACCTCCCACCCGCCGAGTCGGCTCTAACGTGCACGAGATTGACGCCGAGTCGGCGCTTAGGTGCATGGTTGTCCACAGCGGCCCGCGCCGAGCTGTGGATAACCTGCACTTTCGAGCCGACTCGACGTGTTCTGGGTGCACGTTTCTGCCGACTCGGCGTGCCCTAACTGATGCGGGCGGTCAGCCCGGTCGGGCCGCCGGGCGCGCCGTGGCAGCGCTTGAACTTCTTGCCCGAGCCGCAGGGGCAGAGCGCGTTGCGGCCGACCTTGGCGTACTGATCGCCCGCGTTGGTGACGGTCCCGGAGCCGCGGACCTCGGCGTCACCGGACTCCGACGGCGCCGTGTACGACAGACCCTGGGCTGCCTTCGGGCGCTCCAGCCCGCGCGCCCGGATGTGCGGGTGCTCGGCGGCCGGCGCCGACGGCTGGGGCTGGGCGGGCTCCTCCGGCGCTTCGTCATCGACGACGTCGCCGAGGACCCGGCGCAGCGGCTCCTCCGCCTCGTCCTCGTCGTCGGCCGCCTCATCGTCGTCATCCTCGACCTGGACCTGCAGGTTGAAGAGGAACCCGACGGTCTCCTCCTTGATGCCGTCCATCATCGCGGTGAACATGTCGAAGCCCTCGCGCTGGTACTCCACCAGCGGGTCGCGCTGGCTATAGGCGCGCAGGTAGATGCCCTCGCGGAGATAGTCCATCTCGTAGAGGTGCTCGCGCCACTTGCGGTCGAGCACCGAGAGCAGCACCTGCCGCTCCAGCTCGCGGAGCACCTCGGGTCCGGTCTCCTCCTCGCGCCGGTCGTAGGCGGCCTGCGCGTCGGCCTTCAGCCGCTCGATCAGCACCTCGCGGCTCATCGCCTCCCGGCCACCGGCCTCGGACTCCAGCTCATCGGGGGTGATCCCGACGGGGTAGAGCTGCTTCAACGCGGTCCACAGCGTGTCGAGGTCCCAGTCGGCGGCCAGTTCCTCGGTCGCGCCGAGCACGTAGGCGGTGACGACGTCGTCGATGAAGGTCCGCACCTGCTCGGCGAGGTCGGCACCCCCGAGCACGTCGCGCCGCTCGCCGTAGATCACCTTGCGTTGGCGGTCCATGACGTCGTCGTACTTGAGCACGTTCTTGCGCGACTCGAAGTTCTGCGACTCGACCTGGCCCTGGGCGTTGGCGATCGCGTTGGTGACCCGCTTGTTCTCGATCGGGACGTCGTCGGGGATCTTCATGACGGTGAGGATCCGGTCGACCCAGTCGGACTTGAAGAGCCGCATCAACTCGTCCTGCAGCGACAGATAGAACCGGGACTCCCCCGGGTCACCCTGGCGGCCCGACCGGCCGCGGAGCTGGTTGTCGATGCGCCGCGACTCGTGGCGCTCGGTGCCGACGACGTAAAGGCCTCCCAGCTCCTTGACCTCGTCGTGCTCGGTCGCGACCTGAGCCTTAATCCGCTCGACGGTCGCCGGCCACGCCTCGTTGTATGCCTCGGCGTCCTCCAGCGGATCCAGGCCCTGCTTGCGCAGCTCCTGATCCGCGAGGAAGTCGACCGAGCCGCCGAGCATGATGTCGGTGCCGCGGCCGGCCATGTTGGTCGCGACGGTCACCGCACCCTTGTGGCCGGCGAGGGCGACGACCTTGGCCTCGTCGGCGTGCTGCTTGGCGTTCAACACTGTGTGGGGGACGCCGCGCTGCTTGAGCAGGCCCGAGAGGTGCTCGGACTTCTCGACCGAGACAGTGCCGACCAGGATCGGCTGCCCGGCCGCGTTGCGTTCGGCGATGTCGTCGACGACGGCGAGGTACTTGGCTTCCTCTGTGCGGTAGACCAGGTCGGCCTGGTCTGCCCGCGCCATCGGCATGTTCGTGGGGATGGGTACGACGCCGAGACCGTAGATCTTGTCGAACTCCGACGCCTCGGTCATCGCCGTACCGGTCATCCCGGACAGCGTCTCGTAGAGCCGGAAGTAGTTCTGGAGCGTGATCGTCGCGAGCGTCTGGTACTCCTCGCGGATCTGCACGCCTTCCTTGGCCTCGATCGCCTGGTGCAGGCCGTCGTTGTAGCGACGGCCCGCGAGCATCCGCCCGGTGTGCTCGTCGACGATGAGCACCTCGCCGTCCATGACGACGTACTCCTTGTCGCGGCGGAAGAGCTCCTTGGCCTTGATCGAGTTGTGCAGGAACGAGATCAGGGGGGTGTTGACCGAGTCGTAGAGGTTCTCGATGCCCAGGTAGTCCTCGACCTTGGTGATCCCGGGCTCCAGCACCGAGATCGTGCGCTTCTTCTCGTCGGTCTCGTAGTCGGTGTCCTTGGTCAGCGTCCGCGCGATCTTGGCGAACTCGCCGTACCAGCGCACCTCGTCCTGGGTCGGGCCGCTGATGATCAGCGGCGTGCGCGCCTCGTCGATCAGGATCGAGTCGACCTCGTCGACGACCACGAAGTGGTGGCCACGCTGCACGCAGTCCTCGATGGAGCTGGCCATGTTGTCGCGCAGGTAGTCGAAGCCGAGCTCGTTGTTGGTGCCGTAGGTGATGTCGCACTCGTAGGCCGCGCGACGCTCGTCCGGGCGCATGTGGGGCAGGATCACCCCGGTGCTCAGTCCGAGGAACTGGTGGATCCGGCCCATCCACTCGGCGTGGTACTTGGCGAGGTAGTCGTTGACGGTGACGACGTGGACGCCCTTGCCGCCGATCGCGTTGAGGTACGACGGCAGCGTCGCGACGAGGGTCTTGCCCTCGCCGGTCTTCATCTCCGCGATGTTCCCCATGTGCATGGCCGCGCCGCCCATGATCTGGACGTCGTAGTGGCGCTGGCCGATCACCCGCTTGGCCGCCTCGCGCACGGTCGCAAACGCCTCGGGCATCAGGTCATCGAGGGACTCGCCGTCGGCGTGGCGCTGCCGGAACTCCGCGGTCATCGCCTGGAGCTCCTCGTCGGTCATCGCGACGAAGTCGTCCTCGATGGCGTTCACGGCGTTGACGACCGCCTGCAGCTGACGCAGGATCTTGCCCTCGCCCATCCGGAGGAGCTTGTCGATGAATGCGGGCACGTGCAGCACTTCCTAAATCAGCGGTTCCGGAGCAGCGTCGCACCCGAGCGGCGTCGGATCCGAGCGGTGTCGGGGCCCACGACGGGCCGCCGGTCATGCTACCGCCCGCCCGCAACCCCGCCGAGTCGGCTCTTACGTGCGCGTCAAACACGCCGAGTCGGCTCGAAGATGCACGCAGAACACGCCGAGTCGGCTCTTACGTGCACGTCGAGGGCGCCGAGTCGGCGCAAAGATACATCGACGATCACGCGACGGACGACCCGAAGCGCCGTCGGGCCTCCGCGGCGCCGGCCCGGAGCATGACGTCCGCACGCGCGCTCCGGTTGAACACGTCGGCAGCCACGAACGGCACGATGTGCCAGCCCTGCTGGCTGGCCAGGGCACGACGTCGATCGTCGTGCTCGCGCTGGCTCGGCGAGGTGTGCCACTCCGCGCCGTCGTACTCCGCGGCGAAGCGCAGGAGCTTGTTGCCGATGTCGAGGTATGCGATGACGCGCCCGTCTGCGCGGACCTCCACCTGCGGCTCGGGGGTGGGCAGGCCGCACTCGATCCACTTCAGGCGCAACACGGACTCCCCCGGCGACTGGCTGCGCCCATCCACGAGCGGCGCTACCTGGCGCAGCGTCCGCACCCAGCGCATCCCCCGGAACCGCTCGACGCCGACAAGCAGTTCGTCGTGGGTGAAGGCGTTCAACCGAAGCATCGAGTCCAGCGCCGCGATGGCAGGGTCCGGCCATCTGACGCGCCCCAGGTCCCAGGCGGTGCGCAGCGGCGTGGTGACGCGAAGCCCGTCGAGCTCCGCGATGTCGTCCGGCGTGAGGTTGCGCTCGCCGCTGTCGGTCAAACCGTTCCGCAGCCTGCCCTGGCCGGACGGTCGGAAGACCGAGATCGGTCGCGGCGTGAGGTGCTCGTTGGGTGCGAGGATCATCTCGGCGCCATGCAGCCAACCTGCGTGTCGATCACACACCACGCAGTCCTCGGGTACGACGAGACGCACGGCCGCACAACGCAACGCGGTCGAATCGGCGAGATGATTGGCGACGTACACGCCCCTGACGACGCGTCGGATGAAGCCGTGGTCGAGCAACCAAGCGAGATTCCTGCCGGTCAGACCTTCCTGTCTGGCCTCGTCGGTCAGGAATGGCCGATCAAGTGGAAGCGGAAACGAGCTCGGCAGGGACGGTTCGTGTTCGAGTGTCATGAGATCCATGGGCCCATCCTGCGCTTCTTGCCGGATCACCGCTCGACTTATCCACAGGCCTCACCCGACCCTGTGGATAACCGTGCACGTAAGCGCCGACTCGGCGGGTTTGAGATGCACCTAAGAGCCGACTCGGCGCGTTTTGCGTGCACCTAAGAGCCGACTCGGCGGGTGCACTCGGCGAGGGTGCGGGCCAGGTCGCCGTGGGATCCGACGACGACGTCGTCCAGTCCAAGCCAGCCGGCGAGGCGCCACAGCTCCGCGGCGAGGTGCTCGGCGACGTCGGCGGGCGCAGAGGGCTCGGCGAAGGCGCCGGGCACGAGCAGCACGCCGGCCTTCCGGTCGGCCTTGAGATCCACACGGGCGACGATCCGGTCACCGAGCAGGAACGGCAGCACATAGTAGCCGTGGACCCGCTTCGCGGCGGGCGTGTAGATCTCGATGCGGTAGCGGAAGTCGAAGAGCGCCTCGGTGCGGGCTCGCTCCCAGACCACCGGGTCGAAGGGGCTGAGCAGCGTGCGCGCGGCGATCCGCCGGGGCCGTGCCGCGTCGACGTGCAGCCACGCGGGCTTCGACCAGCCCTCCACCCGGACCTCGATCAGCTCCCCCGCCTCGACCAGCTCGGCGACCGCGCGCTTGGCGCCGTACCCGGCCTTGTCCGGCAGCCACCGCATCCGGTAGTAGTCGGCCAGGCACGCCCCTGTGGCGACCCCGTGAGAGCGGGCGGCGCGGCGGACCAGCTCCCGGTCGGCCTCGGCCCGGTCGGGGATCGGCAGCGCCAGGATCTCGGCCGGGATCACGCGCTCGGGCAGGTCGTAGCGGACCTCGAACTGGCTGTTGCGCCCCGCGATCGCGAGGTCGCCGCACATGAAGGCGAAGTCGAGCCCCTTGCGCGCCTCCGACCAGTTCCATCCCCAGTGCTCCTTGCGGCGTGGGCCGCCGCCGTCCAGGTCGCGCGCGGTCGAGGGCCCCTCGTCGCGGACCCGGGCCACGAGGTCGGCGGCGAGCTCCTGCCGCACCGCCCACCAGGTCGAGGCCTGGCCGCTGCGATAGCGCTCCATCCGGTGCCGCATCACCGGCCACAAGTCGACGGGCATCAGCGCCTGGACGTGCGCCCAGTATTCGACCAGCTCGCGCGGGTCGCGGTCGGTCGCGCGGTGGAGCAGGTCGACGTCGTACGGGCCCATCCTGGCGTAGAGCGGCATGTAGTGCGCGCGCTGGAGGACGTTGACCGAGTCGACCTGCAGCACCCCCGTGCGCGCGAGGGTACGACGCAGCGTGCGCCTGGTGGGCCGCGCGTGCGGCGGGTCGGCGAAGCCCTGGGCGGCCAGCGCGATCCGCCGGGCCTGCGCCCGGGAGAGGGAGAGCGGCGGAGTGTTGGACAAGGCGATGCCCTCAGTCGAGCTCGAAGAGCTTCTCGCGCATCGCGTACATGACCGCCTCCACGCGGGAGTGCATCTGCAGCTTGTCGAGGATGTTGCGCATGTGGTTCTTGACGGTGTTCTCGCTGATCACCAGGCGCCGCGAAATCTCCCGGTTGTTCATCCCGCGCGCGGCCAGCCGCAGCACCTCGATCTCCCGCTCGGTGAGCCGCAGGGCGTTGCGGTTGGGGCGATCCACCCGCGACAGGGACTTGAACTCCTCGATCAGCTTGACCGCCATGCTGGGGCTGATCAGCGACTGGCCGTCAGCAACCAGGCGGATGGCGCCGGCCACCTCGTTGACCCCCGAGTGCTTCAACAGGTAGCCGGACGCCCCGTTCTTCACCGCCTGGTAGAGGTCGGACTCCTCCTCCGAGGCGGTCAGCATCACCACCCGCGAGGTCGGCACCGCCTCCTTGATCGCCGAGCACGCCGCGAGGCCGTCCAGGCCGGGCATCCGCACGTCGAGGAGTACGACGTCGGGCCTGGTCGCCTGCGCGATCCTGACCGCCGAGTCGCCGTCGCCCGCCTCGCCGACGACCTCGATCCCGTCCTCGACGCTCAGGAGCATGGCCAGCCCGCGCCGGAACAGCTCGAGATCGTCGACGACGAGGACCCGGATCGCCGGGTCAGCCATCGACGTCCAAGGCGATCACGCCGTAGTCGTACCCCTTGCGGCGGTAGACCACCGACGGCTTCTCGGACTCCTTGTCGATGAAGAGATAGAAGTCGTGGCCGACGAGCTCCATCTCGTACAGCGCCTGGTCGAGCGTCATCGGTGCCGCGGTGTGCGACTTGGCGCGGACCACGAGCGGCCCGTCCCCCATGACGGTGATCGGCCCGACCGAGCGCTGGTCCTCGGTCGTCCCGGCCACCTCCAACACGGTCTCGACCTCTTCGACGGGCGGCGGTCCGTCGGCGAAGGCCTGCGCGGTGGAGACCCGGCGGCGGCGGTCGTGCTGCACCCGGCGGCGGTCGGCGGCACGGCGCATCTGCGCGGCCATCTTGTCCAGCGCCTGCTCGAAGGCCGCCATCTTGTCATCGGCGGCGGCCTCCGCCCGGATGACCGGGCCGCGAGATCGGGCCGTGAGTTGGACCCGGATCGCGCGATCGTGCTGGCGCGGGTTGCGCTCGTGGGCGACCTCGACGGCGACCCGCATGATCCGGTGATCGTGCTTCTCGAGCTTGGCGAGTTTGTCGGCGACGTGCTCCCTGAATCCCTCCGAGATCTCGATGTGGCGACCGGTGACGACAACGTCCATGTGGAACCTCCCGTGCGTACGACGACAACATCAGTTGGTGACCTCGAACCTAGCTGGCAGATCGGCCTGACGAAAGGGACTGTCCGCCATCGATGTGATTCCCCGGCTCCGGTCGCGGCGACAGGCGGCGCCTCGTGGCCGCCACCGCCGCGATCCCGGCGACCGTGACGCCGACGGATTCCAGGGCGCGCTGGGCCTCGCGAGCGGTCGCGCCCGTGGTGATCACGTCGTCGCACACGACCACCGGGCCGGCGAGCCGGCCGCGACGGATCGACCGGGCGAGGCCCGCGCTCGGGACCCACATCGACGAGGCGAGGTTCGCGTGTCGCTGGTCCGCGTCGAGCCCAGCCTGGTCGGCCAGCCCGCGCCGGGCCCGGACGAGCGGGACGGCGTGGGATTCGACGCCGGCGCGGCGCAGC
>JBDHZS010000111.1:0-12113 GCA_039812025.1 Nocardioides sp. | reverse complement strand
CTGGAAACAAGATCTCACGGCAGTAAACACCCCACCGGCAGCAAGGAGCCGTCATGAGCGACCGATCCACTCTCGCGCAGCGGTGCGAAGAGACCGACACCAGGTTCATCCTCGCGCTCTTCGTGGACCTGCGGGGCAAACCCTGCGCGAAGCTGGTCCCGGTCGAGTCGGTGGAGGAGCTGGCCACCGACGGCGTCGGGTTCGCGGGCTACGCGGCCGGCGCGATCGGCCAGGTGCCCAAGGACCCCGACCTGATCGTCCTCCCGGACGTGGACTCCTTCACCCCGATCCCGTTCGTCAGGGAGGGGCTCGCGCTGGTCCACTGCGACCCCCACGTCGAGGGCGAGCCCTGGCCCTACGCGCCGCGGATCATCCTCAAGAAGGTCGTCGCGGAGCTGGCCCAGCACGGCCTCACGCCGTGGGCGGGCGCCGAGGTCGAGTACTTCCTGCTCAAGAAGAACGACGACGGCTCGTTGTCGACCGCCGACGAGGCCGACAGCTCCAACCACCCGTGCTACGACGCCCGCGGCCTGACCCGGATGTACGACCACCTCACCGCCATCTCGGTCGCGATGAACCAGCTCGGCTGGGCCAACTACGCCAACGACCACGAGGACGGCAACGGCCAGTTCGAGCAGAACTTCGCCTACGCCGACGCCCTCACCACCGCCGACCGCGTGGTGACGCTGCGCTACCTGCTCTCCGTGCTGGCCGACGAGCGCGGCATGATCGCGACCTTCATGCCCAAGCCGTTCGCGGACCGCACCGGCAGCGGCCTGCACTTCCACCTCTCGCTGACCAACGAGGACGGCCCGGTCTTCCCCGACGACTCCGACCCGCGCGGGCTCGGGCTCTCCAAGACGGCGTACGAGTTCGTCGGCGGCATCCTCGAGCACGCCTGCGCGTTGCAGGCGCTCGTCGCGCCGACCGTCAACTCCTACAAGCGCACCGGCGCCGTCTCGACCGCCTCGGGCGCGTCGTGGGCGCCGCGCACCCCGACGTACGGCGGCAACGACCGCACCCACTACATCCGCGTGCCCGACTCGACCCGCATCGAGATGCGCGGCGGCTGCGGCGCCGCGAACCCCTACCTGGCGATCGCGGCCGCGCTCGGCGCCGGCCTCGACGGCATCGTCAACGGCATCGACCCCGGCGAGGTCGGGGCGGCGCGCGAGGACGCGACCTCGCTGCCGCTGACGCTGATCCACGCGGTCGAGAGCCTCGAGGCCGACCCCGTGGTCGGCGCGATCCTGGACTCGGTGGGCCCGGGCGTGGCGGAGTATTTCGCGCGCATCAAGCGCGAGGAGTTCTTCGACTGGCACAGCACGGTGACCCCCTGGGAGATCGACGAATACCTCACCGCCTTCTAGGCACCGCTGACAAACACCGCCGACAAACACCGCCACCACGTAAGAAAGGACACACCATGTGCGGGATCGTGGGTCTGCACCTGCGCAACGAGGATCTCTACCCCGAGCTGGGCCGGCTGCTGGCCGGGATGCTGTGCGAGATGGAGGATCGCGGCGCCGACAGCGCGGGCGTGGCCGTGTACGGCGACCCGATCTGGACGCCGCGCGGCACCGCGACCGTCTCCCTTCTGGAGGCGACGCCGGACGACGAGGCGCACCTGAAAGCCGCGCTCGATGACCACGCGGACATCGACGACCCCGCCCTGACCTGGGTGGACGAGGTGCTGCTGGTGACCGCCCGGGCGGACGCCGACCTGCTCAACGCCACCGTGCGCACCGCCGTACCGAACGCGCTCGCCGCCGGCTTCGGCGAGAGCCTCACCGTGCTCAAGGGGGTCGGCCACCCCCGCGAGCTGGCCAAGCGCTGGCGCCTGGAGGACGCCCAGGGCTGGCAGGGCGTCGGCCACACCCGGATGGCCACCGAGTCGGCGGTGACGCCGTCGGGCTGCCACCCCTACGCGGTCGGCTCCGACCAGTGCCTGGTCCACAACGGCTCCTTCTCCAACCACGCCACGATCCGGCGCGACCTGCGCGCGCTCGGCGTCGAGTTCGACTCCGAGAACGACACCGAGGTCGGCGCTCGGTACGTCGCGCAGCAGCTCGCCGAGGGGTACGACGTGGAGACGGCCCTGAAGAAGCTGTGCGGCGCCTTCGACGGCTTCTACACCCTGCTGGTGTCCAACAAGCACTCCTTCGCCGTCGTCCGCGACGCCATCGCCTGCAAGCCCGCGATCATCGCCGAAACCCCCGACTGGGTGGCGATGGCCAGCGAATACCGCGCGCTCGCCGGACTGCCCGGCGTCGAGAACGCCGCCATCTGGGAGCCCGAACCGGAGGTCGTCTACGCATGGACCTACTGACCTACGACCTCGCGAAGACCCCCCTGCGCGAGGTGAACGCCGCCCTCCACCAGAGCGGCCTGCCCGCCGAGATCCGGATCCTCAACCCGGACGGCGCGCACAGCGTCGCGGTCGGCCTTGACCAGGCGGTCACCGTCACGGTGGAGGGCCACGTCGGCTACTACGCCGCCGGGATGAACCAGCGGGCAGAGGTCGTCATCGAGGGCAACGCCGGCACCGGCGTCGGCGAGAACATGATGAGCGGCACCATCCGCGTGCACGGCAGCGCCTCGCAGTCCGCGGGCGCGACCGCCCACGGCGGGCTGCTGGTCATCGACGGCAACGCGGCGGCGCGCTGCGGCATCTCGATGAAGGGCGTCGACATCGTCGTCGGCGGCAACGTCGGTCACGGCAGCGCCTTCATGGCCCAGGCGGGCCGGCTGGTGATCCGGGGCGACGCCGGCCACGGGCTCGGCGACTCGATCTACGAGGCCCGGCTCTACGTCAAGGGCACGGTTGCCTCGCTCGGCGCCGACTGCGTGGAGAAACAGATGCGGCCCGAGCACCTCGAGGAGCTTGCCGTACTGCTCGCCGCCGCCGGCCTCGACGACGACCCGGCCGACTACACCCGCTACGGCTCCGCCCGGCGCCTCTACAACTTCCACGTCGACAACACCTCCGCGTACTGAGAGGAACCCATGTCCGCGCTCGCTGAAGAACCGCTCGCCGCACCGGACCGCCCCTGGCACCTGCGGGAGTCCGCGACCTACGACCGGTACACGATCGCCGCCATCCAGCACGCCGCCGAGACCGGCATCTACGACATCCGGGGCTGGGGCGCCAAGCGGAAGCTGCCGCACTTCGACGACCTGCTCTTCCTGGGCGCGTCGATGAGCCGCTACCCGCTCGAGGGCTACCGCGAGCGGTGCGCCACCGATGTCGTACTCGGCGCGCGCAACGCCTCCAAGCCGCTGCACCTCGACATCCCGGTGACCATCGCCGGCATGTCGTTCGGGGCGCTGTCCGGCGCGGCCAAGGAGGCGCTGGGCCGCGGCGCGTCGGAGGCCGGTACGTCGACCACCACCGGCGACGGCGGGATGACGCCCGAGGAGCGCGGCCAGTCCCGCAACCTGGTCTATCAGTACCTCCCGTCGCGCTACGGGATGAACCCGGTCGATCTGCGCAAGGCCGATGCCATCGAGGTGGTGCTCGGGCAGGGCGCCAAGCCGGGCGGCGGCGGCATGCTGCTTGGCCAGAAGATCTCCGAGCGCGTCGCCGGCATGCGCACGCTGCCGCAGGGCATCGACCAGCGCTCGGCGTCGCGCCACCCGGACTGGACCGGGCCCGACGACCTGACGATCAAGATCCAGGAGCTGCGGGAGATCACCGACTGGGAGAAGCCGATCTACGTCAAGGTGGGCGCCACCCGCACCTACTACGACGTCAAGCTCGCGGTGAACGCCGGCGCCGACGTCGTCGTGGTCGACGGGATGCAGGGCGGCACGGCCGCCACCCAGGAGGTCTTCATCGAGCATGTCGGCATCCCGACGCTGGCCGCCGTACCGCTCGCCACCCAGGCGCTCCAGGAGATGGGTGTGCACCGCAAGCCCGACGGCGTGCAGCTGATCGTCTCGGGAGGCATCCGCACCGGCGCCGACGTCGCCAAGGCGATGGCGCTCGGCGCGGATGCGGTCGCGATCGGCACGGCCGCGCTGATCGCGCTCGGCGACAACCATCCCCGGTACGCCGAGGAGTACCGCGCGCTCGGCAGCGACGCCGGCTTCTACGACGACTTCCAGGACGGCCGCGACCCCGCCGGGATCAGCACCCAGGACCCCGAGCTGGCCGCCCGCTTCGACCCGGTCGCCGGCGGCCGGCGGCTCGCCAACTACCTGCGCGTGCTCACCATGGAGGCCCAGACGATCGCCCGCGCCTGCGGCAAGGCGCACCTGCGCAACCTGGAGCCGGAGGATCTGGTGGCGCTCACCATCGAGTCCGCCGCCATGGCCCGGGTGCCGCTCGCAGGGACCGACTGGATCCCGGGGCAGGGCCAGAGCTAGTCAGACCGCGCTGTCGGGGAAGGCGATCACGGACAGGAACCGGATCGGCAGCTCGATCAGCTCGAGCGGCCCGTGGGCGCCCTCGCCGTCGAACTGCAGCGAGTCGCCGGGCTCGAGGCGGTACGTCGTACGGCCGTGCCCGTAGTCCATGACCCCCTCGAGCATGTAGATGAACTCCGTGCCGGGGTGCTGGAAGAGCGGGTAGGTCTCGCTGGTCTCGGTCAGCGTGACGCGCAGCGACTCCAGGCGCTTGTGCTCGCCGCGCAGCGAGCCGAGCAGCTCGTAGGCGTGGCCGCGCGCCGTCCCGTTGCGCACGATCGGCGGGCCCGAGCCGGCCTTGACGAAGACCGCCTGCTGCTCGACGTCCGCGCCCCGGAAGAGGCTGGTCACCGGCACGTCCAGGCCGGCCGCGAGCAGGCTCAGGGTGTTGAGGCTGCAGGAGGTCTGGGCGTTCTCGATCTTGGACAGCATCGCCTTGGAGATGCCGATGCGGTCGGCCATGTCGGCGATCGACAGCCCGGTCTGCGCGCGGAGGCGCCGTACGTTGCCGCCGATCGCCAGCTCCAGTGCCCGCGACTCCACCGGCTGCTCCGCGACCCGGTCCGTCGCGATCCCCGAGGTGTTCCGCAGCAGCGGCTCGTCCGTCACCCCCCGACCCTACCGTCCCGCCCAGCCTGCCGAGTGCGGGATTTGTGTCGTTCTGAGCGCGGATAGCGACACAAATCCCGCACTCGGCAGGCTGGGGGTGGAGGGTGGGGTCGGCTTGGGGAGGTACGACGCGGCGGGTGATCATAGGTAGCCCAGCCAGCCCAGCAGAAGGACCGACAACCGCATGGCCGACGCAAGCAAGACCCTCGGGAGCCGACCCGACACACCCGGGGCGCCGGTGGCCCGACCCGACACACCCGAGGTCATCGGGGCCCGATCCGACGCGCCGTCGTGGTGGCGCCAGGCGGTCGTCTACCAGATCTACCCGCGCAGCTTCGCGGACTCCAACGGCGACGGCATCGGCGACCTGAAGGGGATCACCGCGAAGGTCGACTACCTCGCCGGCCTGGGGATCGACGCGGTGTGGCTCAGCCCGTTCTATCCCTCGGCCCTGGCCGACGGCGGGTACGACGTGGACGACTACCGCGACGTCGACCCGGCCCTCGGCACGCTGGCGGACTTCGACGAGATGACAACTGCGCTGCACGCCGCCGGCATCAGGCTGGTCGTCGACATCGTGCCCAACCACTCCTCCAACCGCCACGAGTGGTTCGTCGAGGCCCTCGCCTCCCCGCCCGGCTCGCCGGCGCGCGACCGCTACATCTTCCGCGACGGCCTCGGCGAGCACGGCGAACTGTCGCCGGCGCCGGACTGGAAGTCGGTCTTCGGCGGCCCCGCGTGGGAGCCGGTCGGCGACGGCCAGTGGTACTTCCACATCTTCGCCACCGAGCAGCCCGACCTCAACTGGGACAACGACGAGGTGCGCGCGGACTTCCTGAAGACCCTGCGGTTCTGGGCCGACCGGGGCGTGGACGGCTTCCGGGTCGACGTCGCGCACGGCCTGGCCAAGGAGCTGCCCGACGTCCTGCCCGGCTGGGACGAGCTGCAGGCGATCGACGAGTCCGCCGGGCAGCACCCGCTGTGGGACCGAGACGCCGTCCACGACATCTACGCCGAGTGGCGCACGGTCTTCGACGAGTACGACCCGCCCCGGTTCGCGGTCGCCGAGGCGTGGGTCCAGACCCCGGAGCGGCGCGCCCGCTACGCCAGCGAGCGAGGGCTCGGCCAGGCGTTCAACTTCGATCTGCTCGAGGCGGACTTCGACGCGGACCAGTTCCGCGCGGTGATCTCCGACAACCTCGCCCAGGCGGCGGCGACCGGCTCCTCGACGACCTGGGTGCTCTCCAACCACGACGTCGTGAGGCACCCGACCCGCTACGGGTTGCCGCCCTTCGGGGGTGGGCGCGAGGTCAAGCAGGGTGCGGGCTGGGTGCTCGCCGGCGGGCCGCTGGACGCGATCGACCTCGACGGCGGCCTGGACCGCGCCCGCGCCGCGACCCTGCTGCTGCTCGCGCTGCCCGGCTCGGCGTACCTCTACCAGGGCGAGGAGCTCGGGCTCGGCGAGGTCGCCGAGATCCCCGACGAGCGGCGCCAGGACCCCGCCTTCTTCCGCAGCGCGCCCGAGGATCGATCGCGCGACGGCCTCGGCCGCGACGGCTGCCGGGTGCCGCTGCCGTGGGCGAGCGACGGGCCGTCGTACGGCTTCGGCGACGTACCCCCGCACCTGCCGCAGCCGACGTGGTTCGGCAAGCACTCGGTCGCCGCGCAGGAGGCCCGACCCGGCTCGACGCTCGCGCTCTATCGCCGCGCGCTCGAGCTCCGGCACGCGCTGCAGGCGGGGGAGACGCTGGAGTGGTGCGAGTACGGCGCCCCCGACGTGCTGCACTTTCGCCGCCCCGGCGGCTGGGAGTCGGTCACCAACTTCGGCGCCGAGCCCGTCGCGCTCCCGCCCGGCGAGGTGCTGCTCTCCAGCAACCGGTTCCTCGGCGAGCGGCTCGACGGCGTGCTCCCCGGTGGTACGACGGTCTGGCTGCGGCGCCAGCCCTGAGCCGCGCCCTTGAGCCGGAAGATCGTGTGCCTCCGCACGCACGTGGTGAGTGCGCAGGCACACACTTCTCCCGGAGGGGTCAGGTGAGGGTGGAGCGGAACCAGCCGGGGATGGGCTCGCCGGCGACGAGATGCCGTACGGCGGCGCGCGCGGCGACGGGTCCGACGAGGTTGCCGTTGCCCGAGTAGCCGCCGATGGCGACCACGCCGTCCTCGACGGGCAGGCAGAGCGGGCGCCGGTCGTCGGTGTAGCCCACGGAGGCCGCCCAGCGATGCTCGACCCGGACGGGCGAGCCGCACACCCGCCCGGCGACCGACTCGATCCACCGCTGCACCTGGTCGGTCGCGTCCGCGTCGGCGGTCCGCTCGTCGTCGGGGTAGCGGTCCCGGCCCCCGCCGATCAGCAGCCGCCCGGCGTCGTCCTGCTGCATCCAGTCGTAGCCCGACCGCGCGCTCACCCCGGCGCCGTCGAGGACCGGGCGGGGGAGCGGCGCGGTGCTCAGCATCTGCAGCCGGTAGGTCGTCACCCGCCCCCGCAGCGCCGGTACGACGCGCTCCAACCGCCCATCGACCGCCACCACGATCAGCGGCGCCTCGACGCGGCCCCGGGCGGTCCCGACGACCCCCGGGCGGATCGAGACGACGGGGCTGTGCTCGAACAAGACGGCACCCCGATCGCCGAGCAGCCGCGCCATCAGCAGCGCCCGCTCGGCGGGGTTCACGCGGGCCTGCGCGGCGACCCGGACGCCGCCGCCGAGCGGGCCGTCGTACTCCTCCGCGGCGACGCCGATCGCCCGCAGCGCGGCGGGCTCGCCGGCGATCTCGGCCAGCTCGGCGGCCTCCCAGCGCTCCTCCTCGGCGCTGCGCGGCCCGCCGACCATGCCCGCGATGTGCACCCAGTCCAGCGGCCGCACGACCGAGGCGCCCAGCAGCGAGGCCAGGTGGTCGCGCTCGGCGAGCGTGAGCCGCCACAGCGACACCTTGTCCTCGTGCGAGAAGCCGGGGGTCTCGACGCTGAGCCCGCTCGCCGGGCCGGCGGTCAGGAAGCCGCCGTTGCGCCCGGCCGCACCCGCCGCGACCCGGCCGGCGTCGACGCCGACCACGCTGAGCCCCCGGTCGAGCAGCTCCTCGACCGCCGCCAGCCCCGAACCGCCGAGGCCGACCACGCACGCGTCGGCACGTCGTACGCCGTCCAGCGCAGGCAACCCGGCCCACCCCGAGACCAGCGGCGAGTCGTCCCAGGCGGGGAGGTTGTCGCTCACCCGTTCATCCTCGCAGGCGGCCCGGGGCGTCCGGCATGCGGATTGGTGGGCGCCGGGCGTATCAGGACCGATCTCCATCGGGTCCTTACCACCGAGACCCACGCTCACTATGCTGAATCGCGTCGCCTCCGGGACGCGGACGACGAGGAGAACCCATGAGCCAGCAGCAGGACTCCAGCTCCGATCCGACGGACCGCGGCCCCACGGCGCCCCCGGTCGGGAGCCCGCGCCCGGTGGTGCCGGTGAGCGCGACCGCGGCGGCGCGGCTGCGGTTGCGCGAGCTCGACCCCGCCTCCGATGGCGCGACGCTGTCGCCGACCAGGTACGTCGGCGACACGCTCCTGGTGCCCGGCCCCCCGGACGCGTCCGCCAACGAGGCCCTCCGCATCCTCGAGACGTTCGCCTCCGAGCGCACGCTGGCGTGCGAGATCCCGTCACGCGACGAGGCCTTCGAGCAGTTCCTCCACGACAACGACATCGCGGGTCGCGTCGACCGGGCGGCGTCGACATCGATCAGGTTCGTCCGCGTCGGAGCCGGAGAGCCCACGCGACCCGTCAACGCCTGGAAGCTGCTCCAGGAGGCCCGGGAGGACGCCGGCCGCAACGCGGTCCTGGGCGGTGTCGGGCTGGCCCACGTCCTCGGACCGGCGGTCGGCCTGCAGGGTGTCGGTGGCGGCTACTCCGCGGGGGTGGGCGGTGGCTACAGCGCCGGGGTCGGCGGGGGCTATTCCGCCGGGGTGGGCGGTGGCTACAGCGCCGGGGTGGGCAATCCGTTCGCCCTCTACGGCGCCGGCCGCGCCCCGGTCGAGTGGTCCGCCCCGTCACCGCGACCCGAGGGCGGCGGCGAGTGGGGGCACGACGGCCCCGTCGTCGCCGTGATCGACACCGGCGTGGGCGCGCATCCCTGGTTCGACGAAGGCGTCGTACGGGAGCTGACGATCCCGGTCCCGGACGAGACCGGCACGTTGGTCCCGCGGCGGGTCGGGCTGAACTTCGACCCCGCCGACGATCCCGAGCAGACCGGGGTCACCGTCGACCGGGTCAACGGCACCTTGGACCCGCTGTCCGGGCACGGCACGTTCATCGCGGGCATCATTCGCCAGCGCTGCCCGTCCGCGACCATCGTCTCGATCCCGATCATGTACGGCGACGGCTCGGCCGACGAGCGGGACCTGATCGAAGCGCTCCGGGGGCTGCTGGTCCACCACCTCCTCGCCCTGACCGGCAAGACCGAGGGGCGGCCGATCGACGTGGTCTCGCTCTCCCTCGGCTACTACCACGAAGCGCCGGTGGACGTGGCCGCCAGCGAGGTGCTCGCCGGCGTGCTGAAGGAGCTGGCCGACGCCGGGGTCGCGGTCGTCGCCGCGGTCGGCAACGACGCGGTCGAGGCGCCGTTCTACCCCGCGGCCCTCGCCCGCTTCACGGATCCCCGGGCGATCGGCGAGCCCGACGGGCCCGACGAGCTGTGGCCGGGCGTGCCGATGGTCAGCGTCGGCGCGACGACGATGGACCATCCGTTCGTCGCGTCGTACTCCAACACCGGTCGCTGGGTCCGCCGCTACCGCCCCGGGACGAACGTGGTCAGCACGATGCCGACCACCTTCGACGGCTCGGGTCACGCGAGCCTGCGGACCTCGGGCGTGGGTACGACGGCGACAGGCTTCACCGTGCCGGCGCGCGCCACGCCCGACCTCGACAACTACCGTGGCGGCTTCGGCATCTGGGGCGGCACCTCCTTCGCGGCCCCGGTCTTCGCGGCCGAGGTGGCCGCGGAGCTGGCGAGCACGTCCGCGCTGACGGGGGACCGGGTGACCGACGGCACCGCCGCCGTCGACGCAGTGCTGGAGCGTCGGCCGTGACGCCGACCGAGTCCACCTCCCAGGGGCTGGCGGACCGTGCGACGGCGGAGTTCCGCGCCTACCAGGAGGGCGACGAGGCCGCGCTCCTGCGCCTGGTCGCGCTGCTGAATCCGCTCCTGTGGCACGTCGCCCGAGGCTGCGGCCTCGACGCGGACGCCGCGGAGGACGTGGTCCAGGAGACCTGGGTGGCCCTGTGGAAGGGAGCCGAGCGGATCCACAGCCCGCAGGCGGTCCTCCAGTGGCTGCTGGTCACGACGCGGCGCCGCGCGCTCACGGTCGCTGCCCGCACCCGCAGGCAGGCCGAGCCCGCCGACGCCGCCCAGTTGCTCGAGACCCGGGCCGATGAGAGTCCGGGGCCCGAGGAGGAGGCGCTCGGCCGGGACGGGGACCAGGTCCTCTGGCACCACTACGGCGCGCTGTCGCAGCGCTGCCAGGCCCTCCTGCGGGTCATCGCGCAGGGCGGGCGACCCGACTACGCCACCCTCGCGGGGGCGCTGGGCATGCCCGTCGGGAGCATCGGACCCACCCGGGGCCGCTGCCTGGCGAAGCTGAGGGTCGCACTGGAATCGGATCCGCGCTGGTCAGGAGGGACGTCGGCGAAATGAACTACGTAGACGACGTGAGTCGCGCACCGCTCGACGACGAGGACGTGCGCGTATTGGAGACGCTGGGCCGGCTGCTGGACGAGCACGATCCGGTGCCGTCCGGCCTGGCCGACAAGGTCGCGTTCGCGATCACGGTGGCGGCGCTCGAGGCGGAGGTCGCCGAGCTGACGATGGTCTCGAGCGAGGCCGCGGGGGTCCGTCGCGACACGGAGGTGGCCGACACCATCACCTTCTCGGGCGCGGACCTGACGGCGATGATCACGATCGAGGCGAGGCCCGGCGGGGGGCGGCTGCTGTCGGGGCGGGTCAGCGCGGCCCCGGTCTCGGTCGAGCTCACGACGCCGGCCGGCAGCCGCACCACCCGCACCGACGACCACGGACGCTTCGAGCTGGAGCTGGACGAGCGGTGCCTGGTCTACCTGGTCTTCCAGCGGCTGGACGAGCCCGGGTCGCGGCCCATGGCCACGCCGCCCATCGAGATCTGACGGCACGAGACTGGGACACGAGCTGGGACCGGGGTGGTCGGGACGGGTGCGGTAGAGACCGCCGAGCGTCGGTTGGGACGCGGCAAGGAGCTGAACGGCCTGGGCGACTGGCCGGGTGCCGAGCGCGCCCTGGACCAGGGGCTCCGCGGGCTGGACCGCCTGCCCGCGAGCGAGGGCGCCGCGGCCGATGAGTTGCGCGCCCGCCTGCTCGTCACCCGCGCGCTGACCGACGTCCACGTGCATGGCCAGGACCGTGCCGACGCCACCCTGGCCGAGGCGCGGGCACTGGCCGCGGCCTGCGGCTCGTCGTACGCCGCGGCGCTGGCCGACGTTCAGGAGAGCGTGGTCTGGATGTCCCTGGGCGAGTGGAGCCGCGGGCTGTCGATGCTCCGCGCGGTCCGGCTGGGCGACCTCCGGACGCCGTACGAGCGGATCGCCGTGCTGCTCAACCGCGGGCTGTGCGAGGTGACGCTGCTCGACCTCGCCCCCGGGCGCCGGGACCTCCTCGCCGCACTGGACCTGGCGCGGGAGCACGACCTGCCGGACCTCGAGTTCAAGGCGCGCCACAACCTGGGGTGGTTGGAGTACTTCGCCGGCGATCTGCCCGCCGCCATCCGGCTGATGCGCCGGGCCGACGACATGGACGTCGAGGTCGGCCGCGTGCACGCCCGGCACGGCCTGGCCTGCGTGCTGCTCGAGGCCGGGCTCGTCGCCCAGGCGGTCGTCCTGCTGCGCGAGGCCGCCACGATGGCCCGCGAGCGCCGCCAACGCCTCGAGGAGGGCGAGGTGCTCCTGGATCTGGCCCGCGCGCACCTGCTGGTGGCCGAGACACGGGAGGCGGCCGCCGCGGCGGCGGGCGCGGCCCGGGCGTTCGCCTCCCGCCGCGACACCGTCCGCGCCGACCAAGCGCGGCTCATCCGGCGCGCGGTCGAGCTGACC
>JBDHZS010000110.1:0-12134 GCA_039812025.1 Nocardioides sp. | reverse complement strand
CGCGAGCTCCTCGCCCTCGCCGGCCCCGCCTAACGCCGAGTACGACGCCGAGTCGGCGCATCTGTGCACAAAAATCACGCCGAGTCGGCGCATCCGTGCACGAGAATCACGCCGAGTCGGCTCAAAGGTGCACGGAAAACACGCCGAGTCGGCTCAAAGGTGCACGCAAATCACGCCGAGTCGGCGCTAAAGTACGCCGTCATCCACAGGGACGGGCGCGGGGCTGCGGACAGCCGTGCACTTTAGCGCCGACTCGGCGCTCTCAGCGTGCACGGATGCGCCGACTCGGCGCTCTCAGCGTGCACGGATGCGCCGACTCGGCGGGTTCTGCGTGCACTTTAGAGCCGACTCGGCGTCAGAAGGTGCTTCGGTCGGGAGAGCGGGTGAGGCCGGGATCGCTGACGACGTGCCCGTCGAGGGCGGTGTCGATCGCGGCGAGCAAGTCGGGGGAGAGGACCACGCCGGAGGCCTTGACGTTCTCGGTGACCTGCTCGGGCCGGCTGGCGCCGATGATCGCGGCGGAGACGTTGTCGTTCTGGAGCGTCCAGGCGACGGCGAGCTGCGCGAGGGTCAGCCCGGCCTCGTCGGCGATCGGCCGCAGCGCCTGCACGGCGGTCAGCACCTCGTCGGTGAGCAGCCGCGCGATCATGTCGGCGCCGCCCTTCTCGTCCGTCGCGCGGGAGCCGGCGGGCGGCGGCTGCCCGGGCAGGTACTTGCCGGTCAGCACCCCCTGGGCGATCGGGCTCCACACGATCTGGCCGATCCCGAGCTCACGACACGTGGGCACGACCTCGGGCTCGATGACGCGCCACAGCATGTTGTACTGCGGCTGGCTGGACACGAACGGGATCCGCAGCTCGCGCGCGAGCTCGTAGCCCGCCCGGATCTGCTCGGCGTTCCACTCCGAGACGCCGATGTAGAGCGCCTTGCCCTGGCGTACGACGTCCGCGAACGCCTCCATCGTCTCCTCGAGCGGGGTCTGGGTGTCGTAGCGGTGCGCCTGGTAGAGGTCGACGTACTCGGTCCCGAGCCGCCGCAGCGACCCGTCGATCGACTCCATGATGTGCTTGCGCGACAGGCCGTGGTCGTTGTGCGCGCCGGGGCCGGTCGGCCAGAAGACCTTCGTGAAGATCTCCAGGCCCTCCCGGCGTTCGCCGCGCAGCGCGTCGCCGAGCACCGTTTCCGCGGCGGTGTTGGCGTAGACGTCGGCGGTGTCGAAGGTCGTGATCCCCTCCTCGAGCGCGCGCCTCACGCACGCGGTCGCCGCCTCCGCCTCGACCTGCGAGCCGTGGGTGAGCCAGTTGCCGTAGGCGATCTCGGTGATCCGGAGACCGCTGTTGCCAAGCCTGCGAGTCTGCATGCGCCGAGGCTAGCGACACCTCCTAGCCGAGCAGCCGCGCGGGCTCCGTGCTCGGCGGCGCGAGGCCGTAGCGCCGTAGCTTGCGGTGGCCCTCGTCGCTGATCTCGTCGCTGCTCCACGCCGGATCGAGCACGAACTCGACGCTCACGTGGCGGTAGCCGACGTCGGTGAGCGCGTCGATCACCTCGGTGCGGATCACCTCGACGGACGGGCACCCCGGGTACGTCGGAGCGAGCTGCACGTGCACCCGCTGCCGGTCGTCGCAGGTGATGTCGCGCAGGAAGCCCAGGTCCCCGATGGTGACGACGCCGATCTCGGGGTCCGGTACGGCGGCCGCGACCCGCCACGCCGGGCAACCGGTGCCCGCGAGGGGCGCAGGCGGCTCCGAAGGGCGCGACGTCGCGACATCACTCCATGACTGCCCCCGCACGCCCCTACCATAGCCCAGGTGTGACGTTTCCGTTGCGATACGCCCCACGCGTGTCACAGGCATGCAAGATCAGGCCAGCAAGATCAGGCCAACGCCGTGTGCAGCCTGATCTGCTTGACGCGGACGCTGCCGCTGCCGTCGAGGTCCAACTCGCGATGCGCGGTGTCGGGCGCCCAGCCGGCGGAGGCGAGGAACCCGCGGAGGTCGTCGTCCCCGGCGAGCAGCCAGCTCACCGCCCGCTCGAACCTGTCGGCGACCATCGTGTCGACCGCCGCCTGCAGCAGCCGCGACCCGTGGCCGCGACCCCGCGCCCCGGCCGCCACCGCGAACTCGCCCAGCTCCGCGTCGTGCACCGGGTCGCAGTCGGGGTCGGCCGCCGGGGTGGTCACGGCGAACCCCACGACCCGATTGCCCTCCAACGCCACCAACACCCGGTTGCGGGCGTCGCCGCTCGCCACGAGGGCCGCCCGCCACGCGGCGGCGGCGCGGTCGACGTCGAGGTCGACGGCCTCGGGTGGCAGCAGACCGTCGTACGCCGCCCGCCAGGTCTCGGCCTGGATCCGGGCGATGTCCGCGGCGTCGTCGGCCCAGGCGACGCGCACCGAGTGGTCGGCGGTGGGTGGTGGCACGGGCCCATCCTCTCAGCCCGGCGGGGTCGGCCGGCCCGGGGTGCCGCGTCGCGCGCTGCGTGAGCGTGTACGGCGTGGCACGGCGTGACCGAATCGTGAACAACGTGACCGGAATCACTTCCTTGATTCCCCTGCGCCGCCAGGCAAGATGGGAGCACGATGAACAGAGCACAGCCCACCGGGTCCGCCGGACCCGGGCTTCTTGAGAGAGGATCATGACGTTGTTCGGTCCGCTACCTCGGTTGCACAAGCTCCTCTTCGCCGTCCTCTGCCTGGCCGTGTGTGCCGGCATCGGCGCCTGGCTCGCCCACGTCACGTCGTTCCCGGTCGTCGCCGGCGCCGGAGCGCTCCTGGGCGCCGCCGCGGGGGTGGTCGGGCTCTACGCGCTCTTCCACGACACCGGCCACCACCCGGCCTGAGCGTCCGGCGGGCCGCTCGGGGCGCGCTGGATGGGGGCAGGGCCGACGGTCTGAAGTACCGTCCCTCCGTGCCGCCCGACGACCCCGTGCCCGATTGGGCCGCCGAGCGCCGCGGCATCGTGCGCGACTCGCTCGGCGTGGGCGTGACGGTCGGGCTGTACGGCGTGTCGTTCGGCGCCGTCTCGGTCGCGGCGGGCCTGTCGGTGCTGCAGACGTGCGCGCTGTCGCTGCTGATGTTCACCGGCGCCTCCCAGTTCGCGCTGGTGGGGGTCGCGGCCGCGGGGGGCACGCCGGCCGCGGGCGCCGCCGCCGCGCTCATGCTGGGCACCCGGAACACGCTCTACGGGCTGCGGCTCGCCCGGTTGCTGGAGTTCACCGGCTGGCGCCGGTTCGTCGACGCGCAACTGGTGATCGACGAGTCCACCGCGATGTCGGTGACCCGCGGCTCGCGCGAGGCTGCGCGGGTCGGCTTCCTGACCACGGGCTGGGCGGTCTTCGTCTGCTGGAACATCATGACGTTCGTCGGCGCCGCCGCGGGCAGCGTGATCGGCGATCCGGCGACGTACGGCCTCGATGCCGCGGTCGGCGCCGCGTTCCTCGGGCTGCTGTGGCCGCGGCTGGCCGACTCTCGGGGCCGGCTCGTCGCGCTCGGCGGCGCGGTGGTCGCGCTGCTGCTGGTCGGCGTCGCGCCCGCCGGGGTGCCCGTGCTGGCCGCCGCCGGGGTGGCGTTGCTCGCCGGCGTGCTGAAGGACGGCCGCTGATGTGGACCTCGATCATCGTCGCGTGCGTCGGCTGCTACCTGCTGAAGCTGGCCGGGGTCTCCGTGCCCGGGTGGGTGCTGGACCACCCGGTGGTCGAACGGGTGGCGATGGCGATCCCCGTCGCGTTGCTCGCGGCGCTGGTCGCGGTGCAGACGTTCGCGACGGGCGACCGGATCGTGCTGGACGCCCGGGCGTTCGGGCTGGTCGTCGCCGCCGTCCTGCTGGTGCTGCGCGCGCCGTTCCTGCTCGTGGTCTTCGGCGCCGCCCTGGCAGCCGCGCTGCTCCGGCTGCTCTAGCCGGGCTCAGAGATCGAGCAGGTGCTCCAGGCCGACGGTGAGGCCGGGCCGCGCCCCGATCGCGCGGAGGCCGGCGAGGACGCCGGGCGTGAACGACGTGCGGTCCATCGAGTCGTGACGGATGCTGAGCGTCTCGCCCGGCCCGCCCAGCAGCACCTCCTGGTGCGCGACCAGGCCGCGGGCCCGGACCGCGTGCACCCGGACCCCGTCGACGTCGGCCCCCCTGGCGCCGGGGAGCGAGGTCGAGGTGGCGTCCGGCATTGGCTCGCAGCCGGTCTCGACGCGGGCGGCCGCGATGAGCTGGGCGGTCCGCGTCGCCGTACCGGACGGGGCATCCGCCTTGTCCGGGTGATGCAGTTCGATGACCTCCACCGAGGTGTAGTACGGCGCCGCCGCGACCGCGAACCGCATCATCAGGATCGCGCCGATCGAGAAGTTCGGGGCGATGAGCACCCCGACGCCGGGGGCGTCGGCGAGGAGGCCGCGGAGCGTGTCGAGGCGGGCCGCGTCGAAGCCGGTGGTGCCGACGACGGCGTGGATCCCGTGGTCGATGCAGTGGGCGAGGTTGCCCATGACGACGTCCGGATGGGTGAAGTCGACGACCGCCTGGGCGCCGTTGGCCTCCAGCTCGCCGATGTCGTCGCCGGCGTCGACCTGTGCGACCAGCACCATGTCCTCGGCCGCCTCGACCGCACGGCACACCTCGCTGCCGACCCTGCCCCGGGCGCCCAGGACGCCCACTCGGATTCGCTCCGTCACGGGCCCCAACCTAGCCGGTGGGCGTCCGGCGGCGGCGACACAGGCGACACGGGAGGCGGGGGTGGCTGACTCCGGCTCGGTGCGGGTGGCAGGCTATGGGGTCATGGCACGACAGCTGATCCCCCCGCGCATCCTGTGGGCGGTGGACGTCATGGATATCCAGCCCGCCGATCACGTGCTGGAGATCGGCTGCGGTCCGGGTTACGGGGCCGAGTTGATCTGCAGCAAGTTGGAGACGGGCAAGCTGTTCGCGATCGACCGCTCCGAGTCGGGGGTGGACCGCACCCGGCGCCGCGTGGCCAAGTACATGAAGGCCGGCCGCGCCACCGTGCGCCAGATCGACCTCGCGACGCTGCGGGTGCCGGTCAAGCGGCTGACCAAGGTCTTCGCGTTCAACGTCAACCTCTTCTGGGTGCGTGACTGCGCCAATGAGGTGGCGCTGCTGCACGAGCGGCTGCTGCCCGGCGGCAAGGTCTTCCTCTTCTACGAGGCCAACCGCCGCGAGCTGGTCCCGGAGATCGTGCGCAAGGCGTCGTCCTCGCTCGCCCAGGCCGGCTTCAAGGTCAAGGTCGTCGAGCAGAAGGCGCCCCCCGTCGTCGGCATCATCGGCACTCGCTAGCCCGCTAGCCTGGGGATGTGACCGCCCCGGTGCTGCTCTTCGACGCCGACTGCGCGTTCTGCACGCGGTCAGCCGTGGCCATGGGGCGGTTCGGGCTGGCGGCGCGGGTCGAGCCGTTGCAGCGACACGACCTGGCCTCGCTCGGCGTCGACGCCGACCGGGCGGCGCGCGAGATCCCGTACGTCGACGGGCACCGGGTCCGGTACGGCGCGGAGGCCATCGCCGCCGCGCTCACCACCGGGCCGCGGCCGTGGCGCCTGCTCGGCAGGGCCCTGCGCGCGCCCGTCGTACGACGCCTCGCGGACTGGGTCTATCGCCTGATCGCCGCCCATCGGCACCGCCTCCCCGGCGGCCGCGCCGAGTGCCGGATCTGAGTCGTTATCCGTCATACGTGCACAGATGCGCCGACTCGGCGTTCAGAGGTCCTCGGCGTGGCGGTGCCAGTGGGCCGCGACGAGCGCCGACCCGGCGACGGAGAGCACGACGCCGAGGACGAGCCCGGGCCACCACCCCTCGCGCACCTCATCGCCCAACACGGCGAGTCCCACGACCGCCGGCCCGGCGACCTCGGCGGTGACGAGGGGCGCGGTCGCGGACGAGACCGACCCCCGGTCGAGCGCGAGCGAGTAGAGCCAGAAGCCGCCGATGCCGTAGGCGGCGACGGCGGTCGCGCAGGCCAGCCCGTAGGGATCGGTCAACGAGTCGATCCCCTTCACCCCGATCGCGCAGCCGGCGTAGGCGAGCCCGGCGAGGGCCCCGACGGCCGGCCCGCGGATGGCGCGTCCGAGCAGCGGCGGCGCGAGGGTGAGCACCACCCCGACCCACAGCAACACGGGGAACCACCAGGTCCGCGCCGGGTGGCCGGTCTCGCCCGCGGCGTACACCAGCAGCGCCAGCCCGGCCAGCACCGCGACCACCCCGGCCCACTGGCCGAGGAGCACCCGCTCGGTGAGGAGGACGGCGCCGAGGACGGTCACGGGCAG
Source organism: Nocardioides sp. (assembly GCA_039812025.1). GTDB lineage: Bacteria > Actinomycetota > Actinomycetes > Propionibacteriales > Nocardioidaceae > Nocardioides. Next base: position 5,878 of record JBDHZS010000110.1, on the reverse strand, counting down.
GGACAGCGCGATCCCGGCCTGCGCCAGGTAGAGCGGGAGCTGCTGGATCGCGATCACGTGGCCGGTGAAGCCGGCGAGGTACATCGCCGCGGTGACCCAGATCAGCCGGTGCCGGACGGCGACCCGGACGAAGGCGAGGACCCCGAGGCCCGCCACCTCGAGGTCGCGGGAGGCTCGGGCCTGGGTCAGGGCCCCCAACCCGAAGAGGACCGCAGCCGCCGCGGCTGCGGCGAGGCCGGTGACCACAAACGGCTCAGCGGTACGTCTCGGGCAGCGTCTGCCCGAGCTTGACCTGCGGCTTCGGCAGCCGCATGAACTTCATCTGCAACGACCGGGCCACGGCGTACCAGGTATTGCCGCGTGGGTCGGCGTCCGGGAACCGTCGCGCGATCTCGCGCTTCAGCCGCCGCGACATCCACCAGGTGTTGAAGATCAGCACGATCAGGAACGCGAACAGGACCGAGTTGGCGTACGCCGCGATCTCGACGAACCCGGCCCAGCCGAGGATCAAGGTGGTGAGCATCAGCGGGATCATGATCTCGATCCACGACATGCGCACGTCCACGTAGTCGCGGATGAAGCGGCGGACCGGGCCCTTGTCGCGCAGGGGCAGGTAGCGGTCATCGCCGGTCCGCATCGCCTCGCGCATCTTCTGCGACTGCTTGGCGCGCTGCGAGCGTTTGGCGGCCGCCGCGTCCTTCTTGGAGCGGGGCGCCTTCGCGCGGGCACGCGCCGCGGCCTCCGCCTCCCGGCGGGTCGGCGTGGGGCGGCCCTTCTTGCCGCTCGGGTCGCTCTCGGCGACGGGGTCGGGGCTCTCGGACTTCTTGCGGAACACGGTGAGGCAGCCTCGGCACGGTGGTGGGGGCGGGACATGCCCACCCTACCGGGCGGCACCGACACACTTGACGTTCTCCCATAGGGTGTGGTGAGACACGAGCATCTTCACGGAAGGGTCACCAGACATGAGTCTGTGGCAGCGCATCACCCTGATCTTTCGGTCCAAGGCCAACAAGGCGCTGGACCGGGCCGAGGATCCCCGCGAGACCCTCGACTACAGCTACACGCGGCAGCGTGAACTCCTGCAGAAGGTGCGCAAGGGTGTCGCCGACGTCGCGACCAGCCGCAAGCGGGTGGAGATCCAGATCGCCCAGCTCGAGGCCCAGTCGCAGAAGCTCACCGAGCAGGCGCAGAAGGCGATCGACCTCGGCCGTGAGGATCTCGCCCGCGAGGCGCTCACCCGCAAGTCCGGGCTGACCTCGCAGATCACCGACCTCAAGGCGCAGCACGCCGCGTTGCAGGGGGAGGAGGAGAAGCTGACCCTGGCCCAGCAGCGGCTGAGCGCCAAGGTCGAGGCCTTCCGGACCAAGAAGGAGACGATCAAGGCGACGTACACCGCCGCCGAGGCGCAGACCCGGATCAACGAGGCCGTCTCCGGGATCGGCGAGGAGATGGGCGACGTCGGGCTCGCGATCCAGCGCGCCGAGGACAAGACCGCCGAGATGCAGGCGCGCGCAGGCGCGATCGACGAGCTGATCTCCTCCGGAGCACTGGACGACGTCAGCTCCCTCAACGCCGGCGACGACATCACCCGCGAGCTCGAGTCGATGAGCTCCCAGTCCGACGTCGAGGCCGAGCTGGCCCGGATGAAGGGCATCGCCCCGGCCAAGTCCGGCCCCGCGATCGAGGCCGGCGCGGGCGACGCCGACCTGCTCGGTGGCGAGACGGAGGCGGCGGCCAAGCCCGAAGAGGGCCGCGCGTGATCGTCAGGATCCTGGGGGAGGGCCAGTTCGACGTGCCGGGGGAGGCCCTGGCGAAGCTCAACGAACTCGATGAGGCCGTGCTGGCCGCCGTCGAGGCGGACGACCGGCTCGGCTTCGATGCGGCGCTCGCCGCGCTGCTGGACTCGGTCCGCTCGGTCGCCGAGCCGCACTACGTCGAGGGGCTCGAGACCTCGGACGTGATCCTGCCGGCCGCCGACTCCACCCTGTCCGAGGTGCGCGACCTGCTCGGCAACGACGGCCTGATCCCAGGCTGATTCATCCCAGGCTGATTTCGAGGTACGACGTGGCGCGGTCCCGCTTCCTGAAGGACACCGGGCTGACGGTCCGGATGACCACGGTGATGTTCCTGCTCGGCGGGCTCTTCGTGGTCCTCGTCGTGGCGCTGATGTTCATGATGCCGCCGCAGTACGCGCCGCTCATCGGGCTGCTCGGCATCGGGGTGGCGTTCTTCCAGTGGTGGACCTCCGACACGGTCGCGATGAAGGCGATGCGCGCCCGCGAGGTCACCCCGGAGCAGGCGCCCGAGCTGCACGGGATGATCGACCGGCTGGTCGCGCTGGCCGACATGCCCAAGCCGCGCGTCGGGATCGCCGACTCCGCGATGCCGAACGCGTTCGCCACCGGCCGCTCGCCCCACCGCTCCGTGGTGTGCGTGACGACCGGGATCCTGCAGACCCTGGACGCCGAGGAGCTGGAGGCGGTGCTCGCCCACGAGCTGTCGCACGTGGCGCACCGCGACGTGCTCGTGATGACGCTCGCGTCCTCGGCCGGGATCGCCGCGGGGATGCTCACCCGGATGGCGCAGTGGGGCGCCGTCGGCGGCGACCGGCGCAAGGAGGGCATCCCGCTGGTCATCGTCGCGCTGCTGATCAGCCTGGTCGTCTACGCGATCAGCTTCTTCCTCACCCGGCTGCTCTCGCGCTACCGGGAGCTGTCCGCGGACCGCTCGGGCGCCTACCTGACCATGAAGCCGGCGGCCCTCGCGTCGGCGCTGCAGAAGATCAGCGGCCAGATGAACGCCACGCCGGACCGCGACCTGCGGGCGCCGGCCGCCATGAACGCGTTCTTCATCGCCCCCGCCGTGCGCGGCGTGTCGCTGAAGACGCTGACCTCGACCCACCCGAGCCTGGAGCAGCGGCTGGAGCAGCTCGCGCGCATCCAGACCGAGCTCGGGCGGCCGGACTAGCGGGGAGCGGGCATGGGCTTCTGGGCCGCGATCACGGGCAGGCGGCGGGCGGTGCCGCCGCGTCTGGACGCGCTCTTCGCCGTACCCTCGGCCGCCATCACGCTCGAGGCGTCCCTCGGCGCGACCCCGACCGGCTCGGGGTCGGTCTGCTTCAAGAGCGCGCAGGGCGCGGCGTTCGCGCAGACCACCGAGGAGATCCTGGCGCTGGTGCGGCACGGCGCGGAGAACCCCGAGGTGTCGCTGAGCCAGGACGGCTTCGGCTTCACCTGGCTGGTCGTCGACGGCGACCCCGCGGACTCCAGCGACCTGTGCACCCGGCTGCACGCCACCAACACCACGCTCGTCGACCAGGGCTTCGCCGAGGGGCTGCTGTGCACGCTCGTGCCGTTCCGGCTCCCCGGTGGCGCGTCGTTCGGGCTGGTCTACCTCTACAAGCGGGGGACGTTCTATCCGTTCGCGCCCGAGCCGGGCCACGCCGCGAGCGGCGGCCGCCGGGACTCGATGCTGGAGTTCCAGGTGCGCGACGTGCTCGCCGCCGAGGGAGGGCTGCCGCTCGAGGCCGACCACTCGCGGTGGCTGGCGCTGTGGGGGGCTCCCGGGCTGTGATCCGCCGACGGGTGATCCCCCGACTGTGATCCCGCGCCCGCGGGTGGCAGGCTAGACCCTCGTGAGCGAGGTCCCCTGGACGGAGGCGTCCGCGATCGGCATCGAGGCCGCGCACGCCACCTGGGCGCTGGCCGCCCGGATGCGGTTGGAGGAGGCGGCCGGCGACTACCACGGCACCGTCGGGGCCGCGGAGCTGGCCGACGACGTGCAGCGGCGGTCGCGGATCCGCACGCGGCAGCCGCACCGGCACTGGCTCAACGACGTGCTCTACCGGACGATGGTCGACAACGACGAGCGCGGCGAGCCGTTCCTGGCGGCGCTGTGCGTGGACGCGACCGGCCGGGTCGGATCCGGGTACGCCGGCTGCGTCGAGCACCTGCGCGGCGTCCGGGTCGCCGACGCCGACGAGCAGGCCGCCTCCGAGCGGTTGTCGTGCTACCGCTGGTTCGGGGCCCAGTTGCCGCCGGGCGGCGGGGAGCCGGGGCCGCTGCCGCAGCCTTTCAGTGTGCCGGAGGTGCGTGTTGCCGGGGCTGCTCGTACGACGGGCCTTGCGCCACGTCGTACTCGCGCGGCGGTGGGGCCTGGGGCAGGCTCTGCTGCTGGTCCGGCGACCGGTTCGGGGGCCGCCGGCGCGGCCCGGCCGGGCCGGGTGGCCAAGACCGACGTGATGCCCGCGGTGTGCCCCCGCTGCTTCCTCGCCCTCCCGGTCTCCGGCCTCTGCGACAACTGCGACTGATCGCCGACTCGCGAGTCGGCTCATCTGTGCACGCAAATCACGCCGAGTCGGCTCATCTGTGCATCTGAAACGCGCCGAGTCGGCGCTAAAGTACGCGGCCATCCACAGGCGTTGGGCCTGCGACTGTGGACAACCGTGCATCTTTGCGCCGACTCGGCGCGTCTGGCGTGCACTTTAGAGCCGACTCGGCGTCCTGAGCGTGCATCTTTGCGCCGACTCGGCGCGTTTCAGCTGCACGTTTGAGCCGAGTCGGCGTCGTCAGCCGGCTGCGACGGGGACCCGACCGGGCAGAGCGAGCATCCGCTCGAGCGCGACGAGCGCCTCACGCTCGGTGTCGGGGTCGACCTCGATCCGGTTGACGACGACCCCGGCGGCGAGGGACTCCAGGGCCCAGACCAGATGCGGCAGGTCGATCCTGTTCATCGTGGAGCAGTAGCAGACGTTGCGGTCCAGGAAGACGATCGTCTTGTCCGGGTGGGCGTCGGCCAGCCGCTTGACGAGGTTGAGCTCGGTGCCGATCGCCCACGCGCTGCCCGGCGGCGCGGCCTCGATGGTCTTGATGATGAACTCGGTCGACCCGATCAGGTCGGCCTTCACCACGACGTCGTGGCTGCACTCGGGGTGGACCAGGATGTTGATGCCGGGCCGCTTCGCGCGCAGCTCGTCGATCACCTCGGCCCGGAAGCGGCCGTGCACCGAGCAGTGGCCGCGCCACAGGATCATCTTGGCGTCGCGCAGCTGCTGGGTCGTCAGCCCGCCGCCGGGGCGCAGCGGGTTCCAGACCACGCAGTCGTCGAGCGAGTAGCCCAGCTTGAGCACCGCGGTGTTGCGGCCGAGGTGCTGGTCGGGCAGGAAGAGCACCTTGGTGTCGGCGCTCTTCTGCTCATACGCCCACTCGAGCGCGACGTCGGCGTTGGACGACGTACAGACCAGCCCGCCGTTGCGGCCGCAGAAGGCCTTGATGTCGGCGGAGGAGTTCATGTACGTCACCGGTACGACGTCGTCCGCGACCCCCGCCGCCTGCAGCGCCGCCCAGGCGTCCTCGACCTGGGGGAGCCGGGCCATGTCGGCCATCGAGCAGCCCGCCGCGAGGTCGGGGAGGATCACCTGCTGGTCGTCGCCGGTGAGGATGTCGGCGGACTCGGCCATGAAGTGCACGCCGCAGAAGACGATGTACTCCGCCTCCGGCCTTGCCGCCGCGTCGCGGGCGAGCTTGAAGGAGTCCCCGGTGACGTCGGCGAACTGGATCACCTCGTCGCGCTGGTAGTGGTGGCCGAGAACGAACAGCCGGTCGCCGAGTGCCTCCTTGGCGGCGCGTGCCCGGGCGACGAGCGACGGGTCGGAGGCCGGCGGCAGGTCGCCGGGGCACTCCACGCCACGCTCGGTGTGCGGGTCACGGCCCTTGCCGAGGGGGAGCAGGGGCAGGTCCACGATGGTCATGACCCCAGTCTAGATGAGTGATTCCCGGTGATGTGACTGGTGTGGCGGGTGTGAAATGGGGGCGAGGGCGCCTCAGAGTCGGTGTTGCGAACCAACACAAGCTCTGGAGGCCTGGTGGACACCGATCTG
>JBDHZS010000109.1:0-12248 GCA_039812025.1 Nocardioides sp. | reverse complement strand
GTCGCGCCGGCGGCGCCGAGCCGGGCCCAGCCGACCTTGAGGCCGAGCGCCCGCGCGGCGTCGTCGCCGGAGGCGAGCAGGTCCAGGTGCGGCCCGAGCACGATGGCCACGAGCCCGCCGGCCACCATGAACCAGCAGGTGCCCCACACGACGTCCCAGCCGCGGCCCTCGAACGAGCCGACCGCCCAGAAGCGGAACAGGTCGAAGGCCCCCGGGAAGGAGACCGCGAGCGCCGAGGTTACGCCGACGAGGACCGCCGAGATCGCCATGCCCGCCAGCGCCAGCCGGACCGGCGAGGTCGCGCCGCCGACCGTGCCGAGCGTGTAGACGGCGATCGCGGCGATCGCGGCGCCGGGCATCGCCCAGGCCACCAGGCCGACGGGCGTCGAGGCCAGGCCGAGCACCAGGCCGACGGCGACCGCGACGGCGGCGCCGGAGTTGATGCCGAGGATGCCCGGGTCGGCCAGCGGGTTGCGGGTCAGCGTCTGCATCACCGCGCCGGCCATGCCGAGCGCGGCGCCGACGGCGAGCGCGAGGACCGTGCGCGGCAGCCGCTGCTCCCAGATGATGCGGTGGGCGTGCACGTCCGCGGCCGCCCCGCCGGGGCCGGCGAGCAGCTCGTCGAAGGCCCCGGTCAGCCCGAGCGAGTGCGACCCGATCGACAGGCTGAGTACGACGCCCACGCCGATCCCCACGGCGACCAGCACGTGGAGCGCGGGCAGGGCTGGCAGTCGGCGGCGGGTTCCTTCTAGGACGCCGCTCACGCGGCCACCTCCTGGGTCAGCGGCGGGCCCTCGAGGGTCGCCTCGACGATCCATCGCCCGGAGATGACGCCCTGCTCATACGAGCAGGTGATCAGGGTGAGCTGCGCCTCCGTCGGATCCACCCCGGGCTGGTCGCGCACTGGCAGCAGCACCGAGGTCGCGGTGGCGGGCACCTCGCGGATGTCGTCGATCACGTAGTTCCAGGTCCTCTCGGGGGTCTCGAGGGCGAGCTTGTCGCCGCTGCTCAGGCCGGCGAGCTCGTCGAACGGCGCGTCGGCGATGCCGCTGTGGCCCGCGATCACGGAGTTGCCGACCTCGCCGGGCCAGGCGGTGCCCGGGTAGTGGCCGGGGCCGCGCGCGAGCTGTTCGGGGGTGACGCCCTCGACGACGGCCCAGCTCGCGCCGGTGGGCAGCCGGATCAGGGCGACCAGGTCGCCGGGGCGCCGCTCGGGAGCGGGCCCCTCGTCGGGGTCCTGGCCGACGAGCTCGAAGTCGGCCATGAGGTCGGTCTGGGCGGCCTGCGCGGTGAGCCGGTCGGCGTAGTCGACCCACGCCGTACGCACCCACATGCCGCCGGCGACCAGGATCGCGGCGACCGCCGTGCCGACGAGCCAGGGCGCCCCGGTGGCGCGTTCGGGGCGGCCGTGCCGGCGGTCCCGCCAGGCGCCGAAACGCCTGGTCAGCGACACGCCCTTGGTGCTCAGCAGCGCGACGGCGACGACGATGAGCGCCGCCGGCATCGAGGAGACGTTGGTGCCGAACTCGCCGATCGGCTCGCTGCCGCCGCCCGCGCCGAGCTCGCCCTGGATCACGTAGCGGCCCGCCGGCAGCAGGCCGGGGGCGGCGAGGTCGACCGTCGTGGTCCACTCCTCGCCGGGGGCCAGCTTCGGTACGCCGCGCACGACCATCGCCGGCTGCGCGGTCAGCGTCGCGGACTCGCGGCCGATCCAGACCGACAGCTCGCGGCCGCGCAGCGTGCGGTCGGAGGTGTTGCGGACCGCGACCTGCACCCGGTGCTGGTTGCGCAGCCCGAGCCAGGTCTCGGCGTTCTCCCGCCAGGTCGGGTCGACGACGGCCGCGTTGACCGCCGCGGAGACGGGCGCACGCGGTGCCTGCACCTCCTCGGGCGGGGGAGCGCCGTTACCGAGCTCGGCGCCGATGACAGGGAACGGGATGACCGCTGACTCGTCGGTGTCCAGTCCGTAGGCGCGGACCCGGCACGGGCAGCCGCCGGGCGGGCTGCTGAGCTCGATGGTGACCTCGCCGGCGCCGTTCGGGTCGGTGACGATCATCCCGCCGTTGGCGCTGTCGCAGTGGGCCGTCGAGCTGATCCCGAGCGCGCCGCACAACTCGACCTGCACCCGGCTCGCCGTGAAGCCGCGGACCTCGAAGATGATCCGCTGCCCGACCTCGCCCGTCGTCGCGCCGCCCGTCTCCGAGCCGGTGCCGGAGGTGGTGATCGTCGGGGCCGACTCCTGGGCGTGCGCTGCCCCGAAGGCGCCGAACAGGACTCCCATCAGGCAGGCCAGGATCAGGTACGACGCCGTCAACCACCTGCGCATCACGCGCCGCCCTCGGCGGGCTGGGGTTCCTCAGATGGGGACGCGGGGGGCTTCGAGGAGCGGCGGCGCCGCCACACGACGTACCCGACCCAGGCGGCGACGCCGAAGCAGGGGAGGGCGATGAGCAGCGGCCAGGGGGTCGCGGTGACGCGCGAGCTCAGCACGACGGGGTCCAGCGGCGCGCCGGTGACCCGGTCGACCGCGCGCACGGTCACCTCGACGTCGGCGCGGCCCAGCGGCATCATCAGGCCGACGTCCGAGACGTCGGCGCCGACCGGCGTACCCTCGCCGACCGCCACGTCGGCGCTCGGCAGCAGGTCGGGGACGACAGTGCCGCGGCGCTTGCCCAGGTCGACCCCGAGCGGGCCGATCGCGTCCGCCTCGTGGGCGACGGCCAGGCGCACCGCGCCCGGGTTGGCCACCCGGTAGCGCACGCGCACCCGGTCGTCGAAGGGGTTCCACCAGGCGCCCGGATCCCAGGTGGTGGTCAGCCCGGAGGCGGCGACGTCGGCGGGGGCGTCGCCGGTCACGCGGAGGTAGACGCGGACCGCGACCCGGGAGTCGAGGAGCACGGCGGCGCCGCTCTCGTCGCGCACCGAGCGGGTCGCGGAGGTGACCACGCCCGCGACGTAGTCGCCCGGCGGCGTGCCGCGGGGGATCTTGAGCTCGACCGGGATCAGGGCGCGCTCGCCGACCGGTACCCGCACGTGGTCGACGGCGGTGCGCAGCCAGCGGCCCGCGCCGGCGGGCTGCTCGGCGGCGGTGAGCAGGGAGAACCGGGCCGCCTCGTCGCTGAAGGCGTCGGTCGCGTAGACCTCGAGCTCGATCGGCTCGTCGCCGGTGTTGGCGACCATCACCTGATCGACGAGCTGCTCGCCGGGGGCGATGTCGTAGACCAGGTAGGGACGGTTGCTGCGCTCCCCGGCCGCGGTCGCGGGAGAGGCGGACCAGCCGCTGGCGGCCTCGACGGGGGCCGCCGGGGTGAGCGCCAGCAACAACGCCGCCACGGCGGCTCGGATCAAGACGGCCCGGATCAAGGCGGGGGCCTCACGACACGGTCAGGGTGATGACGGCCTGGTAGCCACCCGGGTCGGTCGTCAGCGGGGCGCGGAAGTCCAACTCGCCGCCGACCTCGGCCTGGCCGACTCCGGCGCCCGGGTCGGTCCAGGCGATGACGGGCTCACCCTGTGTTGTTGCTGCCTCGGTCTCGTCTTCATCGGGGACCAGGTCCACCTCGGGGTTGAGGTTCAGGCCGGGCAGCGTGCTCTCGCCGGTGAGCGGTCGGAGGAGGAGGTCGGTGCCCGTGGGCGTCGTACCGTCGGCGGCGGCGAAGCCCGACATCTGGGCGGTGAGGTTCCAGCCGGGGTCGGTGATGCGGGTGTCCTCGACCACGATCGAGGGCAGCGCGCCGCCCGCCTGCCACGCGCGCTCGGCGGCCGCGACGGACTCGTCGACCGACGCGACGCCCAGGTCGACGGTGGTGGCGGAGACGGTCAGGCCGAGCGCGCCGGCGTCGGGGATCTCGACCGTCACGGTGACCGGGACCTGCGGCGCCTCGGTCACGGCGTCCTCGGCGTGGGCGGGTGAACCGGTCGCGAGCGCGCCGAAAAGCAGGGCGCACGCGCCCCCACCAGCCGCCAGGACGGCGGCCGGATGCGCCTTGCCCATGTGATGAGCCTCCCTGTGACGTCCGACGAATGTTAGGTTAGCCTAATCTGCGTGTCCGTCCCACTCCGCCTCGGTCCGAACCCTGGTCGTCCGCCGCTGGTACGCCGGTTCGTGCTCGCGCTGGCCGCCGTCCTGACGCTGGTCCTGTCGCTGAGCGCGTGCACCAACGACGCCAACGACACGGCTCAGGACGCGACCGAATCGGGGTCCGAGGTCCGCACGATCGTGGACGGGAACGGCGAGGAGATCGAGGTCCCGGGCGAGCCCGAGCGGGTCGTGACCCTGAGCGAGCCGACGCTGGACGCGGCGCTCACCCTCGGCCTGACCCCGGTCGGCACTGCGCCGGGTCGGGGCCAGGGCACGCCACCGTCGTACCTCGGCGACGCCGCGGCCGACATCCCCGTCGTCGGCGGGCTCGGGCAGCCGGACCTGGAGCAGCTGCTGGAGCTCAAGCCGGAGGTCATCTTCGTCGATGGCAGCGCGATCAACGACGAGGCGATCATCAACCGGCTCGAGGACATCGCGCCGACCGTGTGGACCGGGCCGGCGGGGAACGCCGACTGGCAGGCCTCGTTCCGGATCGTCGCCGACGCACTCAACCGCGGCGAGGAGGCGGACGACTACATCGAGTCGTACGACGCCCGCGTCGCCGAGATCTCCGCGGGACTGCCCGCCGACGTCGGCACCGTGAGCATCACCCGCTGGGGGCTGGCGTCGGGCGGGTTCATGCCGCCGGACACCTTCCCCGGCGAGATTGTCGCCGCCGTCGGCCTTACCCGGCCGGAGGCGCAGCAACAGGTCGGGACCGGCCACAGCCACCCGGTCAGCCTGGAGAACATCGAGATGCTCGACGCGGACTGGATGTTCTTCTCCACGCTCGGCGGGGCGACCAACCCCGAGTCGATCGACGCGGGCGACGGCGACATCGGGGTCGCCGCCAGCCAGCGAGCGCTCGACAGCGCGCTGGAGCTGAAGGTGGGCATCGAGGACCTCGACGTCTACAAGTCCGGCCAGATCGTCCCCGTCGACGGCTCCCTGTGGAGCAGCGCCGGCGGTGCCACCGCCGCCATGCAGCTCCTCGACGACATCCAGGCGACGCTCCTCCCCTGAGCCTGCCTTCCACTACTTAGGAGAACTCCCCATGATCGTCCGCCCCGTGCTGGCAGTGCTTGCGCTGCTCGTTGCCAGCGTCGGGCTGGTTTCGGCTCCGTCGTACGCCGCGGACTGCGAGGGGCCCGCCACCGGGAAGCGCGGCAAGGAGCCGCTGTGCGACCTCGTGGTCGGCGACCGGGAGTTCAAGCTCACGAAGGGGAAGGCCAAGCCCGGTGGCACGCTCAAGTTCAAGGCGAGCGGTTTCGTCCGCGACGAAGGCGGCGGCCAGACGCTGACCTTCAAGCTGAACGACATCGACATCATCGGGCCCAGCATCGAGGCCGACGCCGACGGCAACGCCAAAGGCACGATCAAGCTGCCCAAGGCTGAGGTGTTCAACAAGTACAAGGCGGAGTACGGCTCGTACAAGTGGTGGGTCCGGGTCCTGGTCGGCAGCGGTCGTCCCGACGGGCAACCCGACCTGCCGGCTGCCAGCCTTCATGACCGGTTCAGGTTGGTCGGGCTCAAGCCCACGCCGATCTACGGGAGCCCCGCCCGAGCGGTGGGCGGTTCGGTGGACGCCAAGGCCACTCACCTCACCTTGTCGCTGAAGCGTGGTACTGCCAGCAAGACGAAGCTGGTGGTCGAGAGCCTGAGCCCGGTCCCGATCGGCCGCAAGAGCCGGATGATCACCGTCGCCAGTGGCGCTACCAAGCCGAAGAAGAAGGTCACGCTCAAGCTGTCGAAGGACGGCAAGCGCTACTTCAGGCGGCACGAGGCGCTCTACGTTGCCGCCGTCAGCAAGACGCCCAAGTCGAAGGCCGTCACGAGGGTCTTCAAGATCGAGAAGAAGTAGTCCAGCAAGGCGTCGCGAAGACGCCTACCTATCGACCTACAACCCCAACCACAGGAGAACTCCCGATGATCGTCCGCCGCCTGTTCGCGGTGTTGGTGCTGCTCGCTGCCAGCCTTGGGCTGGTGGTCGTCCCGGCGTACGCCGAGGACTGTCAGCCGGCGAGTTCTCCGGAGGCGCGCGGCAAGATCCCGGTCTGTGACACGCCCAACGGGCGCACCTTCGAGCTCTCGGTGAGCAGTGCGGCGGCTGGTGGAACTGTCGACTTCGAGGGCACCGGCTTCGTCAGGGAGCTCGGCGGCGGTCAGACGCTCATGTTCAAGCTCAACGACCAGGGCTTCATCGGTCCGAAGATCGTGGCCAACGACGACGGCACGGTGTCCGGCACCCTCCAACTTCCCGGCGCGGGCACGTTCGAGCAGTACAGGAGAGACTATGGATCCGAGCGCTGGTGGATCCGAGTCCTGGTCGGTGGTGCCGTGGAGGACGATGGTCCGAACTCCAGCCTCCACGACGGCTTCGACCTCATCGTCCCTCCGACGGTCACCGGTGGCTCCGTGAACGCTCAGGGCACCAAGCTCGCGCTCCGACTGAAGCCCGGCTCCGGCGAGAAGACCAAGGTCGTCGTCAAGAGCAAGGGCAAGGTCGCGCTCAAGAACGGCGGCAAGAAGAAGGTGATCACCGTCGCCTCCGGCAAGGCCGTCGCGACGGAGGAGGTCGCCCTGCCGCTCACAAAGGCCGGCAAGAAGTACTTCAAGACGAACGGTGCGCTCACCGTCGTCGTGACCAGCAAGGTGCGCGGCGCGGGTACCGCCGTGACCGCCTTCAAGGTCAGGAAGCGCACCCCATGATCCTCGATCGCACCGTCGTCCTGCGGGACCGTCGCTCCCCAGCGAACTCAACAGCCGCTCCTCGGGTGAGCATCCGATGCACCGCCTCTCAGGAGACTCGCCCATGATCATCCGTCGCCTCCTTGCGGTCTTTGCGCTGCTGTTCGCCAGCCTCGGAGTGCTAGTGGCCGCACCCAGCGCCTACGCCGCGGACTGCGAGGGGCCTGCCACCGGGAAGCGAGGCAAGGAACCGCTGTGCGACTTGGTCGTCGGCGCCCGGAAGTTCGAGCTGATCCTCACTGACGCGACCTCGTGCGACACTGCGGCGCCGAGCCCGACCGCGACGGTGACCGAGACCGAGACCGTGACGGCGACACCGACGGTGACGGCGACTGTCACCGAGACCGTAACCGCCATCCCGTCGCCGAACGCGACTGATACGTCGAGCGAGCCGGCGGTACCGGCGGGGGGTGAACCCGACGAGCCATGCGTGAAGCCGGGCGGCACCGTCCAGTTCAACGCGAGTGGGTTCGTTCGCGACGCGGGTGGTGGTCAGACGCTGACCTTCAAGCTGAATGACATCGACATCATCGGCTCCCAGGAGGCCGACGCCAGCGGAAACGCCTCCGGCACGATCAAGCTGCCGGCTGCCAAGGTGTTCAAGAAGTATGAGACCGAGTACGGCTCCTACAAGTGGTGGGTGCGGGTGCTCGTCGGGAGCGGACGTCCTGACGGCGCAACTGACCTGCCAGCCGCCAGCTACCACGACGGCTTCAAGCTGGTCGCCGATCTTGACGCCATCCCCGCTCCGTCTCCGTCTTCGTCTCCGACAACGGCCTCGACGACACCGGCGGCCACCGGGACGACGTCGGGGACTTCGGGGACCACGCCCGCGGCCTCGGGGACGCTGCCGAACACCGGCATCGAGGACCACGGCGTACTGCTGGTCACCACGGGCTTGGCGCTCGCAGCGCTCTTGGCCCTGGTCATTGATCGCCGCCTCCGCCGCCGTACCGCGGGGTCAGCATGAACAGCGACTCCGATCCCGCAGTCGACAACCGACACACACGAACCGACCCGTTGCACCCCTCACCCAGGAGAACTCCCATGATCATCCGTCGCCTTCTCGCGGTGTGCGCCCTGCTCGTCGCCAGTCTCGGGCTGGTGATCACCCCCAATGCGTACGCCGCGGACTGCGAGGGTCCAGCGACCGGCGAACGTGGCAAGAAACCGCTGTGTGAGTTGGAGGTCGGCGATCGGAAGTTTACGATCACGACCGGCGAGGTCGCGCCGGGTGGCACACTCAGCTTCACCGCGAGCGGCTTCACGCGTGATGAAGGTGGTGGCCAGACCCTGACCTTCAAGCTGAACGACATCGACATCGTCGGTTCCGGCGTGGAGGCCGACGCCCAGGGCAACGCCTCGGGATCGATCACGCTGCCCGATGCTGCGGTGTTCGAGAAGTACAAGAGCGAATACGGCAGTGATCGCTGGTGGATTCGCGTCTTGGTCGGCAGCGGTCGCGCGGATGGGGCTTCTGACTTGCCCGCTGCGAGCTACTACGCCGACTTCAAGCTCAGCGATGGTACGGGGGGTACGACCCCCACGACGTCCGGCACGACACCGACCACCTCCGGCACGCTGCCGAAGACCGGGATCGAGGACCACGGCGTCCTGCTGGCCACCGGCGGCCTCGCGCTCGCGGCGCTGCTCGCGCTAGCCATCGACCGCCGCATCCGCCGGCGTCGCCTCACCGAGTCGGCATAACACCGGCGGGCTCATCGGCCGACGATCCGGCAACCGCATCGAAAGGTGTGCGCAGCGCTTGCACTATCCGCAAGCGCAGCGCACATCTTTCCGTGTGAGACCCCGTTGCCCATGCCGATGCGGACGGGCCGGTGGAGGTGCCCAGGCGTCACCGCCCTCTACGCGCGGGTTGTGCAGGAAGCCTTCTGCGGTTGCTGCGAGGTTCGCTGGACCGCTGGGACGCGCGGGTCTGTCACAGACCGGCGCCCAGCAGGTCGCGCAGGACACGGTTGCCCTCGGACTCACTGCCGAGTGCGGCGTCGATGTGCTCCAGCGCCTCGTCGTACCCATGTGCGACAGGGGCAGGGTCAGCGCTCGCAGGCGGTGCCGTCCTTGTCGCGGTCCATGCTGCCCTTGTTGGTGTGGTAGACCGCACGGGCCTTCTTGCCGTGGGCGGGCTTGCCATAGCCCTGCCGCACCTGCTTCTGGGCGGCCGCGGCGCTCTTCGAGACGCCGTGGGGATAGACCTTGGCCAGCTCGGTGCAGTTGGCGAACTTCCGGCCTGCCGCCTCGGCGGGGGTTGCGACTGCGACGGTAATGGTGGTGCTGGTCAGGGCGACGGCGGCCAGGGACATCCCGAGATTCTTGATCCTCATGGCCGCAGCTTGTCTTGGGTCGAGGGTCGTTCGCAGTCGAATGCACCCGATGTGAGGGACCCCACGCGGCGCCGCGGACGCCATGCCGGACGCACTTGATCTCGGTCTCATGTCGAGTGCGGCGCGGGTTGCTCAAGCACCCGTCGTACCCGCTCACGACGGTCTCGGCGAACACTGTTGGGTCTGACTCTCGCCAGCTCGGGTGTGCGGTCATGCCACACCTTCGAGAGTCGCCAATGCGCCCTCGGCGGTGCGGCGGTCAGGCCGCGGAACTTGCTCCGCGAGGGCGTGCTCACCCAGGGACTCGATGAGTGCGCAATCGAGCCCGAACCGTTCCTACAGTCACGGTCCGAGACACCCGATCGGGACGACGTGGACTCCGTCCTCGCGGCGGCCGGCGACGCCAGTGCTCGTGATCACCCCGAGCGCCGCCGGCTCGCCGTGGCGATCCCTGTCGACGTTGGCGCTGAAGCGGAGCAAAGCGGCGGCAGCACTGTCGACATCGCGTGGGTTGAGCTTGACCTCGAAGGCCGCCCACTTGTTGTCGCTGATCGAGACGACGGCGTCGACTTCGTTGCCGTTGGCGTCACGCCAGGAGTCGACCACCCCGCGGTGTGGCTGGGCGAGGATCCGAAGGTCGCGGCGACACAGGGCTGAAAACCGGTGATTCGCCAAGAACGAAACCGGTGTTCTGGCTAGCTTGAAACCGGGCGTTTGCGTAGGGGCAGGTCAGGGCCGTCGTTCGACGGGTGCTCCTCCTCGTGGCCGCCTGGGACACGCTCTGACATCGGATGACTGTCAGCTGTGGCGGGGCAACGACGTCTGTCGCGGCGACGCCCGACATGTTGGAGCTCCGGCCGCCACTTCGACTAGCCATCCAGGTGAAGTCGCGCTCCGCGCGGTGTGCACGCCGCGCAGAGTGCGACTCCGGCTGGATCCCTTGATGATGTTCGTGAGGATGGGGCAGGCGGGGCCAGGCCGGGGCCGTACGCGTGCGTCGCGACCGTGGGTGGCCGTCCTGACGCGGTCACCTTCGTGGATCGGGCGACCCGGTGCATCGCGGGCCGGAGGGGGGTCAGGCAGCTACAAACTCCGACGCCAACCATCCCTGGTCGCGGAGGGCATCGAGCGCGATCCGCACATGACGTTCCGTGAACATGCGTGCCTTCCGAGGCGACCGGTCCCAGACCGACTTCGCCAATTCCTCGTCGGTTGCAGCTGCGTCGTGGCTTGCGGTCCAGTGCACGGTCGCGAGGAGTTCGAGTCCGTAGGCCGACTCGAAGCCGTCGGTAAGCGCCAACACGCTCTGGATCCGATCCTTGGTGTCTGGATCATCGGGGAGGAAGCTCTGCGCCTCCTCAGCGGCATCCGGTAGCACGATCAGGGGTTCTGCCTCGACGATGCGTGCGCTATCGTCCCCGAACCCGCTGATGAAGTGGCCTTCGACGAGGTTGAGCACGTGCCGCAGGTTGTCCGCATAGGGGCCGTGGTGGTGCTGCTTGAAGTTGAGCCTCAGCGGCTGCCCTGCCGTCTGGAGGAAGTACAGCAACTTCTGGGACTCGATCAGACCGGGCGCTATCACTGCCTGAGCGGCGTACCGGCGCAGGATCTCCACCAAGGCTGCCCGGTTCGTGTTCATCGCCGGCCGCGGCACGAGCGCGGTCTCCTCTCGATCCGGCCGAGTGACCATCCTCTCATCACAACTGGTGCTCGACTTGTCGGTGCCCGACACCGAGTCGTCTGTGTCGAGCGCTGATGCCGGGCAAGCCCTCCGGCGGGGGCGTGGGACCGCGTACTGGGCCGAAGCTGGCCGTTTTCCTACGCCAGACGCCCGATTTGGGCCGTTGGATCGTTCCAAGAAGCATCTAGCGTCGGAAACCGGCCAACCTGCGGCGCCACGGGGCGCTTGAGCTGCCGCTCGACGGGGCAAACTGGCGAGAATTTGACGCTCGATGGCGCTGGAGGCCCCTTTCGGGGCGGATCTGGCGATCGAGCATCAAATTCTCGCCACTCCTGGGCCGCAGGTGTGCTGGTCCAGCGGGCGGCTCGGGTCGGTAGCCCGCCGTCGGCCGCGGTGGGCTGCGCGCCTGGGTGAGGCACTCGCAACTGCTGAGAGCTCATAGGCCCGGGGAGCCCTGGCTGGAAGTGCTGAGAGGTCCAGCCGCCGGATCCGGAACTGGTCTCATATGGCACTGATACTGGCGAGTAGCCTGGCAACTAAGACCAGTTCCGCAGGGAAGCGGGCGTTTGCCACCAGTTGCGGAGTTGGGGTTGCCAGACAAGACCAGTTGCGGGAGGGGCCGCCAGGCAAGACCAGTTGTGGCGGGCGGCCACCGGGGAGCGCCTAGCATGGCGGGCGTGGAGGTCAGCGCGGAGGAGTTCGACGATCTGGTCGACAGGGCGCTGGACGGGATCCCGCGCGAGCTGGCCGCGCTCGTGGAGAACGTGGTGGTCCTCGTCGAGGACGAGCCGCCGTCCTACGACCCCGACCTGCTGGGCCTCTACGACGGCATCGCCCTCACCGAGCGGCGCGCGAACGAGTCGATGGAGCCCGACCGGATCTTCATCTACCGCGGCCCGCTGACCAGGATGTGCGAGACGCCCGAGGAGTTGGAGGACGAGGTCCGGATCACGGTGGTCCACGAGGTGGGCCACCACTTCGGGATCGACGACCGGAGGCTGCACGACCTCGGCTACGCGTGACGCCGTCACGCACGCGCGGCGGGCGAGGACACCGCGAGCTCAGGTCCCGGCGGTGGGCGCGGGCGCGGGGGCCGCAGGAGGTGCGGACGCCGCAGGAGAAGCGGGGGCCGCAGACGGCCGCGAGGCCGCCCGAGGAAGAGGGACGGAAGCCGCAGGCGACAGGGGTGTCGCTGGAGTAGGGCCCGAAGGACCGGGCGAGGCCACAGGAGCAGTGGGAGCGGAAGCGGCGTACCCGGGCCACCGTCGAGGGGATCGCCCGCGCGCCTGGCGGGCGAGCTCGGTGACGAACCACTTCTGGAGCTCGCGCTGGCGGGGCGTGAGGGCGAGGGCGAGCAGCCGCTGGTCGCGCGCGAACTCGTCGGCGCGCTCGAAGA
>JBDHZS010000108.1:0-12254 GCA_039812025.1 Nocardioides sp. | reverse complement strand
GAGTTCGACGGGATCGTCGTGCTGCACCCCGAGGAGATCGAGGCCGAGTCCGCCACCGGGCGGGCGACCTTGTACGTCGTACTCACCCGCGCCACCCAGTTGCTCACCATCATCAGCTGAGCTCGGCTGAGCAAACCGCACCGGTTCCGGGCCCCAGTTGGTGCGGATCGCTCAGAGCTCAGCGACCGCTGAGCAATGCGCACCCAGAACGGGCCCAGACCGGTGCGGATCGCTCAGCCGATGTCAGGCCGCGGGAGCAGCAGACCAACGCCGGGGGCGCGGAGCGGCCGATACACGTGCAAGAGCCCGCGTCACGCGCCCCGCGAGCCGAGTCGGCAGGGCCAGATCGGCGCTGGTCACGCGCAGAACCTCCAGGCCCGCCTCCCGGAGTGCCTCGTCCTTGGCGATGTCGCGTGCGTGCTGACGTGGCGTCCGGTGATCCGCGCCGTCGTACTCGATCACCAGCCCCGCCTCCGGGTCGAGCAGGTCCGCGATCCCGAGCAGGGTGCCCTCCTCATCGTGCACCGGGCAATTGACGAGCAGGCCGGTGATCCCGGCTTCGAGCTCGAGGAGGATGCGCAACCGGGTCTCGTAGGGCGATCGGGAGTGCTCGCTGCAGCGTGCGAGCACCCAGGCAGCCTTGGCGCGGTCGCTGCTGCGGTGGCCGGCAGCGTACGACGCGAAGCTCTCCGTGTCCGTGATCCGCGCGGCCAGCGCCATGTCCATCCCGACGACCGCCTCGATCGAGTCGCCGACAGCGCGCAGGTGGTCGAGCAATGCTCGCTCGGGTACGACGGTCGCGATGCCGTGCCGCACACAGCGTTCGCGCGCGGGCAACTCCCGGTAGCTGAGCGTGATCGCACCATCGGTCTGGATTCGTCCGGCGGGGCCGATCGCGAGGGGCACGGGCAGCCGGGTGGTGCCGTCGCGGGCGAGCCCGTCGAAGAACGCGGCGCCGTGCAGGCGGCATCCCGCCCACCCGGTCACGCCGCCGCACGCCGGGAGTCGCATCGACTGCTCCAGGACGCGCTGCTCGGGCAGGTCGTCCGCGACGGTGGCCGGCACGTAGAAGCCGCGGGAGGTACGGCGCCACCGGGCCTTGTTCTTGGCCTGGCCGCGGGTCGGGCCCTCCGGTGAGCCGACCCGGACAGGGACCACGAGACCCTCCGGTCGGGGTGCGATCCGGTCCCATGGGTGCGGCTGCGCGGGGCTCCTGTTTGGCTCCATGCCTGACATCGTGACCCAGAACAGTCGTTCCCCGCGTGAGTTATCCACAGGCGCAGGGACTTATCCACAGGCTGGCGGGTGGCGTCACCCAGGATGACCGGGAGTGGCCAGGTCTGGGTTATGCCAGTAGCCCTCCCCGACGACCATGACGGGCATGCCGGCGATCTCGGTGAGCTGCTCCTGCCATTCGGCGCGATGATCGCCGAGGTCCTCGGGAGTGAGCATGACGACCACGCCGCGGCCGTCGGCACAATGGGTGCCCCCGAAGCCCCAGACGTTCAACTCGCCCGACTCGCGAGCCCGCGTGAGCCGGTTGATGGCCCGGTTGAGGTCGCGTTCGGAGTACCGCACGCCCTGGATCGCGATCCGCCCACCGCCCTCGAACCTGAGGTCCTCCAGCGCACGCACCTCGGCCGGCACGGGCTCCTTCCATTCCACGATGACCAACCCTTCAGAGGCCCAGGAGCCGAAGCCCGCCGAGCCGGGGATGCCGCGCGTCCGGCGCCGCGCCTCGGCAAGGGCTTGTTGCGCCGCGCGCTGGAGGGCGAGGTCGAGTACGTCCTCCACGCTGCTGCCCGCTGCGGGGGGCCACGGCTCGACGGCGGTGACGCCGTACTCCCCGACGAGCACCCGTTCGGCCTCCTCGACATCACCGGTGACCAGGGCGACGACGCCGATGTGGATGATCTCGGCGCGGTGGACCGCGAAGCCGTCGAAGTCGGCGGCCGTGATCTCGGCGTAGATCCGCTTCCACCTGGGCATGGAGGCGTCGACGTACTCGGTCACGAGCACCGCCTCGTCGCGGAAGACGATGCGCTGGGGGCAAGAGAACAGGTCCCCGTCGTTCGGCGCCTCGCTCGGGACGGCCGAGGCGGTGGTGGCGGGGGCGCCGGGGGTCGGGGCGTCGTCGGGCCGCGTCCCGCCCAGCGGGAGCAACACGGCGGCGATGCCGACACTCAACACGGTCGCGCCGGAGGCCACGCCGAGCCCGACGGTACGGCGGCGCGCGCGCCGCCGGCGTACCTCCTCAGCGATCCGGCCGTGAGCCGCGGCCATCGGCTCCACCCGCGCGCCCCGCAGGGCTTCCATCCAGTCGTCCATCACGCCTCCGGTCCCTGTGCCTCGGCGGGCGCCAGCTCGCGCAGCCGCGCCAGCCCGCGAGACAGGTGGGAGCGCGCGGTCCCGGGGGAGCAGCCGAGCCGTTCGGCGATCCCGGCATGGTCGAGGTCCTCGATCGCCCGCAGTACGACGGCAGCGCGCTGCTGCGGCGTCAGCGACCGCATCGCCTCGATCAGCCACTCGGGCAACTCCTCGACCACCTGGACCGGCGCCTCCCGGTCCGGCGTCGCACGCGTCAGCACCTCGCGCCGGGCGCGCCGCGCACGGTCGATGTTGAGCCGGACCAGCACGGTGCGCGCGTAGCCGCCGGGGTTCTGCGATGCCAGCCGCCGCCACCGGAGCCCCACCCGCACGAGCGCCTCCTGGGTCAGGTCCCACGCATCGTGCGGGTTGCCCGTGAGCGCATAGCCGAGGCCGAGCAGGCGCGGCGTCTCCACCTGCGCGAACTCGGCGAACTCCATGGCGGCCCCTCCTGTCGCCCATTCAACGCGGGGCAGGCCCGAAACGTTGAGGCGCACGCGGGCGGCCGCGCTAACGAGGGTCGGTGCTCCCGAGCGCGGTCTGGGCGACCGACCGGTAGGTCGTGGCACCTCGTTCGGCGGAGCCCTGAGCGGCGGCGAGCCCGAACTCCGGCATGTTGCCGTAGAGCGACTCGATGCCCGTGCGGGGCACGACGAAGGTCTCGTGGAAGATGCCGACATCGCCCGTGGCCGCGGCTTGCCGGTTGAAGGCACCCCACGCGGGCGCATGGCTGAGCGAGGCGTCGCGGGCGTAGGCGCCCAACTCCTCCGCCGTACGCCAGTACTGCACGACGAGGAAGACTCGTCCCGACCAGTAGGTGCGCGCGCCGAGGAGTCCTCTGTCGGCGTCCTGAAGCTCCGCGAGCATCCGGGGCATGCCGACGAAGGTGGGCCACCACGACCGGATCCTGCGCCAGCGGTTGACCCGCATGCCGATGAGGAAGACGACCGCCTCGTCCTCGCCGGGGGTGGCGACGTACTGACCAGCCCGGATGTCGTCCGGGGCACGGTCGACTGCCCCGGCGTAGGCGGGAGGAACTCTGCGCTGAGTGCTCACGACTACCTCCTAGATAGTGTCACTCTCTAGTAAGAGAGTGGCACTATCTGATCCATGGGTCAAGGCATTCGCTACAGGATCTCCGAACTCACCGACGTCACAGGGGTGCCGGTGGCGACGATCAAGTACTACCTGCGCGAGGGCTTGCTGCCCGTGGCCCAGCAGGTCACTCCCCGGCTGTCGGAGTACGGCGAGCAGCACGTGCGCCGCCTGGCGTTGTTGCGCATCCTGCGCGAGGTCGGGCGGGTCCCGATCGACGGTCTCAAGAGAGTTGTGGACGCCGCGGGCCGACCCGGGTCGGTGCACGAGCTGTTCGCGGCGGCCGCGGACGCGATGGCCCCCGTGGCCGCACCGGGCGGTGACCTACGACCGGGCGCGCGCGAGATCGCCGACCAGATCATCGACGCGGCCGGCTGGTCCCACGTGCGGAGCGACGCGCCCGACCGCGAGAACCTCGCCGCCGCCATCGAGCAGGTCGCCACCTACGACACGCATCCCCGTGACCCCGACGAGTTGAGGCCGTACGTCGACATCGCCGACCGGCTCGGCCGCTACGAGATCGCCCACCTCGACGACAGCAAGGACCGGGCTGGGCTGCTGGAGGAGATGGTGGTCGGCCAGGCGATCTTCGGCGAGATCCTCCTCATCCTCCGACGCCTGGCCGAGGAGCACCACAGCTACGAGCGGTTCGGGCAGGATCACCGGGCATGACGGCCGATCGTAGGGTCACTGCCATGACCTTCACCGGCTTCCCGGTTGCGGCGCTCGACTTCTATGACGATCTTGAGGTCGACAACACCAAGAGCTTCTGGGAGGCGCACAAGGGCGTGTACGCCGAGTCCGTGCGGGCGCCGATGGTGGCGCTGACCGCCGAGCTGGCGCAGGAGTTCGGGGCGGCGAAGGTGTTCCGGCCCTACCGGGACGTCCGCTTCTCCAAGGACAAGACGCCGTACAAGACCCACCAAGGCGCATTCGTCGGCGTGGGCCCGGCGACGGGCTGGTACGTCGAGCTGGCCGCCCCCGGGGTCCGGGTCGGCGGCGGCACCTACGAGATGGCGGGCCCGCGACTGGCCGCGGTCAGGGAGGCGATGGTCGACGATCGCGCGGGCGCGGTGCTGCAGCGCATCCTGCGCGGCCTGGAGCGCGGCGGCTTCGAGATCGATGGCGAGCGGCTCAAGACCGCGCCGCGCGGCTACGACCGGGACCACCCCCGGATCGAGCTGCTCCGGATGAAGACCATCGTCGCGATGAGGTCCTACGGCTTTGAGCCGGTCATCCACACCGCTGAGCTGGTCGAGCGCGTTCGCCAGGACTGGCGCCGGCTCCGGCCGCTGGTCAATTGGCTGGAGGAGTACGGCGCCTCCCGTGCACATTAGCGCCGACTCGGCGTCCTGGGCGTGCACGGATGCGCCGACTCGGCGTGTTCTGCGTGCACGGATGCGCCGACTCGGCGTGTTCTGCGTGCACGGATGCGCCGACTCGGCGTGTTTTGCGTGCATCTTTGAGCCGACTCGGCGGCGCGGAGGGGGTGAATTACGCTGGTGGCCATGACTGAGACCCCACCCGTCGCCGACCTTCTGGAGCAGATCCAGGGGCACGAGGCGTGGGCGGTGATCAGGAGGATGGCCGAGCCGACGGCGGGGCTGGTCGCGGGGCCGAGCCGGGTCGTGGACTCGCTGCTCGACATCGAGCTGGAGACCGGCCCCCCGGCGCCGGGCAGGCGAGCGGACACGCTGGTCGCCGTGCCGTTCCGGCAGATCACTGAGCGCGGCTACGAGGTCATCGACGACGAGACCCCGCTGGTCGTGATGGACGTGGCGACCGAGCACGAGGTCGGCGTACCGGAGCTGCTCGACGCGTTGCCGGACGCGCCGGTCGACTTCACCGACCGGGGCGGCTTCGACCTGGACGACGAGGACTACGCCAAGGTCGTCGAGGCGATCATCCGCGACGAGATCGGGCGGGGCGAGGGCGCCAACCTGGTGATCGGGCGCCACTACCGCGCGCTCGTCGCCGACTGGGACGCCGACCGCGCGCTGACCGTCTTCCGCCGGCTCCTCGAGCGCGAGCGCGGCGCCTACTGGACGTTCTGCTTCTTCACCGGCGAGCGGTACCTGATCGGCGCCAGCCCCGAGCGGCACGTGTCGGTGCGCGGCGGCGACGTGCGGATGAACCCGATCTCCGGCACCTTCCGGATCCCGCGCGACCCGGCCGACGACGTACGCGCCAAGCTCATGGACTTCCTCGCCGACGAGAAGGAGATCTACGAGCTCTACATGGTCGTCGACGAGGAACTGAAGATGATGTGCGACGTCTGCGGCGAGGGCGGGCAGGTGCTCGGGCCGTTCCTCAAGCCGATGACGCACCTGGTGCACACCGAATACCTGCTCGCCGGGCGCACCGAGCGCGACCCCCGCGAGGTGTTGCGGGACACGATGTTCGCCGCGACGGTCACCGGCAGCCCGGTCGAGAACGCCTGCCGCCTGATCAGCCGCTACGAGCCCGAGGGGCGCGGCTACTACGCCGGCGCGCTCGCGCTCTTCGGACGCGATGCCGAGGGCCGGGCGACCATGGACAGCCCGATCCTGATCCGCACCGCCGACGTCGCCGAGGACGGCCGCCTCAAGGTCACCGCGGGCGCCACGCTGGTGCGCGACTCCAGCCCGGTGCACGAGACCGCGGAGACCCGCGCCAAGGCCGGCGGCATCCTCAGCGCCTTCGGGCTGGTCGACCGCGCGCCCGCGCCGGTGATCGACATCGAGCACCTGACCAGGGAGGACGACGTCCTGCTCGCGCTGGCCGAGCGCAATCGGCGGCTCTCGCCGTTCTGGCTGACCGACCAGTCCGGGGCCGCGCCCGACCCCGAGCTGGCCGGCAAGCACGTGGTGATCCTCGACGGCGAGGACGACTTCGTGAACATGCTGCGCCACGTGCTCGGCGCGCTCGGCATGACCTCGTCGGTGATCCGGCACGCGGAGTACGTCGACGGAGCCCTCGACGACGCCGACCTGGTCGTCGTCGGCCCCGGCCCTGGCGACCCCCGCGATGGCCAGGACCGCAAGATGGCCAAGCTGCGCGCGGCGGTGGACGGGCTCCTGCGCCGCGAGCAACCGTTCCTCGCGGTCTGCCTCGGCCACCAGGCGCTGTGCCACCAGCTCGGCCTGGGCCTGCACTTCAAGGACATCGTCTTCCAGGGCACCCAGTCCGAGATCGAGCTCGGTGGCCGCCGGGAGCGGGTCGGCTTCTACAACACCTTCGTCGGGCGGGTCGGCGACGCCAGGCTGCCCGAGGGGGTCCGCGTCGACGCCGACCCGGCCTCGGGTGACATCAACCTGATCGCCGGACCGCACTACCGGGGCATCCAGTTCCACGCGGAGTCGATCCTCACTGAGCACGGCTACGACCTGATCCATCGGCTCGCCCGCGAGCTGCTGGTCTAGCGGGTACGACGGGGGACGGGGGATGGCTGATCGCCGTACGACCGCGGGCCTGGTCGCGTGCCTCGCGCTCCTGGCGCTCCTTGCGGGGTGTGGCGACGCCGCGACCCCGACCACCCGGGACGAGCGGGGCGCCTCGACCGCCCAGGCGAAGCCGAAGCCGAGCCCCAGCCTCGAGAGCACGCCCATCCGGACGGCCCAGCCGGACCCGAGGCCGGACAAGCCGTCGGACAAAGCCGAGGGCAAGCGCCCCAACATCGTCCTCGTCCAGGCCGACGACCTCTCGATGGACCTGGTGCAGACGATGCGGGCGGCCCGTGAGATGCGCCGCCGGGGAGCCAGCTATCCGGGCTCCTTCGTGGTGGACTCGCTGTGCTGCGTCTCGCGGGCGAGCATGTGGACGGGGCAGTACCCGCACCAGACCGGCGTCCTCACCAACTCCTCGCTGACGCCGGCGCCCGAGGGGCCGCACGGCGGCTTCGCGGCGTTCGCCGAGCACGGCAACCTCCGGCGGGCCTTCAACACGGGCCTCTTCAAGGCGGGCTACGCGACCGGCTTCGTGGGCAAGTACCTCAACGAGTACGAGTACCTCCCCGGCGTGCTGCCGCTGCCCGCCGTACCGCCCGGTTGGAGCCGCTTCCACGTGCTCTTCGGGTCGGCGTACGACGGGTGGGGCTTCCACAGCCTCGCCGGCCCGGCGCGCGATCCGATCGTCACCGACCACCCGACCCCGTCCGCCGGCGCGACCGCCAGGGAGAAGGATGCGGCCTACGCCGGCCAGGTGATCGAGGACTACGCGCTCGACTTCATCCGCGACCACCAGGACGGCGCGAAGCCCTACTTCCTGCTGGTGTCGACGTACGCGCCGCACAGCCGGACCGACCCGCAGGGAGCCTGGCCGGGGGAACCGGTCTTCCCCGCGGCCTTCCGCGACCGGCCGGGCCCGGGCAAACCCGGCAACTGCGGCCTGGTGCGCTGCGCGGACCTCGGGCCGGACGACCTCCCCGGCTGGCGGGTGAGCGAGGAGGAGAACCTCCCGGTCCGCGCGGACGGGACGACGGCCCCCAACTGGCACCCCGACCGGCCGCCGCCCTCGCGCGCCAGCTACCTCCGTGACCTGCGGCAACGCGCCCAGATGACCCAGTCGCTCGACCGGACGCTGCGCAAGATCCTGCGCGCCGTCAACGACAACACCTACGTGATCTTCACCTCCGACAACGGCTTCCACCTCGGGCAGTCGGGGCTGCGGCACGGCAAGGGGACGGCGTACGACACCGACATCCGCGTGCCGCTGCTGGTGGTCGGGCCGCGGGTCGCGCCGGGGGAGCGGGCCGAGCTGGCGATGAACATCGACCTGGCTCCGACCTTCGAGGACCTGGCCGGGGTGCGGACGCCGCGCTACCGCTCCGGGGTCTCGCTGGTGCCGTCGCTCGAGGAGCCCGCGCGCGCCCGCCGCGACGTGGTCTTCGTCGAGCACACCGCGGAGTTCTGGGGCCGCGACCCGGACGTGCCGTTCACCGGCGGCGAGCTGACCAGCATCCCCAGCTACGTCGCCGTCCGCAGCCGCGACGGGCTGCTGATCCGGCACAACCTGACCACCGATCCGGGCGCGGTGGACCGGGCGTTCGAGTTCTACTCCTACGCGCGGCGGGGCTTCGAGGCCGGCAACGAGTACGGTCGCAAGCCCCACCGCACGCAGATCCGCCGGCTCGAGCAGGCGCTGGACCGCTGGGACGCGTGCCGGGTCGCCACCGGCAACGCGCCGGTGCCGCCGCGCTGCCGCGACGTGACCCGGCTACCCGACGGCGGCCGACCCGGATAGCGTGTCCGCGTGCCCGGCACCCCCGACGTGATCGTGGTCGACCACTACGACTCCTACACCTGGAACCTGGTGCACCTGATCACCTCCGTCACGGGGGTGCTGCCGAGGGTCGTGCAGCACGATCGGGTCTCGGCCGCCGAGGTGCTGGGTCACGGCTACGTCGTACTCTCGCCGGGGCCGGGGCACCCCGCCGACGTCGCCGACTTCGCGGTCTCCCGCGAGGTGCTGGCCGCCGCGACCCGGCCCGTCCTCGGCGTCTGCCTGGGGATGCAGGGCCTGGTCACGACGTACGGCGGCAGCGTCGAGCGCGTCGTCCCCGCGCACGGCGAGGTGGCGCGGATCGCCCACGACGGCGAGGGGCTCTTCGCGGGTCTTCCGCAGGGGTTCGCCGCGGTGCGCTACCACTCGCTGGCCGCGGTCCGGCTGCCCACCGAGTTGGTGGCGACCGCGCACAGCGAGGACGGCGTCGTGATGGGGGTGCGGCACCTCTCCAAGCCGCTGGCCGGCGTGCAGTTCCATCCCGAGTCGATCCTGAGCGAGCACGGTGCCGCGATCGTCGCCAACTTCCTGGGCGGCTTCTCATGAGCGATCCGGTGGCGGAGTTCGTGGCGATGGCGGCCGAGCACCCGCGGTGCTTCTGGCTCGACGGCGGCGGGGCGCGCGAGTGGTCGGGCAACCGGTCGATGATGGGCTGTCTGCCTCCCGAGGGGGTGTCGCTGACGTACGACGCGGCGGCCGGCGTCGTGACCCGGCACTGCTCGGGCGACAGCGTGCCGGTCGGCGACGACATCTGGGAGGTGCTCGCCGCCGAGCTCGCCGCGGGGGAGCCGGACGACCACTGGTTCGGCTACTTCGGCTACGCCTGCCGCCCCGATCTGCCCGCGCGCCCGGACCCCTGGCAGCCGGACGCGGTGTGGATGCGCTCGCGCGACGTGCGGTTCTTCACCCACCCGCTGACCGTGCGCCGGCCGGGCGTCGTACCGCACGGGGGCGGCGCCACACCTGCCTGGTACGGCGAGGCCTTCGCCCGCGTCCAGGAGCAGCTGCACGCCGGCAACTCCTACGAGGTCAACCTCACCCACCGGCTCGAGGTCGCCAGCGAGCTGCCGCCCGCCGAGGTCTACCTGGCGCTGCGCGAGCTCAACCCCGCGCCGTACGCCGGCTTCCTCCAGCACGACGTCCCGGGCGCGCGGGGCTGGCTGCTCTCCTCCTCGCCGGAGCGGTATGCGCATCTGGCGTCCGGGGTGCTCACGACCAAGCCGATCAAGGGCACGACGGCGCGCGGCGCGACCGCGGCCGAGGACAAGCGGCAGCGCGCCGCGCTCGCCTCCGACACCAAGATCCGCGCCGAGAACCTGATGATCGTCGACCTGCTCCGCAACGACCTGTCGATGGTTTGCGAGCCCGGGACCGTCGAGGTGCCGGAGCTGATGGCGGTCGAGTCGTACGAGACCGTGCACCAGCTGGTCTCGACCGTCCGGGGCCGGCTCGCGGGTGGGTTCGGGACGCTCGACGCGCTGCGGGCGCTCTTCCCGGCCGGCTCGATGACCGGCGCCCCGAAGCTGCGGACCATGGAGATCATCGACGCCGTCGAATCCTCTCCGCGGGGCGTCTACGCGGGCACCTTCGGGTGGCTCTCCGCGGCCGGCGACGCCGACCTCGGCGTGGTGATCCGCAGCCTCACCACCGCCGGCGACGGCCGCTGGCGGCTCGGCACCGGCGGCGGGATCACCGTCCGCTCCGACGTCGACGAGGAGTACGCCGAGACCCGCTGGAAGGCCGACCGGCTGCTCACCCTCTTCCCCTGACCCCTCGACGCCGAGTCGGCGCATCTGTGCACTCAAATCACGCCGAGTCGGCGCATCCGTGCACGAAAAACACGCCGAGTCGGCGCTAACGTGCACGAGAATCACGCCGAGTCGGCTCAAAAATACCGGTTGTCCACAGCCTGTGGATAACGGTTCGTACGACGAGTCGGCCGCTGTCACCCTGGTGATCGCAGCGCGCCGCGCGCACAATGAAGGGAGCACCGGTGTGTCGATCGCCCAGGGAGCCATCATGCAGGCCCAAACCGTCGAGCAGGCCCAGGCCCTCGAACGCCGACGGATGTCGTGGGAGGAGTACTTGGCGCTGCCCGACGAGATCCGAGCAGAGTGGGTGGACGGTGAAGTCGTCGTGAGCCCGACACCGAACTATCGCCACCAACGCAGCGCGCACATCCTGGCGATGCTCCTGGGAGCAAGCCTCCCGGACCTGTTCGTCGTCGGGCCCGCCGGGCTGCAGCTACCTGGCAACCGCCTGCGCATCCCGGACATCTTGGTCCTCGACCATGAGCCGGAGACGACGTGGCCGGATTACCCTGCCGTCCTGGTTGTGGAGATCCTCTCTCCGAGCACGCGCGCGGAGGACACGGTCCGCAAAGCGCCCGAATACCTCGCCGGCGGTGCCGGTCAGTTCTGGGTCGTCGACCCTGCCACCCGATGCCTCGACGTCTTCAGCAACGGCGGCGACGCGTGGGAGCCGCTGGCGCACCTCGACGACGCCGCGCCCAGGGCCACGGTGTCGGTCCCGCCGTACGGCGACGTCACCGTCGACCTCCGCGACGTCCTCGGTGCCCCGCTGAGTTGAGATCGGCTCGCCGCGTGTACGTAAGCGCCGACTCGGCGTGTTTTGCGTGCACCTTCGAGCCGACTCGGCTTGTTTTTCGTGCACTTTTGAGCCGACTCGGGGGTTAGCCGGGGTGCTGGGCGCGGCCGGGGAGTGTCATGGACAGCCGCGCGCCGCCGGTGGGGCTGGAGTCGACCTCGACGACCCCGAGGTGCCGCTCGGCGACCTGACGGACGATCGAGAGCCCGAGGCCGGAGCCGGGCAGCGCGCGCGACTCCGAGGACCGGTAGAAGCGGTCGAAGACCTGGGGCCGCTCGTCATCGGGGATGCCGGGGCCCTCGTCGTCGACGGTGAGAACGCCGCCGGCCAGCCGCATGGTGACCGTGCCGCCCGGCGGGCTGAACTTCGCGGCGTTGTCGAGCAGGTTGGTGATCGCCCGCTCCAGCGCGGGTGCCTCGCCCATCAGCCACCACGGCCGCAGCTCGGTGACGAAGCCGAGGCTGGGTGCGCGACGGCGTACCCGAGTCGCGGCCCGCTCGGCGATCTCGGCCAGGTCGACCAGGGAGACGGTCGCGGCCATCGGTTCGTCGCGGGCGAGCTCCACCAGGTCGCCGACCAGGTTGGTGAGCTCCTCGATCTGCGCGCGTACGTCGTCCAGCAGCTCCGCGCGCGCCTCGGGCGGCAGTCCGCCGTCCGCGTCGGCCATCGCCAGCAGCTCGAGGTTGGTGCGCAGCGAGGTGAGCGGGGTCCGCAGCTCGTGGCCGGCGTCCGCGACGAGCCGGCGCTGCAGCGCGCGGGCCGCCTCGACGGCGGCGAGCAGGCCGTTGAAGGCGGCGCCCAGCCGAGCCAGCTCGTCCTCGCCCTCGACCCGCAGCGGCGTCAGCTCGTCGGTCTGGGCGGCACGCTCGACCGCGGCGTTGAGCCGCCGCACCGGCCGCAGCCCGTTGCGGGCCACGGCCCAGCCC
>JBDHZS010000107.1:0-12259 GCA_039812025.1 Nocardioides sp. | reverse complement strand
CAGACTTCATTCCACACTCGGCTACCAAACCCCCAACGAGGTCCTGTACGCCGACCACAACAACCCAACAGCCGCCTGAAACAGGCAAACAACCGAATCCGGAAAAATCCGGGCAGCTCAGGTGAAGACCCACGACCACTGGACCTACACCAGGTTGACCATCGGCGAATACCTCTGGACCAGCCCACACGGCTACCGATTCCACGTCACCACCCAAGGCACCACCGACATCACCCACCCGCCAGGGCGACCTACACCCCGCCCCTGACCCCGCCGGACACGCACCGACGGGGCCACAGCCCTGTCCGCAGCGGGATCACCTCCTCGATGCTCGCTTCGTGAACCCGCGAGATGCTCGGCCGCCCTCTCGGGCGGCACCTCACAGCCTCAGTGCCGAGCCGACCGCTCGGCCCGCGTTCAGCGTGAGGCCGACCCGCACGGCTGGGAACCGGCCGTCGCATTGAGCTGCGCCCCGTCGTACGCGGAGCAGGGCGGGCAATGGGCGGGCACTGGACCACAGGTCGTATGACGTCCGGGGCCGCATCCGCGTGACGTCATACGGAGCGAGGGCGATGGGCCACAGGTCGTATGACGTCCGGAGCTGGGTCCGCGTGACGTCATACGGAGGGAGGGCGATAGGCCACAGTTCGTATGACGCAAGCCGGGGAGGGGGAGGACGCGGCGGCTACCAGGGCGGAAGCGAGCCGCGGCGACTCAGGCCAGGAGGCGGGCGGCCTCGGCGGCCCAGTAGGTGAGGATGACATCGGCACCGGCGCGCCGGATGCTGGTGAGCGTCTCGACGATGGCGGCCTCGCGGTCGATCCAGCCGCGGGCGGCGGCGGCCTCGACCATGGAGTACTCCCCGGAGATGTTGTACGCCGCGACGGGCACCGAGACCGCCTCGCGCACCCGTCGTACGACGTCGAGGTAGGCCAGCGCGGGCTTGACCATGACGATGTCGGCCCCCTCGGTGACGTCGAGCAGCGCCTCGCGGACGCCCTCCCGCGCGTTGCCGGGGTCCTGCTGGTAGGTGCGCCGATCACCGGTGAGCGTGGAGTCGACCGCCTCGCGGAAGGGGCCGTAGAAGGCGGAGGCGTACTTGGCGGCGTAGGCGAGGATGCCGACGTCGGCGTGGCCGGCGGCGTCGAGGGCGACCCGGATCGCGGCGACCTGCCCGTCCATCATCCCGCTGGGCCCGACCAGGTCGACCCCGGCGGAGGCCTGGGCGAGCGCCATCTCGGCGTACCGGATCAGCGTCGCGTCGTTGTCGACCGTGCCGTCGGAGGCGAGCAGCCCGCAGTGGCCGTGGTCGGTGAACTCGTCCAGGCACAGGTCGCTCATCACGGTCAGCTCGGTGCCGACCTCGGCGACCACGTCGACGATCGCGGCGTTGAGGATGCCGTCGGGGTCGATCCCGGCCGAGCCGGTGGCGTCCTTGCGGGCGGTCGAGGGCACGCCGAAGAGCATCACCCCGCCAAGACCGAGCGACGCGGCCTCGGCGGCGGCCTTGCGCAGCGACTCGCGCGTGTGCTGGACGACGCCCGGCATCGAGGAGATCGGCTGCGGCTCGTCGATGCCCTCGCGGACGAACATCGGCAACACCAGCTGCCGCGGCGCGACGTGGGTCTCGACGACCAGGCGCCGAAGCGACGGGGTACGGCGCAGCCGCCGCGGCCGGATCACCGGCAGCGGCCGGCCGGCCGCGGTGAAAACGGCGGGGACGTGCTCACTCATACGGACCAGTATCCGCCACCGGCGAAGACGGCTACTTGCTCGCCCGCGCCCGGCGCCCGGCGGGCTTGCGCTCGGACGGCCGGGTGACCGGCTGGCCCTGCTCGATCAGGTCGAGCCGCCGGGCCGCGCCGAAGTCGGCCAGCCCGTCCACGAGCACGTTCACGTCCGGCTTCACGGCGAGTACGTCGACCCGCAGGCCGTGGTCCTCGCACGTCTTGGCGGTCTGCGGCCCGATCGCGGCGATCACCGTCGAGGGGTGCGGCTTGCCCGCGATGCCGACCAGGTTGCGCACGGTCGAGGACGAGGTGAAGACGACGGCGTCAAACTTGCCGGTCTTGATCGCGTCCCGGGTCGGCGCCGGCGGCGGGGCCGCGCGCACGGTGCGGTAGGCGGTCACGTCGTCGCACTCCCAGCCCAGGTCGACCAGGCCGGCCACGAGGTTCTCGGTGGCGATGTCGGCGCGCGGCAGGAAGACCCGGTTGATCGGGTCGAGCACCTCGTCGTACTCCGGCCACACCTCGAGCAGCCCGGCGGCGGACTGCTCGCCCGAGGGCACCAGGTCGGCGCGCAGGCCCCAGGCGGCGATCGCGGCGGCGGTCTTGTCGCCGACCGCGGCGATCTTCAGGCCGGAGAAGGCGCGGGCGTCGAGCCCGTACTCCTCGAACTTCTCGCGCACCGCGCGCACCGCGTTGACCGAGGTGAAGGCGATCCACTCGTACCGGCCCTCGACCAGCCCGCGCAGCGCGCGATCCATCTGCTGGGGGTTGCGGGGCGGCTCGACCGAGATGGTCGGCACCTCGTCGGGGACCGCGCCGTACGACGCGAGCCGGGCCGACACCGCCCCGGCCTGGTCCTTGGTGCGCGGCACCAGCACCCGCCAGCCGAAGAGCGGCTTGGTCTCGAACCACGACAGCATGTCGCGCTGCCCGACCACATCGCCGATCACGGTGACCGCGGGCTGGGCCAGCCCCCCGGCGCCGACGGCGGCACCGATCGCGCCCAGGGTGGAGACCACGGTCTCCTGGCCGGTGGTGGTCCCGGAGCTGGTCATCGCGACCGGGGTCTCGGGGTCTCGGCCGGCCGCGAGCAGCCCGGCGGCGATCGTCTCGATCGTCTCGTTGGCGCCGAGCAGCACCAGCGTCTTGGTGCGCGCGTGGCGGTTCCAGTCGATCCGGTCCACGCCGGAGAGCACGGTGACCTCGCGGCAGGTGCGGCTGGTCAGCGGGATCCCCGCGTAGGCCGGCACGGCGCCGACGCTGGACACGCCCGGCACGATCTCGAAGCCGAGACCCGCCCGGGCGCACGCCTGGGCCTCCTCAGGCGCGGAGCCGAAGGTGAACGGGTCGCCGCTCATCAGGCGCACCACCCGTCGTACCTTCTTGGCCTCGCGGACCAGCACCTTCGCGCGCGCGGCGTGGGTGAGCGGCTGGCCGTCCTGGCCGAAGCCGCCGTCGACGAAGCTGGGTCCCGACACCTCGACAGAGTCCTCGGCGAGGGCCGGCAGCCCGAGCAGCGCCCGCACCATCGGCTCGTGCGCGGGCTCCTCGGTGACGATGACCTCGGCCTGGCCGAGCAGCTCGACCGCCCGCATGGTGAGGAGGCCGGGGTCGCCTGGGCCCGCGCCGACGAACGACACCCAGGCGGTGTCGGAGCTTGGTACGCGGGCCGCGTTCGGTGGCACGACCACGGGGGTCGGGGCCGAGACGGCGGGGGACGGGGAGGCGGTGCGTCGCGTGGTCATGCGTACTGCTTTCTTGCGGGTGCGTCCATGAGGTCGGCGGCGCCGTCGGCGAGCATCTGCTCCGCGAGGCGGGTCCCGACGCCAGTGGCGTCGCCGAGGGGACCTGAGATCGATTGGCGGACCGAGAGGCCGCCGTCGTCGGACATCACGACGGCGCGCAGCCACAGCTCCTCCGCATCTTCACCCTCAACCACGTCGCAGAGCGCCCCGACGGGCGCCGAGCAGCCGGCTTCGAGGGTGGCGAGGAGAGCGCGCTCGGCGGTGACGCAGGCGCGGGTGCCGGGGTCGTCCAGCCGGCCGAGCGCGGCGAGCAGGTCGGCGTCGTCGGCGCGGCACTCGACCGCGAGCGCGCCCTGGCCGGGGGCGGGCAGCATCTGGATCGGGTCGAGGACCTCGGTGATCTCCTCGAGCAGGCCGAGGCGGGCCAGGCCGGCCCGGGCGAGCAGGATCGCGTCGTACTCCCCCTCCGCGAGCTTGCGCAGCCGGGTGTCGACGTTGCCGCGGATCCCGACCACGTCGAGGCCGAGCCCGAGCGCGTGCAGCTGGGAGGCGCGCCGCGGCGAGCCGGTGCCGACCCGCGACCCGGGAAGGAGCTCGCCGAGCGTCAGCCCGCCGGCGGCGACCAGCACGTCGCGCGGGTCCTCCCGGGGCGGCACGGCGGCGAGCGCGATCCCGGGCTCCGGCGTGGTCGGGAGGTCCTTCAGCGAGTGCACGGCCAGGTCGACGCGGCCGTCGGCGAGCGCCCGCCGCA
This sequence comes from Nocardioides sp., assembly GCA_039812025.1. GTDB lineage: Bacteria > Actinomycetota > Actinomycetes > Propionibacteriales > Nocardioidaceae > Nocardioides. Next base: position 8,033 of record JBDHZS010000107.1, on the reverse strand, counting down.
GCGCGGAGACGAAGACGCCGGTGCCCCCGAAGGAGGTCAGCGGCGCGGACGAGACGTCGCCCTCGGTGCTGACCTCGATCAGCTCGACCTCCTCACCGAGGCGCTCGGAGATCGCGACCGCCACCTGCCGGCTCTGTGCGGTGGCGAGCCTGGAGCCACGGGTGCCGAGGCGGATCACGACATGCCCTCCGGACGGGTGACCGCACCCACGGAGTCGGGGTGGAGGGAGAACAGCTCGGCGAGCGCCGTCTCGTAGGAGACCGCGCCGCCCTCGCCGGCGAGCTCGCGCACCCGCACGGTCGGCTGGTGGAGGAGCTTGTCGGCGACCCGGCGTACGGCGTGCACCACCTCGGCGCGTACGGCGGGGTCGAGGTCGGGCAGCCGGGCGTCGAGGCGCTCCAGCTCGGCGTCGACCAGCGAGGTCGCCATCGAGCGCAGCGCCACGACGGTCGGGGTGACCTGGGACTGGCGCCGCGCGCTGAGGAACGCTGCGACCTCCTGGATCACGATCGCCCGCGCGTCGCGGGCGCCGACCTGGGCGCCGTCGTCGGCCTGCAGGCGGTCGGCGAGGTTCGCGAGGTTGACGAGTTCGACGCCGGCGAGGTCGGCCACCGCCGGGTCGACGTCGTGGGGCAGCGCGAGGTCGAGGATGCGCAGGTCGCCACCGGTGCGGTCGGGGTCCTCGCGCAGGCCGCGGATCCGGTCGGCGTCCAGCAGCACCTCGGCGGCGCCGGTGCAGGTGATCAGCAACTCGGCGTCGGCGATGCTGGCGGTCAGGCTCGACCAGTCGCGCACCCGCACGCCGTACTCGTCGGCGAGCTTGGCGGCCCGGCCCTCGGTGCGGTTGACGACGGTGACCTCGCCGGCACCGAGCCGGGTGACGGTGGAGACGGCCAGCGCGGCCATCGAGCCCGCGCCGAGTACGACGACGCGACGGCCCGCGACGCCCTGACCGAGCGCGTCCAACCCAGCGGCGACCAGCGACGGAGCGGCGCGGTCGAGCCCGGTCTCGGCATGTGCCCGCTTGCCGACGCGCAGCGCCTGCTGGAAGAGCAGGTTGAGCGCCGGCCCGACCGACCCCTGCTCCTGGCCGGTGCGGAGCGCGGCCCGGGTCTGGCCCAGGATCTGGCCCTCGCCGATCGCCATCGAGTCCAGCCCGGAGGCGACGTGGAAGAGGTGGCTGACCGCGCCGTCGTCGTAGTGGACGTAGAGGTGCGGGATCATCGCGTCGGTGCTCACCCCGGCGCGCTCGACGATCAGCCGCGAGATCTCCTCGACGCTGCCGTGGAACCGGTCGACCTCGCTGTAGACCTCGAGCCGGTTGCAGGTCGCGATGACCACCGCCTCGGAGACGTGCTCGAGCCCGGCGACCTGATCCAGCAGCTTGACCGACTCGGGCTGGTCGAGCGCGAGCCGCTCGAGCAGCGCCACCGGCGCGGTCTTGTGGGAGACGCCCACGACCAGCACGCTCATGAGGCAGCCCCTCGCTCGTCTCGCGCGTCGAGCTCGACGTGGGGGCCGAAGACCCGCTGCTGGTGGAAGGCCAGGACCTGGAGCTCCAGGGACATGTCGACCTTGCGCACGTAGACGTCCTCGGGGACCGAGAGCACGGTGGAGGCGAAGTTGAGGATGCTCCGCACGCCCGCGGCGACCATCCGGTCGGCGACCGCCTGCGCGGCGCGGGCAGGGGTGGCGATCACGCCGATGGCGGCGGTGAACTCGCCGAGGATCGCCTCGAGCTCCTCGAACGGGCGGACCTCGATCCCCCCGATGACCTCGCCGTGCCGCTTGGTCGCCTCGTCGAGCAGCGCGACCACCTGGAAGCCGCGGCTGCGGAAGCCGGAGTAGCTGGCCAGGGCGTGGCCGAGGTTGCCGATCCCGACGATCACGACCGGCCAGGCCTGGGTGAGGCCGAGCTGCCGCGCGATCTGGTAGCGCAGGTACTCCACCTCGTAGCCGACGCCGCGGGTGCCGTAGGTGCCCAGGTAGGAGAGGTCCTTGCGGAGCATCGCGGAGTTCACGCCGGTGATCTGGGCGAGCTCCTCGGACGAGCAGACCTCGGTCTCCTCGGTGGCAAGCTTCGCGAGCGCGCGCAGGTAGACGGGCAGACGTGCGACGGTCGCCTCGGGCACGTCCCGAGGGGGCTCGCTCGAACTCCGTGCGGTCACGTCTCTTCTCTCCCCAGTGCGGCTGAATCACTGTAGGAGTTTGTGAACCGGACAACAAAACGGCGGCGCTCCCCGCGTCGTCAGACTACGGCGGCGGGAGGTCGGCCAGTACGGCGGCCTCGGCATCGCTGAAGAGCCGCGACCGGATCAGGAACCGGTGCCCGGTGGGCGCCTCCAGCGAGAAGCCCGCGCCGCGCCCGGGGACCACGTCGATCGTCAGGTGGGTGTGGGACCAGTAGGCGAACTGCTCCCGCGACATCCACACCTCGACGGGTTCGTCCTCGTCAACATTGAGGTCGCCCAGGTGTACGTCGGCGTCCCCGGTGAGGAACTCGCCGTGCGGGTAGCACATCGGCGACGACCCGTCGCAGCAGCCGCCGGACTGGTGGAACATCACCCGGCCGTGGCGCTCCTGCAGCGTCCGGATCAACTCGACGGCGGCGGGCGTGACCGCGACCCGGGCCGGGACCGCGGCCACGCCTGCTCGTCGTACCTCCGCCTGCTCCTCGGCCATCGGCCTAGAAGAAGCCGAGCGCGTTGGGCGAGTAGGAGACCAGCAGGTTCTTGGTCTGCTGGTAGTGGTCGAGCATCATCGCGTGGTTCTCGCGCCCGATGCCGGAGGACTTGTAGCCGCCGAACGCCGCGTGCGCCGGGTAGGCGTGGTAGCAGTTGGTCCACACCCGGCCTGCCTGGATGTCGCGGCCCGCGCGGTAGGCGGTGTTCGTGTCGCGCGACCAGACGCCGGCGCCGAGGCCGTAGAGGGTGTCGTTGGCGATCGACATCGCGTCGTCGTAGTCGTCGAAGCCGGTCACCGAGACCACCGGGCCGAAGATCTCCTCCTGGAAGATCCGCATGCTGTTGGTGCCCTCGAAGATCGTCGGCGCGACGTAGTAGCCGCCGGACAGGTCGCCGCCGAGGTCGACCCGCTCGCCGCCGGTGATGATCCGGGCGCCCTCCTCGACCCCGATCTCGATGTAAGACATGATCTTCTCGAGCTGGTCGTTGCTGGCCTGCGCGCCGATCATCGTGGCGTCGTCCAGCGGGTTGCCCTGCACGATCGCCTTGGTCCGGTCGGTCGCCGCGGACAGGAACGGCTCATAGATGCTGCGCTGGATCAGCGCGCGGCTCGGGCAGGTGCACACCTCGCCCTGGTTGAGCGCGAACATCGCGAAGCCCTCCAGCGCCTTGTCGCGGAAGGCGTCGTCGGCGGCCATCACGTCGTCGAAGAAGATGTTGGGGCTCTTGCCACCCAGCTCGAGGGTGACCGGGATCAGGTTCTGGCTGGCGTACTGCATGATCAGCCGGCCGGTCGTGGTCTCGCCGGTGAAGGCGATCTTGCGGATCCGCTTGGACGACGCCAGCGGCTTGCCCGCCTCGACGCCGAAGCCGTTGACGATGTTGAGCACGCCGGGCGGCAACAGGTCGCCGATCAGCTCCATCAGCAGCAGGATCGAGGCCGGGGTCTGCTCGGCGGGCTTGAGTACGACGGCGTTGCCGGCCGCCAGCGCGGGGGCCAGCTTCCAGGTCGCCATCAGCAGCGGGAAGTTCCAGGGGATGATCTGGCCGACGACGCCCAGCGGCTCATGGAAGTGGTAGGCGACCGTGTCGTCGTCGAGCTGGGAGATGCCGCCCTCCTGTGCCCGGATCGCGCCCGCGAAGTAGCGGAAGTGGTCGACGGCCAGGGGCAGGTCGGCGGCCTTGGTCTCGCGGACCGGCTTGCCGTTGTCCCAGGTCTCGCCGACGGCCAGGAGCTCGAGGTTGTCCTCGATCCGGTCGGCGATCTTGTTCAGGATCACCGCGCGCTCGCTCGGCGAGGTCTTGCCCCAGGTGGGCGCGGCGGCGTGGGCGGCGTCCAGGGCCAGGTCGATGTCCTCGGCCGTGGACGCGGCGACCTCGCAGAAGGTCTGGCCGGTGACCGGCGACGGGTTCTCGAAGTAGTTGCCCTGGGTCGGCTTCACCCACTCGTTGCCGATCCAGTTGTCGTAGCGGGACCGGTAGCTGACGATGCTGCCCTCTTGTCCCGGTGCTGCGTAGACGGTCACTGCTGCCTCCTTGCGTAGATCACGGATGACTATGACGCTAGTCACACCCGGGTTGCAGCAAGGTTGCAGTTCTCAGCGCGCTCTCAGCCCGATTCTGGGCCCCGCCCTGGATCCCGCCCCGGTCCCGAGCTCCCGGTCGAGGTGGGCCAGGTGCCGCTCGACCTGGCCGCGGCGGGGCGAGCCGGGCCGCAACGCGTCGAGCGCCGTGCGCCACGCCTGCCAGTCCAGCAGCCCGTGCTCGGCGGACGCGAAGGCCAACAGCGCCTCCGGGTCGTCGCCGGTCAGGAGCGCCGCGCGCAGGTCCTCGTGGAGCGCCTCGCGCAGCGCCACGATGCCGGGCGCGCTCGAGGCGGGCAGCAGCCGACCGCGGTAGACCTCGACCGCCCGCCGCAGCCGGCCCTGCTCGACCAGGCGCCGTACCGTCGCCACGTCGGTAGGCACCGCGTCGGGGAGCCGGTAGGGCCGCGAGGCGAGGCGGACAGGCTCCAGCACCGGCCGCAGCCGGGAGAGCTCGGCGCGCAGCGAGACCGTCGCCGAGTCGTGCTCGTAGAGGCTGAGCGCGAGCTGGTCGCCGGTCTGGCCCTCGGGGTGGAGGGCGAGCAGCGCCAGGAGCTCGCTGTGCCGCAGGCTCAGGTTCCTCGGCCCGCCCGGGCGTTGGAGTACGGCGCGCGGCCGGCCCAGCAGCTCCAGGAACCAGCCGGTCCCACGCTCGGCTTGCTTCGGTTTCGCTGTGCTTGTCGGGCTCGTCGGGCTCGTCGGGCTTGTCGCGGCGAGCAGCCGCTGGTAGCGCAGCTCGGCCTCGACCGCCGCCGCGGTGGCCCGCACCAGCGAGAGCGTGGCGGGCGCGGCGGCCTCGTCGCCGCCGGTGACGTCGAGGCAGCCGAGCACCGCACCGGTGGCCGGGTCGTGGATGGGCGCGGCGGCGCAGCTCCAGGGCGTCACGGGCCGGGTCAGGTGCTCGGCGGCGAAGATCTGCACCGGCTGGTCGAGGGCGAGCGCGGTGCCCGGCGCGTTGGTGCCGGCGTGGTCCTCCGACCAGCGGGCGCCCTCGGTGAAGTTGAAGGCCATCGCCTGTTCCCGTACGCCGCGGGCACCCTCGACCCACAGCAGCCGGCCCAGGTCGTCGCTGACCGCGACCAGCATCCCGGCGTCGGTGGCGTCCTCGACGAGCAGCTTGCGGATCACCGGCATCACCGGCGCCAGCGGGTGGTGCCGGCGCCATTCGTCCAGTTCGCCGTCCACCAGCTCCAGGGGCGCCAGCGACTCCTCCGGGTCGACTCCCCCGGCGACCGAGCGCATCCAGGACTTCGCGACCAGCGGGCGGATGCCGCCCGCGACCAGCCCGGTGTCGACGAACCGGTCGTGTGCCGCGTTCAGCGCCCGCGCCAGCGACTTGGGGTCCGTGCCGGGCGTCCACGCTCGCCCGGTGTCTCGCCCAGTGTCCGGCATGAGACGACCTCCGTCTGCTCCTCGCCCCGAGCAGTAGTGACGAGACTACTTCGCCGCGCAACCCGGGGGTGCGCGAACCCGGGGTGTTCAGCGCTTGCGCAGCGCGGCGCGCAGCCGGTCGGGGTCGACGCGCCAGAAGTCGTGTTGCCGCCCGTCGACCAGGGTCACGGGGATCTCCTCGGCGTACCGCGCGGGCAGCGTCGGGTCGTCGTCGATCGACACCTCCGCGAACGACTCACCCAGCTCCGCGCAGACCCCTCGGATCACCTCCCGGGCGTCGTCGCACAGGTGACAGCCGGGGCGTGAGTAGAGCGTGACCCGCGGGGCACGACGCCGGCGCCGCATGTCTCCGATCCAACCACACCCGCCGCCGGGGCCCGATCGCGCGGGCGACCCGGCCAGCCGTTCTCGGCGGTCCGGGCCGGGCGCCGCGTCCGGAACAGCCAGACGTCGAAGAACCCGTCGAGATCCTGGCCGCTGACGGACTCGGCGAGGTCCCGGAAGTCCTCGGTGGTGCCGTGGTCGCGCTCGCTCACCCAGCGCCGCAGCAGGGTCCGGAAGTGCTCCTCCCCGATCCGGTTCCGGAGCGCCTGCAGGGTCATCGCGCCCCGGTAGTAGACCGCCTGGTGGAAGATCCGGTTGCGGCCCGGGTCGCCGATCGGGACCTTCCAGAACTTGTCGTCGCGCGGCAGCGACACCCAGGTGGCGGCCAGCCAGTCCTGCATGGTGTCGGGTCCGCTCCGCAGGACCCACTTGAGGTGGAACCAGGTGGCCGGGCCCTCGTTGAGCCAGATGTCCTGCCAGCGGGTCAGCGAGACCCGGTTGCCGAACCACTGGTGGGCGAGCTCGTGCGCGACCAGCCAGCCCCGGCCAGCCCCGACATAGGGGTACGTCGGCCGGGTCTGGGTCTCCAACGCGAACCCGGGATCCAGGCTGGTGACCATGCCGCCGGTCGTCTCGAAGGGGTGCTCCCCCAACCGGCGCTCAAGCCAGCGGAGCACCTTCGGGGTGCGGCGCAGGAACCGCATGGCCCGGCCGGTCCGCCGGGGACCGAGCCGCTCGGAGGCGGCGTGCACGTAGTGCTGGCCCGCGCGGGTCCGGCCGCGCTCGATCCGGAGGTCGCCGGCGGCGAAGAACGCCAGGTAGGTCGCCATCGGGTCGCGGGGCCGCCAGTGCCACACGGTCCACCGGTCGCCGACGTCCCGCCTGTCCACGAGGCGCCCGTTGGCGACGACCTGCTTGCCGCGCGGCGCGCGGATCCGGATGTCGAACGTGGCCTTGTCGAGCGGGTGGTCGTTGGCAGGGAACCACCAGGCGGCCATCTGCGGCTCGCCCATCGTCACCACCTCGTGCCGGTCGCCGACCCACACGCGCTCGCCGCGCCAGCGGTATCTGGCGGGCCGGCCGGCGTACGACACGACGACCCGGAAGCTCTCCCCCGCCTCGATCGGCTCGGCGGGGGTGATCCTCAGCTCGTGGCGGTCCGGCTTGCCGAACCGGGCCGCGCGGCCGTCGACCTCCACCGACCTCACCGGCAGCACGAAGTCGAGGTGGAAGCTGCTGAGCGCCTGCTCGGCGCGAGCGGTGAGCACGGTGCGGCCCGACAGGAGGCCGGCGCGCCGCCCGGCGCCCGGCCGCACGGTGTCGCGGATGTCGTAGTGGAGGACGTCGTATCCGCCGTTGCCGTACTCGGGGAAGTACGGGTCGTCCATGCTCGGCGACCCCGGCCCGGGCTCGGCGGGGGCCGCTGGGGCCGCGGGGGCCGCGATCAGGAGCCCGGCGGCGAGCGCGAGCACGAGGGAGCCGATGCCGGCGCGTTCGGTGACTCTCATCGCTCCAGCCTGCCAGGCTCGGTTGTCGGAGGTGGCAACTAGGTTTGGGGCATGCCACCGAAGCAGCCGCGCCGACCGGTCAACCTGCGGCAGCGCTCCGTGCTCGCGGGCGAGGCCGCAGCCGCGAGCGCCGAGGTCGAGCGGGCCCTGACGGTGCCGGCCGACACGGGCGCCGCGGCGTTCTTCGACGTCGACAACACGCTGATGCAGGGCGCGAGCATCTTCCACCTGGCGCGCGGGCTGCACCGCCGCGAGTTCTTCACCACCGCCGAGATCGCGGCGGCGATGTGGCGGCAGGCGTACTTCCGGATCGTCGGCGTGGAGGACCCCGAGCACGTGGCGGCGACGCGCAAGGACGCGCTGGCCTTCATCGCCGGGCACACGGTCGCCGAGCTGGAGGACCTGGCCGAGGAGATCTTCGACGAGGCGATGGCCCACCGGATCTGGCCGGGCACGAAGGCGCTCGCCCAGCTCCACCTCGACCAGGGGCAGAGCGTGTGGCTGGTGACGGCCGCGCCGGTGGAGATCGCGCGGATCATCGC
>JBDHZS010000106.1:0-12423 GCA_039812025.1 Nocardioides sp. | reverse complement strand
GCAGCAGCCGCCACGCCCCGAGGGCGGTGAGCACCAACGCGGCGGGGAGCGTGTAGGCCTCGGGGACGGTGACGTCGCGGGCGGCCAGCTCGACCCAGCTCGCGGCGACCAGCAGCACCCCGCCGGGCACGGCGAGCCAGCGCCGGTCGGGGCGCAGGAGGGCGCTCGCGAGGTACGCCGCGCCGGCCAGGGTGAGCGTGATCGCGGCGATCCGGATCGTGTGGGCACCCGCGTTGTCGAGCGCGGCGACCACCCCGGCGGCGCCGACCAGCGTGTGCGCCCCGAGCCAGACCAGGCTCGACCGCAGCTGCATCGTGACGCCCAGGACCGCGACGACGGCCACGCCGAACCAGCCGCCGGGCAGGTCGCCGATCCTGGCCGCGCAGAGGATGGCGACGTACGCCGCCACCGGCACCAGGCACTCGCCGAGCGCCACCTGCCAGTCGCGTTCGCCCGTGGCGAGCCGGTAGCCCAGCGCCGCCACGGCCAGCGCCACCACCAGGGTGAGGCCCGCGCTCGGCAGCGCCAGCAGTGTGACGAGGAGCCACGCGACCCCCGCCGCCACCCCCCAACTCCGATTCGTCTGCGACCCCTGACCGTCCGACGACCGGTCAAGCCGCAGACGAATCGGAGTTCGGGGGAGGAAGGTGAGCGCCGCCGCGGCGAGCAGGGCCACCGCGACCGCCACGATCCGGGGGACCGGGTAGGCGGTGAGGGTGGCGGTCGCGGCGATCCCCGCCGCGAGGCCGGCGAGGGGGGCGAGCGCCCGCAGGTCGCCGCGAGGGTCGGGCCGCAGCGTGGTCAGCGAGCCCAGCGCCGCGAGCGCCACGAGCGCGATCAGGGGGAGCAGCAGGGGGTTGAGTCCGCCGGCGGGCGCGCCTCCGAGCCGCTCGTCCCAGGTAGCGGCCAGCGGAGGCTGCGCGATCGCGTGCGCCAGGTGCAGCGCGACCAGCCCGGCGCCCGCGGTGACCGGCCCGAGGAGCGCGATCGCCAGCGGCAGCAGCGTCATCGACCGCCACGGCGCGGGCAGCCTGACTAGCGCCGCGGCGAGGATCGCGGCGACGAGCAGCAGCACCAGGACCGACCTGTTCGGGCCGGTGAGCGCCGGCAGGACGAGGAGGAAGCCGACCGCGGTGAGCGCCGCGCCGCCGAGCGCGCCCAGCAACCCGGGCTCGCGTCGTACCAGCCACGCGCCGGCGCCGAGGAACCCCGCCGCGGCCAGCAGGGGCCACGCGCCGAGCTCCAGCCACAGGCCCCGCAACGTCGGGTCGTCCAGCGCCCTGAAGACGCCGATGCCCGTGAGCGTCAGCCACCACATCGCGAAGGTCGCCCACGAGCCGAGCTCCATCGCCCGCGTGCCCAGCCGCCCTCCGAGGACCGCGAGCCCGGCGGTCAGCAGGCAGCCCAGCAGCACCGGCGCCGACGTGGTGTCGGCCAGGATCCAGACGCCGACCCCGACGGCGGAGACCGCCAGCGGCGCGACCAACTGCGGGGCGATCATCGCGGGCTCGGTCAGGTACGACGTGGCGAGGGCCGCAACGGCGAAGACCACCCCGACGATGCACAGCAGCCCGCCGTCGCCGAGATCACCGAGCCAGCCGGCACTCTGGGCGCCCATCACATCCAGCAGCAGCAACCCGAAGCCGACCGTCGCGAAGGCCTCCGCCGCCCAGCGCAGCCCCCGCCCCTCGAACCACCAGGCCAACGTCCCCGCCGCGACTGTGAAGGCGACCAGCACCGCGGTCCGGCCGCCGACGCCGAGCCAGCTCCACGCCAGCGCCAGGAACACCACCGCCGCGACCAGCAGGCACAGCGCCCCCAGGCCCAGCAGGATCCGCGGCACCGACGCCGCGGCCAGGCCGCCGGAGGGCCGAACGGCGGCGGCCGGGCCCGGTGTGATGCCCGCCGGCCCGGCCTGCCCGAGCCGCGCCGGCTCGGCCTCGTCCGGGCCGAGCGGGAGCAGGTCGAGGCCCGCGTCGACGGGCGGCGTTGAGGGTGGCGTTGAGGGCGGCACGGCGGGCTGTACGACCGGCGGCACGGTGGGGGGCGCCATCGCCGCGGCGTACTTCCGGGCCCGCATCCGGTTGAGCACGTCGTCGGCGCGGGTGAAGTAGCCGAAGAGCTCGGTCGCGTCCGGATGACTCAGGTCGAGCCCGCACTCGGCGCAATGGGGCCCGCTCAGCGACGCCCAGCAGTCGGGGCAGCGGGCGGGATCGGCGTACCGGGTCGTGCGTGTGGCCATGCGGCCAGTCTGCGTTGCGGCGACCCTCGCGCGCCTGCGCAACACCGCCCAGATGGCATGAGTAGGGGTACTCGACCGGGGGCGGGCCGCCGTAGAGTGTGGGGCGATGGACGAGATCATCCTCGACGCCGAGGAACAGCGGGTGCTCGGAGCGCTGCTCGAGAAGCAGAAGACGGTGCCCTCGACGTACCCGATGACCCTCAACGCGCTGCGCACCGCGTGCAACCAGCAGAACAGCCGCGACCCGGTCGCCTCCTACGACGACCAGACGATCGAGCAGACGGTGAAGCGGCTCAAGGAGCGCGGGCTGCTCCGGATCGTGTGGGCCGACCGGGGGCCGCGGACACTGAAGTACCACCAGCTGCTCGACGAGGCGCTCGGGCTGCAGCCGGATGAGCGGGCGCTGATCACGGTCCTGCTGCTGCGCGGGGCCCAGGCGCCCGGCGAGCTCAAGACCCGCACCGACCGGCTCCACGCCTTCGCGGACCGCGAGCGGGTCGAGGAGGTCCTGCGCCGGATGGCGACGCTGCCGACGCCCCTGGTCGCCGAGCTGCTCCGGCGGCCCGGCGACAAGGACCACCGGTGGATCCACCTGCTGGGACCGGTGCCCAACGCCGCGCCGGCTCCGTCCGGGCTCGGCGCCGAGGCCCCCGCCGCCGACCGTGAGGCCGTCCTCGGCGAGGGCGCGGCCGCCCGGGACGCGCGCGTGGTGGCGTCGTACGACGTGGCGGCGGCAACCTACGCCGACCGGGTCATCGACGAGCTCGAACACCTCCTCCTCGACCGCTGGCTCCTCGAGCGGGTGGCGGCGCTCGCCGGCGGCCGGCCCGTGCTGGACGTCGGCTGCGGACCCGGCCACATCGCCAACCACCTGCAGCTCGCGGGCGCGGACGTGACCGCACTCGACCTGTCGCCCGGCATGGTCGCCCAGGCCCGCGAGCTCTTCCCCTCGCTCCGCGTCTCGGCGGGGGACCAGCGCGACCTGATGCGGCCGCCGGCCGCGCCGGGCTGGGGCGCGATCACGTCCTGGTTCAGCCTGGTGCACTCCGCCGAGTCCGAGCTCGCCCCGACGATCACCGGCTTCGCGCGAGTGCTCGACCACGACGGCTGGCTCGCCGTCGGCTACCTCGCCGGCGACCAGGTGCGCGACATCACCTCGCTGTGGGGCCTCGACGTCGACGTCACCATCGTCGAGCACGGCCGCGAGGTGCTGCTCGGCGCGCTCGCCGCGGCCGGCCTGGTCGACGTCGAGTGGTACGAGCGCGGGCCCTATGCGGCCGAGTTCGGCACCGCCGCCCGCGGCTACCTGCTCGCCCGCAAGCCCTGAGTCGGCCGGCGATGACAACGGGCCGCGATCTGATCGATCGCGGCCCGCAGAGGTGGTGGCCAGGGGCGGGGTCGAACCGCCGACCTTCCGATTTTCAGTCGGACGCTCGTACCAACTGAGCTACCTGGCCGGTGCCGCCGAGGCGTCCCGGCAGCGGTGAGAACCATACCGGAGCGCCCGGATCGCGGCTCAATCGGGACCGCTCGGCGCGGATCTGAATTGGAGGGCCCACCGGACGGCCTCTATGCTGACGACGGCAGCAGGCCCCCATCGTCTAGCGGCCTAGGACCCCGCCCTTTCACGGCGGTAGCGCCGGTTCGAATCCGGTTGGGGGTACGCCGGAAGGTGCGCCGCTCGCGATTGGGTTGCGGGGTGCCGGATGGGCTACAGTTCCATCGCTGCTGAGAGCACCTGGCCCCGTAGCGCAGTTGGTTAGCGCGCCGCCCTGTCACGGCGGAGGCCGCGGGTTCGAGTCCCGTCGGGGTCGCCATGCAGAAGGCCCCCACCGAGTCGGTGGGGGCCTTCCGCGTCCCCTGGGCCGCTGGTGGCGGGGCTGGACTGGCCGGTTTCCAACGCCAGACGGTGATTTCGGGCCCTATGGGCCCCGTTTTGGCCATCGAGTGTCGGAAAACGGACAGCCCGGGCGGCGACTCAGGCGGTGGGGAGGATCTCGAAGCCGGCGGCGGCCTGGAGCGGGACCTCTGTGGTGGTGAGCGAGGAGACTCTGGCGCTGCGGGGGCCGCCGGCGAGCCAGACGAGCATCCGCTCGACCTGATCCTCGGTGCCCTCGACCTCGGCCTCGACGCTCCCGTCGGACCGGTTCCGCACCCACCCGGCCACACCGATCTCGCGGGCCGCCAGGTGGGCGGTGTACCTGTAGCCCACTCCCTGCACCTCGCCGCGGACCATGACATGCACGCGCTTCATGACTCCATCGTGCCGTGCCGGCGTCGACGCTCGCCGGATCGTGAGACGAGTTTCCTGTGAGTTCGCCGGCCCGACGGGGTGTCTGTGGCGACATAGTGCCAGGTCAGGAATTCTTACGGCGACACCAGGCTCGCCGAGTGTCATGACGGGCCATGCTCCGGGTGCCGACCCCCCATTGATGACGGTATCGCCGGGCGTGCAGGTCCCCCTACCCTCGCGACCAGCGGCTTGCGCAGACTCGGGGACAGCCGTGTCCGCGGGTGCGCTCGCCCACGGACCGAAGGACAGGAATGACCACAGCTACTGCCGCTCGGGGGCAGCGACGCCCTCTCATCATCCGACTCGTGCTCGCCGCCGTCGCCGTTCTCGGCATCGGCGCCGCACTCACCAGCGCGGCCTGGACCGACAACGTCTTCTTCGGCGCCGACGCCAGCGCCGGTTCGTTCAACCTGCAGGGCAGCGCCGACAGCAAGACCTTCGACGAGCACGACAGCGAGGACAAGGCGGCGGTGATCCTGCCGACCGACGCCTTCGAGGGCCTCAGCCCCGGGAAGAAGGTGACCACGTCGATCTGGGTGCGCAACGCCGGAACGGTCGACGCCGTCCTCGAGGCCCCGGAGGTCAAGCTGGACGGCAAGGTCTTCGACCCGCCGGAGCCCGCGACGGTCGAGGTCACCCAGGTCGGCGGCGGGGCCGTCGCCGGGCACGAGCTGGCGGCGGGCGACACGCTCGAGCTCAGCGTCACCCTGATCACCCCGGACTGGACCGGTGACACCCACGCCGGTCACACCGGCACCATCCTGATCCGCATCGGCGGGGCGTCCGACTGAGGCCGGCGTCGATGCGAGTCCTGAGGCTCGTCGGCAACGTCCTGCTCACCGCCCTCGCCATCCTGGGGGTGCTGTGCGGCGCGACCTGGCTGGCCGCCACCGCCGGCTGGATCCAGCCGCTGGTGGTGGTCTCGGGGTCGATGGAGCCCGAGATCCGGACCGGCGACCTGCTGATCGCCCGGCCCGTCGCCGCCGGCGAGGTCGCGCCGGGCCAGGTCGTCAGCCTGCCGTCGACGCTGACCGGCAAGCTGGTCACGCATCGGGTGATCGACGTCGAACGGCGCGGCGATCGGTTCGCGATCCGGATGCGCGGCGACGCCAACGAGGCCGCCGACGGCGAGATCTACCTGGTCGAGGCGGGCGGCACGGTGTGGCGGCCGGCGCTGAGGGTGCCGTGGGCCGGGTACGGCGTCGTACTGCTCACCGCGCCCGGCGTCGCCGCGCCGCTGCTGGTCGCCGTGGCCGCGCTGGTCGCGTTGGCGATGCTGCCACCGATGCCGCGGCGCGACGAGGTGCGCGAGCCGTCCGAGGAGCAAGAGAACCAGGAGCAGACCGCTTGACCCGCCTGCGACGCCCGCCCCGCGACCGACGGTCGCGGTGGTTCGTCGTGCTCGTGGTCCTGCTCGCACTCGGTCTGTCGCCGGGCGCCGCCGCGGAGACGCCGGGGGATCTCTCGTTCCAGGTGTCCTTCGGCGAGTTGATCCCGGGCGAGCCGACGCGCCGGGAGGCGAGCTTCGAGGTCGACCGGGAGGTCCGGCTGAGCGCGTTCGCCTGGGTACGGCGGGAGGGGATCCTCGACGCGGCGCAGCTCTCGGTGCGGCTGTGCGACTCCGCCGAGGTGTGCGTCGACGCGGTGCCGGCCGGCGACTCGACCGTGCTCGGTCCGGGCCGGATCACCGCGCACGTCACGGCCGAGCTCCCCGACCCCGGCCCGGCGACGCCCGGCGAGGGGTCCGCCGTCGGAAGGCTGACGCTGACCGGCGGCGACGATCCGGATGACGATCCGACGGCGTCCCCGAGCCCGCCGCCCGGCTCCGCGGCCGCGCTGCCGGGCACCGGCGCGGGCGAGGACACGATGATCCTCCTCGCCTGGGGAGTCGCCGCGCTCCTTGTGGGTGCGGCTCTCGTGGCGTGGGCTGCCCGGGTGAGACGGGGGGAGCGATGAGCGGGCACCGCGCTCGGCTGGTCCTGGCGGCGTTGGCGCTCGTCGTACTCGCCATCGCCGGAGGGGGCCTCCGCGACGTCAGCCGCCCGACGGCGGCGGCGTGGAGCGACACGGTCTACGCGAGGGCTCACGCCAGCGTCAAGCAGGTGACGTCCGAGCCCCGGATGCACTGCACGGTGATGGTGACCGAGACTCGGAAGCCGCGTCCTGGGGTCGCGTGTCGGATCACCTCGATCGAGGTGCAGCAATGGCAGTCCGGGCCCGGTTCTCGCGCGAACCTCATCATTCGCACGGAGTCCGACTCCAAGACCACCCACCAGGAGTACTTGGCGCTCGACATCGATCTGAGCCTGGCCAAGGGGTGGACGCTCCCCTTCGACTGGGCGCAGGCGGCGGTGCACAGGGACGGCCAGAACTACACGCTGGCGCCCGGCTATCCGTGCTCCGCGCTGCCGATCTTCGTCGCTGACCTGCCTCACAACGCGGGCAACAACCAGTCGACGTACGTCCCGATGCTCGACTACCGCTCCCAGGTGGATCCGGCCGAGTTGAAGTGCGTCCCCTGACCCCCACGCGCCGGCCGGGCTGGTGAAGGCCGAGTGCGGGATTTGTGTCGCTAAGACGGCTCAGAACGACACAAATCCCGCACTCGGCAGGGGGTCAGCGGGGGTCGAGGAGTCGCACCAGGCCGTCGGCGAGCCCGCCGCGCCACCAGGCATAGTCGTGGCCGCCGTCGTACTCCGTCAGCCGCGACGGCACCCCGGCGTCGGCGAGCCGGGCGGCGAGGTCGCGGTGCGGCCCGGTGAGGACCCACTCGTGGCCGCCGACGTGCAGCTCGATCCGGGGCGGCCGGGACGACGAGCCGGCGAGCGCGGCGACCTGGGCCGAGAGGTCGTCGTTCCACAGCGAGGCGGACTGGGCGACCGCGGCGCCGACGGAGTCGGGTCGGCCGAGCGCGATGCGCAGCGCGTTGAGCCCGCCGAGGCTCTCCCCGGAGATCACCACCCGGGAGGGGTCGGCGGGCACCGCCCATCGCGATCGCACCCAGGGCAGCAGCCGGTCCGCGACCCAGCTGACGGCGCCCTCGGAGTGGGCGAGCTCGCGCCACCGGTCGAGCCGGGTGCCGCTGTCGATGCAGACGGCGAGTACGCCGGGCAGCAGCCCCTCCGCCTCGAGGTTGTCCAGGGTCGTCGGCAGCAGGTCGTCGCGCACCCACACCTGGCCGTCGAGCGCGAGGTGGAGCACCGACGGGGCGCCGGCGGCCGGCGCGCGTACCCACACCCGCCGCCCGTCCGGCCCCTCGCACTCGGTCACCGAGCCGTGCGCGACGCCCGGGCGAGCGGCGAGCCAGGGCTGGGGCGGGGCCGCGGGGAGCGCCGCCACCGACTGCAGGCCGCCCACCCAGTTGCGGCACACCGCGGGGTTCCGGGGATCCGCCTGACCGTGGTTGAACGCGGCGCGGATCGCGACCTGATCGTCGTCGCCCAGCCACGGCGGCCGCTCGCCGGGACGCACCACGAAGAAGCAGTACGACGCCCGCCACGTCGGCGCCAGCAGGAACGACACGTGCCAGACGTCCGTGCCCGGGATCCGGGTGAGCATGCTCTCCTCGAGCCGCTTCTCGTCGGTCACCCGGTTGGCGAAGATCAGCACCTGCTCGGCCTCGGCGTCGCGCCAGCAGAAGGTCACCAGCAGCCGGCCGGGGACGCCGACGTCCTCGATCAGCGGCAGCGACCTCGCGGGGCCGTCCCAGAACGACGCGACCGCCGCCGGGGTCGGGTCGGCCGCCAGCCCGGCCAGCGTCGGGCTGGTGCCCCGCGGCACCGGGTCGGGGCGGGGAAACTTGGGCGGGGTACGACGCGCGGTGCTGTCTGCGGTGGGCAAACCATCCTCCAACGGCGATGAGGCCACCCACGCATCCAACAACGGCGAAGGGCCGACCGCAATCCGTCGCGGTCGGCCCTCTTGCTGGCCCGTGGCTGGGCGGGGTTCAGCGCTTGACGGTGACCTTCTTGGAGGTCGAACTCACCGACCGGTAGCCGGTCTTCGAGGCCGTCACCTTCACCGAGACCTTCTTGCCCGCGTGGGCGGCGGCCAGCTTGAAGGACTTCTTGGCCCCGGCGTTGCCCGGGACCGCGCTGGAGCCGACGTACCACCGGTAGGCGAGGGTCGGCTTGGAGACCGAGAACTTCATGTTGGCGGCCGAGACCGTCTTGCCCACCTTGGCGGTGCCCTTGACGGACGGCGCCTTGGTGACCTTGATCTTGGGCTGCGCCTTCGCGTCGAACAGGAGCTTCTCCGAGCGCGGGACGTCGCCCGTGATCAGCGACCCGCTCAGCAGCCGGATCCCGTAGGTGCCCTTCTTGGTCATCGCCGGGTCGGACCCGTTCTTGCCCTTCTTGGTGCCGTTGGGCAGGGGGATCTTGATGTCGAAGTTGCCGGCGTTGTCGGCGTCGACGACGGCCCAGACCTCGGGGTTGTTGATCTCCGGGACCGACTTGAGCCGGTTGAAGAACGTGCCCCGCGCCATCGGCGCGTTCGGGTCGACGGTCTCGACCTTGATCGCGATGCGTGACCCGCTGGTGCCGCTGGAGTGGGTCCAGCCGGTGCCCTGGATGCGGATCTTGTCGCCGATGGTGACCGTGGTCGGGCTGACGCTGGCCTCGGCTGCCGCGCCGACATCGCCGGAGGTGCCCGCGGCACCTGCCTGCGGGGCCAGGCCCGCGCTGCCGGCGACCAGGGCGCCGGCGAGCGCGACGGCGGCCAGGGCACGCCGCCCCATCGGCTTGCGGGTCGTGGACGTGAGTGTGCTCATGATGCTCTCTCGTGTGCTCGGGGTTACTTCTTCTTGACCTTGAAGGTCTTGGTCGCGGCCGCGGCGCCGGGCGCCTTGCTGGTCACGACGACCTTCAGGGACTTGTTCTTCTTGAAGTACTTCTTGCCAGTCTTCGTCAGACTTAGGGTCACCTTAGTCTGTGCTCCGACGCTGCCCTTCGCCACGGTGATGAGCTTCTTCTTCTTGGCGCCGGGCAGCTTGACCTTCCCCTTGCTCTTCACCGTCAGCTTCGTGGTCTCGGCGGTGCCGGGCTTCAGTGCCAGGGTCACCTTGGTGCCCTTGGCGTTGACCGAGCCGCCGGTCGCGCGGGCCACCGTCGGGTCGGCCGCGTCCGTGACGTCGAACGCCAGCGGGATCGACCGCGGGGGCGGCTGGGAGCCGGCACCACACGCCGTACCGGCGAGCACGTTGAGCGTATGGGCGCCCGCCGTGATCTCCGCGGGGATCGGCACGTCGCCCGTGGCGTCGCCGTTGCCGTTGGTGGCGATGCAGGTGAGAACCGGCCCCGCCGCGTCGATACGGAACGCGACGGACTGGCCGCCCACTCCGCTGGCGTTCTTGAAGTTGCTCAGCTTCACCGTGAGCTTGCCGCCGGGGGTGTGCGTCGTACTCGTGATCGTGGCCTCGGTCAGCGAGAAGGCCAGCGGGACGGAGCGGGGCGGAGCCTGCGTACCCTCGCCGCACGAGGTCCCGGCGAGCACGTTGAGCGTGTGGTCCTTGCCAGTGAGCTCGGCGGGGATCGGCACGACGGCCGAGCCGTCGCCCTCCGCGTCGGTCTCGGCGCAGTGGAGGACCGGGCCCTGGGCGTCGATCCGGAAGGCGACCTTCTGGCCGCCCTGGCCGTCCTGGCGCTTGAAGTTGCGGAGCTCGACGCCGATCGCGCCGCTCGGGACATGGTTGTTGCTGGTGATCCAGGCGGTCTCCGTGGTGTCCGGGATGAGCCGGATGTCACCCTTGAAGGACATCGCCGGGAGCTTGACGCCGTCCTGCACGGTCGTCAGGGAACCACCCAGGAAGCGGAGCCAACTCGCCGTCGGGAGCGGGCTCGGCGAGTCGGGAAGGTCGATCCACCCGGAGAACGACCCGTTCTCGATCTCGAACGGGATGAATCCCTCCCGGTCGTCAGCGCCGTAGACCGTCTCGGCGATGTCGCCGCCGGCTTCCCAACCCGCCGGGAAGTCATCCTCGTTGTCGTTCACCCGGAGGGCGAGGACGGGGTTGCCGCCGGAACCGCTGCCCGGGTCCTCGACGAAGCCTGTGCCGGAGAGCAGGATGCGCTCGCCGGGGTGGAAGTGGTCGTTGCTGATCGTTACCTTGACGTTGCTGGGGCCGATGGCGATGACTTCGGCGGCCTGGGCGGGTCCGGCGCCGAACACCAGGGCACCGGCGGTGCCGAGGGTCAGCGCGACGAGCCCGGTGACGAGCCTCGTGAGGAGTCTGCTGTTGCGCATGGGTGTGGTGGGTGCCTTCCTGGGGCTCGCTCCGGTCCGAGAAGCGGAGGGCGGTTTGACGCGGGGCTCATCGAGCACCTAACGTCCTGGTCTGACGAATGTAAGCCTAACCTAACTTCGTCACCACCCTGCACTCACCTCTGCCGAGACCCATGCCCCGAAGGGCCTGCCGCGATCGGCGCGAGAACCGAAAGGCCATCGATGAATCCCCTGCCCAAGCGCGGGACGCTGACCAGGAGGGCTGTGGCGTCCGCCACCGGCCTGGCCCTGGTCGGGCTGCCCGTCGCGCTCATCGCCCCCGCCGCGCACGCGGCCGACCCGGTGTGGACCTTCCAGCGCACGACGCTCGACACCGGAGTCTCCAACGGCTACCAGCTCGCCATGGACAAGGACAACCGCAAGGTCTGGCTGTCGGACGCCAAGTGGCGCACGGAGACCAAGCAGACGACGTACGACAACGACGGCAACCCGACTGGTTACACCATCGTCCCCGACGCGGGCACCGGCAAGGTCGTTCAGTTCGACTCCGAGAAGGTCCGGCGAGTGGGCAACAAGTCCTTCCTGAACCTGACCCGCCAGGCCCCGAACGGCACGACGCCGCTTCGTGAGAACCAGGCGTTCGACTGGACCGGCGTCACCGGCACCTCGCAGTCCAGCATCCGGACGACCTTCTCGCCGTACGGCGTGGCGGTGGACGGCAAGACCACCAACGCCGCTGGCGATGTCGACCCGACGATCATCACCACGACGGCCCGCGCCCAGGACCCCGACGTCGGCTTTGGCGGTTCGGTCGTCGTCTTCAACGCCTCCCAGAGTGCGCCGACCGATGCCGACCGACTCTTCGAGTTCGGCGAGGACAAGCCGATGTTCGACGGCATCCGCCGGATCGCGGTCAACACCGTGACCCACACGGCGTTCGTCACCAACATGGGCGACCGTAGCGCTACTCCCAACCCGGCGCGACCCGGCTTCATCGGCGTCATCGACCTCGAGAGCAAGCAGGTCGTGGCGCGGGTCAAGCTGCCCGGCCAGGTGATCGGCGTCGCCGCGGACGAGGAGAACGACCGGATCTTCGTCGGTCTGCTGAACACCCCGGATCTCTACGAGGTCGACACCAGCAACCTGGACACCTCCAACCCGGAGAGCTTCGACCTCAACGACGACAAGGTCACCAAGCTGGACGCCACGGTTGGCGCCAACTCGCGGCCGACGTACGACCCGGTCAACGAGAAGGTCTACGTCTCGTCCTTCGGCACCAACACGGTGAGCGTCGTCGAGGCGAACGACGGCGCGAACCACGGCGAGCTCATCAAGGCCATCCCGACCGGCCCGACCAACTCGGTCGAGGTCGACACCGACCGGGGCATCCTCTACTCGGCCAACCTGGGCGACCAGGAGGTCGTCGGCTTCGACATCAACGACGACTACAACCAGGTTCTCGCGCTCCCGACCTCGGGCAACGCGGTCAACGTCGGGATCGACCCGGTCACCCACGACGTGTGGGTGTCGAACTTCTCCTCGGTGGGCAAGGTCGACGTCTTCCACGTCACCACCCCGGACGAGCAGCCCGAGCCCGTCGGCCCCGGCGACCAGGCGATCTACATCTCCTTCGGCAAGGTGAAGGTCTCCAACAAGACGATGACCG
>JBDHZS010000105.1:0-12431 GCA_039812025.1 Nocardioides sp. | reverse complement strand
CGTACTCGCCCTTGTGCATCTGCAGGAAGTGCGGCGGCTTCGCCTCGGCGAAGAGCTGGTTGACCGATCCGACCATGCGCTCCATCACCATGGCGCCGGTGGCCATGAGGAAGGCGCTGAGGATCAGGATCACCAGCAGCGCGGCGTTGACGCCCTTGTTCCTCGCCAGGTCGTTGGCTGCGTACCTGCGGTACACGTGCGGCTCCTCCTTCGGGGGTGACTAGACCTGAGAACGGTATGAGCCCGCGCCGCCCGCCCGCATCGGGGAAGCCCCCTGAGTCACCCCTGCTCCTGCCCTCAGGGTCAGGTTGGAGTCGACGAGACCGGCGACCCGGCTCTATGCGGTAGATCACGTGCAGTATCTGCACGCGAGTCACCGCATAGTCCCCGCGACGGCATCATGAGAAGAGCAGCACAGCCGTCCGATCGCCCACCTCGACGTATCCGAGCCTGGCGGCGATGGCCCGGGAGGCACGGTTGTCTTTGCCTGCGCGCCACCCGGCGACGAGGCCCTCGTCGTAGGTATCGTTGGTGGCGATCCGGGCAGCCGTCGTACCGAAGCCGCGACGACGCGCGGTGAGCCGGGTGAGCACGGTGAGGTGGGCCAGCAGACCCTCCTGGATCGCGTAGCCGGATGCGGCGACCGGGGTCTCGTCATCGTCTAGTACGACGAACAACCGGTCGAGGTCAGGCATCGCCGCCTCGGCGCGGTCGTCGGCGGGCGTGTCCTGCTCCACGGCAGCGAGGAGCTCCGGATCGTCGCCGACCAGCGGATCCCCGGCGATGTCGACCGTGTGGTCGGCGTACGACAACGTCGCCGAGCCGAGCAGCCGCCCACCGCCGCACGCCCGCGCCAGGTCGAGCAGCGACCTCGGGTGGGCGAGCGCGTCATGACTCCAGGTTGCCATCTCGTCGAGCGCCCGCTGCGGGCCAGCGATCACGGCCGCGTCGAACAGCCTGACGGTCGTGATCGCGCCCTCTCGTACGACGCTCACCCGCGGCTTCTTCCCCAGCAGCGCCTCGTCCGCGAGTCCGAGTCGCCGTGCCCACGCGAGCCGGATGATCGCCTCGGTATTCGGGTCCATAGAACGACTCTACGGAGCCCAACCCCTAGCGATCACTGCTCTCCGGGTCGCCGAGCCCGTCCCGGATCGTGACGTCCCACTCGCCGGCGGCATCGCTGGCCCAGGCGGCCTCGTACTGGTCGCCCAGGTCGGCATCGCGCACAAGCGCGCTGATCTCCACGCCCGCACCCTACCCGGGTAAGAAGCGGACACCGCGCGGCCGACATCGCTTACGGTGTGCTCCGCACGCATCAGGTGCGTGCTCAGCGAACACGAAACGGCCGCGAGCTGGCGGCGCCTCTGGAACACGGCCGAGTCACGAGCGCGAGGACGTGACGTAGAGCCGGACGAACTCGTGCGGGCGGATGATGGGCCTCCCGCGCCAGGGGCTCAGGGTCGTCAGATCGGCATCGTCCGAGACGATCAGGTGCGCATCGACCGCAGCGGCCAGCGCGAGGATGTGGTTGTCCTCGAAGTCGCGGGACCCGAGATCGAGGACCTCCCCGGGATCCCGGATATCCCCGCCACTCTCGGTGATGATCTCCTCGACCGCGGTGAGATACGCCGTCACGAGCGCGTCATCCAGTCCGGCCAGCTTCAAGACCCGCACCGTGTTCCGCACGATGTGTGGGGAGGCGTACAGCGCGTACCGCGTCGGGTTGTCGAAGATGATCGCGATCGAGTCGGCGGAAGCATTGCCCGAGCTTGGCGGGACCTCAGCGATCACCGGCCACTGCGCGTCCGCGCCGAGGACATTGTTGACATAGAGGTGAACGTCGAAGACGACGCGGATCGGTTCACCCATCCGCGAGCGCATCCACGACGAGGGCTCTCACGTCGGCTTCACTCAGCACCCGGCCGCCGGTTTGGCGGCGCGCCTCTGCGCGGAATGCCTGCATCTGCTCGTGGCGCATCCGGCTCCGGAAGTCATCGACCGCGAGCCGAAGGAAGGCGGAGCGGTTGCCGTCCGTGAAGTAGTCCGCGACCACCCGGATGTCCTCCACCAGCTCCGGGGTGACCGAGAACCCCACCGTGTGTGCTGTCCGTGCCATGGCGCCTCCTCGTTGCATCCCAGTATGCAACGAGGCCGTGGCTCGATCAAGGGCCGCGTGGGACGATGGCCCGCATGTCGGAGCCGGGCGCACGCAGGACGCGAGGACGGCCCGGCCACGATCGCGAGACGGTGCTGCGCCGGGCGATCGAGCTCTTCAACCGGCAGGGGTACGACGCCACGTCGATCAGCGACCTGGCGAGCGAGCTGGGCGTGACGAAATCGGCGGTCTACCACCACTTCGGGAGCAAGGAGGCCCTGCTGGCGGCGGCGCTCGACGAGGCGCTCGGCGAGCTGAGCGCGGCGGTCGACGAGGCGGCGGCCCTGACGACCGAGGGCAGCGCCCACGAGCGGCTGCGCACGACGGTCGGCTGCGCCGTCGAGACCCTCGCGGCCCACCTGCCGGCCGTCACCCTGCTGCTGAGGGTGCGGGGAAACAGCCCGCTGGAGCAGGAGGCTCTCGAGCGCAGGCGCCACATCGACGAGCGCCTCGCGACCGTCGTACGACGGGCAGCCGCCGAGGGCGACCTCCGCGCGGACATCGATCCCGAGCTGGCGAGCAGGCTGATCTTCGGGATGGTCAACTCGCTCGCCGACTGGTACCGCCCGGACGGCCCCATCGACCCGAAGGCGCTGGCCGACGCCGTGACCAGCGTGCTCTTCCGGGGGCTCAGCTCTCGGTCTGGTGGTCCCTGAGGCTCGCGGCGAACCCCACCCAGTCCCCGCCGGCCGCGAGCTCCAGCAGCGTGCGGTGCTGCTCGAGCACCCACTGGGGGTCACCGGAGATCCGGCCCGCGCTGCGCACGATCGACAGCTGCTGCTGGTCCTGGAGCCGGTCGTAGAGCGCGAGCATGGTCTGGTTCCCGGCCAGTTCGACGAAGCCGCGGTGGAAGGCCATCGCGAGGACCGTGAAGCCGGCGAAGTCGCCCCGGGTCAGCGCGGCCCCCTGCTCAACGATGTTGGCCCCCAGACGTTCCGCCAGCGCCGCCCGCCGCTCGGGCGCGCTCCGCTGCACGCCCGCCGACTCCAGCGCGTGCCGGACCTCCGCGGACTCGCGCACCTCCTGCTCGGTGAGCGCGCGCACCAACGCCCCGCGCTGGGGATAAATCCTCACCCACCCCTCGTCCTGGAGACGGGCCAGCGCGGCCCGGACCGGCGTCCGGCTCATGGAGAGCGTGGCCGCCAGGTCGTTCTCGCTGAGCATCGTCCCGGGGGCGAGCCGACCCTGCATGATCTCCTCGCGGAGGTAGGAGTGCGCCCGATCGGCGGCTCGCTGCGGTTTGGTCATCGTCATCACCCGAAACTAGGATACAAGTCGCATCCCAGACGCCGAACAAGGACCCGCCGTGCCCACCACCCTCACCGACGCCGACCTGCACGCGCTGCACCGTCGTACCCTCGCCACCGTCGTCGGCTCACAGCTGCTCGGCGGCGCGGGGCTGGCCGCGGGCGTCGCCGTCGGGGCGCTGCTGGCCGAGGACATGCTCGGCAGCGCGGGCGTCGCGGGACTGCCGGCGGGCCTCTTCACGCTCGGCTCCGCGCTCGCCGCGTTCCTCGTCGGCCGCTACTCCCAGGTCGGCGGCCGCCGGAACGGCCTGGCCGCCGGCTTCGCGGTCGGCGCACTCGGCGCGGTCGGGATTGTCGTCGCGGCGGTGATCGAGAACCCGTGGCTGTTCTTCTTCTCCCTGTTCATCTACGGCGCCGGTACGGCGACCAACCTGCAGGCCAGGTACGCCGGCACCGACCTCGCTCCCCCGTCCCAGCGCGCGACCGCCGCCTCGATGGCCATGGTCGCCACCACCTTCGGCGCGGTGGCCGGGCCGAACCTGATCGAGCCGATGGGCGACCTCGCCGAGTCGCTGGCGATCCCGCGGCTGGCCGGGCCGTTCCTGCTGGCGGCGGTCGCCTACGGGCTCGCCGGGGGATTCCTCTTCGTCTTCCTGCGCCCCGATCCGCTGCTGATCGCCCAGGCTCGGGCAAGCGCCACCGTCAGCGGCAGCAGCAGCGCTGAGCCCATCCACACCCGCGCCACGGAGAGCGGCGCATCCAAGGGCGTCGTACTCGGCGCGACCATCATGGTGCTGACCCAGATCTCGATGGCGGCGATCATGACGATGACGCCGGTCCACATGCGCGCCCATCACCACGATCTGAGCCAGGTCGGCCTGGTGATCAGCCTGCACATCGCGGCGATGTTCCTGCCGTCGCTGGTCACCGGGCGCCTCGTCGACCGGGTGGGCCGGATCCCGATGGCGGTCGCCGCCGCGGTGACGCTGCTGGCCGCCGGTCTGGTCGGCGCCGTCGCGCCGGGCGAGTCGATGGTGCTGCTGACGACGTCGCTGGTCCTGCTCGGCCTCGGCTGGAACTTCGGCCTCATCTCCGGCACCGCCCTGATCGTCGACTCCACGCCACTGGAGACCCGCGCCCGCACCCAGGGCTCGGTCGACGTGCTGATCGCGCTCGCCGGCGCCGGCGGCGGTGCGGCGTCCGGACTCGTCGTCCACGCCAGCAGCTTCAGCACGCTCGCCCTCGGCGGCGGCCTGCTCGCGCTCGCCCTGATCCCCGTCGCCGTCTGGTACGCCCGACAGCCCGTCTCGTCCTGACCGGACGTGCGGCGTCTCAGCCGCGCAGAACGTGCACCCGCGCACGGACGCCGGGCACCGCGGCGAGCTTCCCGTCGAGCGTCACCAGTGGTACCCCGGCGCGCTCGGCAAGCACGACGTACGCCGCGTCGTAAACGGTCAGGTTCGGGGCGAGTTCCCGGATGCGCGGCAGGAGCGGCAGGACCGGCATGGTCGTGATCCCGATCGCGCTGAGCCCGCCAATCTGGCGGTCGAACTCCTCGCCAGTCGAGCGGCCGCCCAGCCAGAGCCCGCGCAGCGCGCTGGCAACCTCGACATGGAGATGCTCGGGACCGATCCAATCGGTGTCCTCGGCCAACCGGTCGCGTACGACGCTCGCGAGTCCATGGACGTCGGTCAGGAGCTCGACCAGGACCGACGCGTCGACGACGATCACGACGACCGCTTGGCGTGGTCCCCGAGCAGTTGGCGATCGCGCTCGACGCGCACCTCATGCAGCGTCTCCACCACGTCGACGCGCCCGGCCCGCGCCGAAGGCCTCACTGGCTCCCAGGTACGCAGGAACTCCGCGTTGCGCGCGGCATCGCCTTGGCGCCGCAGCACCTCCAGCAGGTACGCCTGCAGCGACTGCCCACGGGCGCGGGCGTCCCGGGCGAGCACGTCACGCAGCTCTTCCGGCACGTCGCGGACCTGGATGGCAACCATGCCGCCACTTTAACATGCAGAAATGCATGCGCTCAGGCGGGCACGACCATCGGGGTGCCGGCGACGGGGTCGGGGATGACGACGCAGTCGAGGTCGAAGACGCGTCGTACCAGCGACACGGTGACGACGTCAACGGGGACACCCTCGGCGACCACGGCGCCGTCGGCCATCGCGATCATGTGGTCGGCGTACCGGGCCGCGAGGTTGAGCTCGTGCATCACGACGACGATCGTCTTGCCCGACTCGGCGTTGAGCTCGCGCAGCAGCCGGAGCAGCTCGACCTGGTGGCTGACATCGAGGAAGGTCGTGGGCTCGTCCAGCAGCAGGATGTCGGTCTGCTGCGCGAGGGCCATCGCGATCCACACCCGCTGGCGCTGCCCGCCGGAGAGTTCGCGGAGCAGCCGGCCGGCGAGGTCGGCGGTGTTGGTGGCGTCGAGCGCCCGCGCCACCGCCTCCTCGTCCGCGGCGTCCCAGCGCCGGAACCAGCCCTGGTGCGGGTGCCGGCCCCGCCCGACCAGGTCCGCGACGGTGATGCCGTCGGGGGCCACCGGGCTCTGGGGCAGCACGCCCATCCGGCGCGCGACCTCGCGGGTCGACAGCTCGGCGAGCGGCCGGTCGTCGAGCAGCACCACCCCCGCCTTGGGGGTGAGCAGCCGGGCCAGGCCGCGCAGCAGCGTCGACTTGCCCGAGGCGTTGGCCCCGACGATCGCGGTCACGCTCCCGTCGAGGATGTCGAGGTCGAGGCCCTCGATGACGGCGCGGTCGTCGTACCCGAGCGACAGCCCGCGCGTGCTGAGGCGAGTCATCCTCCCTGGCCCTCCTTGTTGGCGGTGGCGAGCAGCCACACGAGGTACGGCGCTCCGAGCGCGCCGGTGATGACGCCGGTCGGTAGGGGCACCGGCAGGACGTGGTTGGCGATCAGGTCGGCGGCCAGGAGCAGGCTGGCCCCGGCGAGCGCGGCCGGCAGGATCCCGCCGGCGGCCGGGCCGAGCAGCCGGTTGGCGACCGGGCCTGCCACCAGCGCGACGAAGACGATCGGCCCGGCGGCGGCGACCGCGAGCGCGACAAGGAAGACGGCGAGCGCGATCAGCGCGAATCTGGCCAGCTCCGCGCGGGCGCCGAGGCCCCGCGCGGCGTCGTCGCCGAGCTCGAGCAGCCGCAGCTGCCGCTGCCACGCCATCGCCGCGGGGAGCAGTACGACGAGCCCGAGCGCCAGCGCGTACTGCTGCGCGTCGTCCGCGCGCCCGACCGTCCCGGTCAGCCAGTGCATGGCCTCGCGCGCGTCGTAGAGGTCGGCGCGGGTGAGCAGGTAGCCCGTCATCCCCTCGAAGATCGCCGCCACCCCGATCCCGGTGAGGATGAAGCGGTAGCCGCTCACCCCGTCGCGCCAGGCGAGCAGATACATCGCGAGCGCCCCGACCAGAGCACCGCCCAACGCCATCGCGCAGGTCTGGAGGCTCGTGGTGTGCAGGACGACGATCCCGAAGACCGCCGCCACGCTCGCGCCGGCGGCGACCCCGACGATGTCCGGGGAGGCCAGCGGGTTGCGCAGCACCTGCTGGAACACCGTCCCCGACGCCCCCAGCGCGGCGCCGACCGCGAGCGCCGACACCGCGACGGGCAGCCGCAGCTCGCGGACGACGAAGTCGACGGTCGGATTGTCCGCGATCCCGAGCAGCGAGGCGACCACGTCGGTCAGCGGGATGCGGTAGCTGCCGAGCATCATCGTGAGCGCGGCCAACGCCAGCGTCAGCGCCGTGAGCCCGAGGCCGACGTACACCGCCCGGCGGGTACGCCGCCGCCGGATCGCGCGGATCGTGTCGAGGGTGGTCATAGCTCGGCCAGCCTCCGGAAGCGGACGATCGCGATGAAGAACGGCGCCCCGAGGATGCCGAGGACGACGCCGACCTCGATCTCGGCCTCCCCCGCCACCAGCCGCCCCACGATGTCGGCGAGGAGCAGCACGACCGGGCCGAGCAGGAGGCAGTAGGGCAGGATCCACCGGTAATCGGGGCCGCAGATGCCCCGGGCGACGTGCGGGATGACCAGGCCCAGGAAGACGATCGGCCCGCATGCCGCGGTCGCCGCGCCGGCGAGCAGCGTCACGACGCCGAAGGAGATCCAGCGGGCGCGTCGTACGTCGATCCCCAGGCCGCGCGCGGTGTCCTCGCCGAGCGCGAGCCCGTTGAGCGTGCGGCCCAGCGCGAGCGATGCCACGATCCCGGCGAGCAGGAAGGGCGCCGCGCCGGTGACCACGGGCGCGTAGCGACCGGCGAGGGCGCCGACCTGCCAGAACCGCAGCGCGTTGAGGGCCTCGATGTTGGTCACCACGATCCCGCTGGTGATCGACTGCAGGCCGGCGGTGATCGCGACGCCGGCCAGGGCCAGCTTCACCGGGGTCGCGCCCTCGCGGCCGAACGAGGCGATCGTGTAGACGAGGATCGTCGCCAGCAGCGCGCCGAGCATCCCGAACCAGACGTAGCCGCGGATGTCGGTGATCCCGAGCACGCTGATCGCCAGGACCACCAACAGCGCCGCGCCCGCGTTGATCCCCATGATCCCCGGGTCCGCCAGCGGGTTGCGGGTGAAGCCCTGCAGGATCGCGCCGGCGAGCCCGAGCGCGGCGCCCACCAGCAGCCCGAGGATCGTCCGCGGGACGCGCATCTCGAGCGTCACGGTGTCGTCCATCGAGCCGTCGCCGTGCATCGCGAGCAGCGCCCGCCACGCATCGCCGAAGGCGATGTCACGCGATCCCTGGGTCAGGCTGACGAAGGCGAGCAGCGCGAGCAGGACGACCAGGCCGGCGAGCCCCGCGGTCAGGAGCGAGGGACGCCGCTCACTGTGGCTGCCGCTCACTCATCCCCGATGCTGTCGTCGGCCTCGAGGATGATCGGCGTGAGCTCCTCCAGCTCGGTCGCGTAGTCGCCGTACGTGTGGATCCAGAAGGCGGGCCAGGGAGCGACGGCGCCGGCCTTCGCGGCCCGCACCTTGCCCCAGGCGGGCTGCTCCTCGAGCCACTCCTGGTTGAGGTCGGCGACGTTGTTCAGGTTGGCCCGGTCGTCCCAGAAGATCAGGTCGGGCTGGTACTTGTCGGCGTTCTCCATGCTGAGCGTCTGCCAGTAGGGGAAGTCCGGGTCCGGACGCTCGGGGGTCTGCACCTTCAGGCCCCACGCGATGAAGTCGAGGAGCTCGGGGGCGTACTCCGGGTTGGCGACGTAGATCTTGTCCTCGAACGGCGACATCCCGTAGGCGGTCAGGTCCGGCCGCGAGGTGGCCGCCTCCTCGAACTGCGCGCGAGCCTCCTCGAAGCGCTCCTCGTCGGCGGCGATCTCGGGGTCGTCGACGTCGGCGCCGAGGCTCTCGGCCAGGTCCTCGTAGCCCTCGGCCAGGTCGAGGATCGAGTCGCCCTGCGAGATGCCGACGACGGGCGCGAGCTCCCCGATCTTCTTGCTCTTCGCCTCGACGCCCTCCTCCATGCCGCTGTGCGCCTTCTCGGCGGGCCAGTAGTCGGCGACGATCAGGTCGGGCGCCAGCTCGGCGGCCTTCTCGACGTCGATCTTGCCCCACTCCTCGCCGATGATCTCGATCCCGCTGAGGTCGAGGTCGCGCAGGTTGGGGTCGGTCTTGACCGATTCGTCGGCGTAGATGGCGACCGGCTTGATGCCGAAGGACATCAGCGCGGCGGCCTCGCCGGCGTGGGCGATGATCCGATCGGGCGTCTGGTCGAGCTCGACGGTCTTGCCGTCTCCGTTGACGAAGGACCAGCCCCCGTCGTCCGTGGCTCCCGAGGCCTGCGGGTCGTTCTCGTCGGTCCCGCCGCACGCGGCGAGGGTGAGGGTGGCAGCCGCAGCGAGGACGACGATGCGGCGCGGGGTGTAAGGCATGTGGCTCGGGTCCTTCCAGGGATTTAGGCGAGCCAAACCTTACCTTGATCTGCTAATGCAGGTAGGCGTGCCACCGGCCGTCGAAGTCGGGGTGCTGGCCGTAGGCCAGGAAGAGCATCCCGAGCTCGGTGCGCACCGGGAGCCGGCCGGCGGCGAGGATGCGGAGCAGGTCGTCGAGGACCCCCAGTTGCGCCGCCATCCCGGGGCGGCCCCAGACCTCGCCGAGCTCCTCGCGGAGCCGGGCGGTCAGGAAGGAGATCAGTCGTGCAGGGTCCGGAAGATTCATCCTCAGCTCATCCCTCGCGAGCTCGGTGGGTGGACCGGGACGGATGGCCCCGGCGCACTGGCAGGTCTTCGGACTCACGGGCGCCGGCTCCGGATGGAGCCCACCTACCAGGCGCCGCTTCCCAGGCCGTCGGCCCAGTGCCTGTGACGCCGTTCGTTCCCACTCACCGCTGCGGGGCAGTCCCGGATTCCCACCGGGTTCCCTCTTACGACGGCCGGGCAAGCCCGGCCGAACCACTGCGGGCCTCACTGTACAGCAGCGGCGGCCGCCCTCCGGGGAGGACGGCCACCGCCGATTCTGATGCCCTGGATTCCCAGCTAGTCGCTGAGATGGGCGAGGTGCTCCTGGTACGTCTCGAGGGTGAGCTCGTCCTCCAGATCCGCCATGGACTCGCTCGCCATGAGCGCGTCGACACCACCCACGGCGCCGCCGCCGTAGATCATGTTGCCCCAGTTGTTGGCGGTCCCGAGCGTGTTCCTCGTGCCGTCACCGTTGATGTCGGCCCCCACGCTCGTGGACAGCGAACCGTTGCAGGTCCAGTCCAGGTTCTTGTGGGCCGGACCACCGGCGGCGAACGAGAAGTTCGGGCACACCCACTGGGTGTCCCAGGCCTTCGCCTTCTTGCTGCGCAGGCCCTTCCTCTCGTTCAGGTTGTTCTCGTTCAGGCTGGGCAGCTTGAACGAGGAGTAGCCGAAGTACCGCGTCCCGTTGGCGCGCGGCACGCCATCGAGCTGGAACGAGTAGTTCATGACGCTCAGGTAGTTCGGCTTGTAGTTCCCGTGGTCGTTGCCGCCGTGCGTGTGACCGAGGGCGTGGCCGAACTCGTGGATGAACGTGCCGACCCGCTGGTCCGGCGTACCGTCGCTCGGCCAGAGTCCCAGCGTGACCAGGAAGCTGTCGTTCGGGATGTTGAACGCGTTGCCGCTGCTGCTCCCGCCGTTGTAGCCGTTGCCCCAGATCATGTAGTAGAAGGTCCTCGACCGCGCGTTGGCGAAGTTGCCCGCCTTGATCGCGTTGAACTCCGGGACCACCGGGTTCAGGTCGGCGTCGAAGGGCACCGCGTTGCCGCCGCCCAGGTTGTACGCCGGGCGAACCGCGCCTGCGTCGAGATGCAGCTTGATCCCCTTCTGGCCGTTCGGGTTGTTGGCCTGGGGTGCGTTCGCGTACACGCTGACGATCCGGGCCAGGTCGGCGTCGGTCGGCAGGAAGCCCGCGTTCATGTAGTCCATCTCGACGAACAGGTCCTTGCGTACGACGCTCGCGCCCATCCCCGGCAGGTTCACGTCGATGACGTTGTCGCCGTTGTGGTCGTAGCCGTTGGCCTCCCAGCCGTCCTTCAGGGCGTCACCGTCGGTGTCGACGTTGCCGTTGACACCGATCGAGAACGCCTGCCCGACCCAGGCCAGGCAGTCCGAGCCGCCCGAGACGTTGATCGTCGCGGAGGTGTTGCCGGGCTTCACGTAGTTCGGCAGGTTCGCGGTGTCGGTGTCCCACAGGTTGCCCTGGGAGTAGGCGGGCGTCGGCCCGTCCGTGCCGTCCCAATCGGCCTCGGGAACGGCGATGCCGTTCACCGTGCTGGCGGGCTCGTCCGCGCTCTGCCCGTCGCCGCCGATGAAGGTGGTCTTCACCGCGCCGACCGGGTTGGTCGCCGCGAAGCCGAACGGCAGCGTCCTGCTGGCCGTGTCGCCGGTGGAGACCTCCGCGTAGCCGCTGGCCAGGATGACCTTCGTCAGCGGGTAGCGGGCCTTCTTGTAGACCACGACCAGCGAGGCGCCCTCGGCCTGCGGCACCTTGCTCTCGGTCCAGGGGTCGACGGCGTTCTTGTTGCCCGAGGCGAAGCCCTTCAGCGCGTAGGTCCCGTTGCCCTTGACCTTCTTGGTGACGTTGGCGCGGTAGGCGTACCCCTTGGACGACTGGGTCCAGCAGGGGCTGTCGCCGGAGCCGACCTTCGTGCCCTTGATCTTCTTGCCCGCGAACTTGCCCTTCTTGAGCGCCGCGGTCTCGCTGTTGTGCAGCACCGACCAGAAGAGGTAGGCGCCCTTGACCTTGGCTCCCTTCGGGATCCCTGAGATCTTGATCTTGCCGAAGCCGCGGTTGCGCAGGCTGATCCCGCCCGCGACGTAGCCGCCCTTCAACTGATAGGTCTTGAAGACCTTGGGGGCCTCGCCGCTGACTGCGGCGGACTGGCCCTCCTGTGCGGCGGACGTGCCCTGCGCGCCGCCTGTGGGTTCTGGGTCAGCGGCCGCGGTGGGCGGCAGGCTGCCCAAGGTGCCGAACGCGACAGCGGCCACCGCCGCCACCGTGACACCGATCTTGGATCGAGTCCGTAGATGCCTCATGGCTCTCCTCATGGCTCATGGGAACCGGCTTGTTCCCCTTGAGTAGAGCACCGTCGGACGCGTCACGTACACGGTTGCCAAAAAACCTTGCCAGAGGGCGGGGGCTGCCCGCCGGCGCGCACCCCGGCCGGGGCCGTGCGCCACGGCCCCGGCGGAGCTGCCGGTGTGGCTGGTGTTGTTCTTGTTGCTGGTGGGGCAGTTGCGACGCGCTGACTTCTTCGAACAGTGGTCTAGACCACCTGTGCCTCGGGGCGGCTCGCGGGCCGTCTCTTTCGTCCCGCCCGCCGCTGCTTCATCAAGGTATGCAGGCGGGGTGGCACTTTTCGATGTGTACCCACCCCGAAAAGTGTTGCTCCAGCTAGATATCTAGCCGGCCCTCCCGCCGAGTCGGCGCTAAATTGCACGCAGAACACGCCGAGTCGGCGCTAAATTGCAGGTTATCCACAGGACTGGTCCCGGCAGACCGGGATATCCACAGCTGTGGAATACCCTGTTGATAACCTGGCTGTCATTGAAGTGC
>JBDHZS010000104.1:0-12530 GCA_039812025.1 Nocardioides sp. | reverse complement strand
GTGGCCGCGTTCGTGGTGCCTGCGGCCGTGGCTCGGATGCGCGCCCTGGGCGCGGGCACGGAAGCCGGTGAGATCCGGGCCTGGGTCGGGCCGCATGTCTGCGGCGAATGCTACGAGGTGCCGGCCGAGCTGCAGGCCGAGGTCGCGGCCGTCGTACCCCAGGCGCATGCCACCTCGCGCTGGGGCACCCCCGCGCTCGACCTGGGCGCGGGCGTGAGCGCCCAACTCGCCGCCGAGGGGGTCCACGAGACCGCCGTGGATCGGTGCACCCTCACCGACGAGGCGTGGCCGTCGTACCGCCGCGACGGCGCCGCGGCGCACCGGTTCGCGGGCGTCGTCTGGATGAGCGCCCCGCCGGACGTCATACCCTCCGGGGGTCATGGGCCACAGTCGGTATGACGTCTCGGCGGAAGGCCGCGGGACGTCATACATCCCGAGGGTCATGGGCCACGAAACGTATGACGCAGGGAGGGGAGAGTGACCGATGAGTGAGGATGGGCCGATGAGCAGAGAGCAGGAGATCGCGGAGGGCCTCGCCCGGGTCCAGGGCCGGATCCAGGCCGCGGCCACCGCGGCGGGCCGAGACCCCGCCGACGTCACGCTCGTGGTCGTCACCAAGTTCTTCCCCGCCGCCGACGTGCGCCTGCTCGCGAGCCTCGGCGTCACCGACGTCGGGGAGAACCGGCACCAGGAGGCCGTCGCGAAGGCCGCCCAGGTCGCCGAGGAGCCGGCCGCCGACGTGCGCTGGCACTTCATCGGGGGGCTGCAGTCCAACAAGGCCGCCGCGGTGGCGGGGTACGCCGACGTCGTGTCGTCGATCGACCGGAGCAAGCTGCTCGCCCCGCTGGCCCGGGGCGCGGCGCAGCGCGGCCGCGACCTCGACGTCCTGCTCCAGGTCAGCCTCGACCCGCCGGGTGCCGCCGGTCGCTCGGGTTGCGACCCCGCGGAGCTGGCCGCGCTGGCCGACGCCGCCGAGGCGACCGAGCACCTGCGGCTACGCGGGCTGATGGCGGTCGCCCCGCTGGGCGAGGACCCGGCGGCGGCGTTCGATCGCCTCGCCGCGATCCACGACGGATTCCGCGCCGCCCATCCGGAGGCGGACTGGCTCTCGGCCGGCATGAGCGGCGACCTCGAGGCCGCGATCGAGCGTGGCGCGACACACGTGCGAGTCGGCCACGCGGTCCTCGGACCGAGGCCGCAGATCAAGTAACCTCGCCAGCAAGGAGGCCCGGGCGGGCCAGCGAGCGCCGCGCATCGGCGCGGGCGATTGAGCCGGAGGACCGAAGATGAGCGGCGCGTTCCGCAAGATGGGCGAGTACCTGGGCCTGGTGGAGGACACCGGCCGGTACGACGACTACGCCGACGATCAGGATCGGGCACCCGAAGGCGCCCGAGAGCCGGTCGCCGGCACCGGCCAGGTCGCAGAGCGCAGCCCCGCCCCGGTCGCCGACCTGGCGGAGCGGCGCGAGCGGACCGGTCCCACGGGCGTGGTGGCCGAGCTGTCCCGCATCGTCAGCCTGCAACCGCGCACCTACAACGAGGCGCGGACCGTGGGCGAGCAGTACCGCGACGGCACCCCGGTGATCATGAACCTCACCGACATGGACGACGCCGACGCCAAGCGGCTCGTGGACTTCGCGGCCGGCCTGATCTTCGCGACCCGGGGCACGATCGAGCGCGTGACCAACAAGGTCTTCCTGCTCTCCCCGCACAACGTCACCGTCGCCGCCGAGGACAAACGGCGGATCGCCGAGGGCGGCTTCTTCAACCAGAGCTGACCCGCCGCCCACCTGCGCGTTCGCCGTCGCCCACGACCGCTATTCTTCTGCTCCCGACGACAAGTGAATGGGTGAGGTCATGCCGCTGACTCCACAGGACGTGAGCAACAAGCGCTTTACTCCGGTCCGGCTCCGCGAGGGCTACGACATGGGCGAGGTCGACCAGTTCCTCGACGAGGTCGAGGCCGAGCTCGAGCGCCTCGCCCGCGAGGCCGACGACCTGCGCGCCCAACTCGCCGGGGGGAGCGCGGCGCCGGCGACGAAGACGGCGGGTGTGCCCGTGGAGACCATCCGCGTCGAGACGGTCACCGAGGCATCGACCGCGGCCGCGCGACTGCTCGAGATCGCGACCCGCAACGCCGACGAGCTCGTCGAGGGAGCCCGCGCCGAGGCCGAGCAACTCCGCGGCGACGCGGCCGAGGAGGCCGAGCGGCTCACCGCCGACGCCGCCGACGCCGCCGACGCGCTCACCACCAAGACGGCCGAGGAGTCCGCACAGGTCGAGGAGGACGCCCGCAACCGGGCCCGACGGCTCGACGAGGAGACCGCCGAGCGGCGTACCGAGCTGATGAGCGACCTGGAGAGCGAGCGCGAGCAGCTCGGCGTCGAGGTGGAGAACCTGAAGGCGTTCGAACGGGAGTATCGCTCGCGGCTGCGCGAGTACTTCCACGCCCAGCTCGAGCGGCTGGACTCCGAGGACGGGGCCGCAGATCAGGCCGGCGCCCTCCTGGACGACGAAGGCTGACGGCCGGCCATGACCCGCAGCATGGCCGACCGGCGTCGCCGGAGCGCCGACCTCGTCGTCCAGGACGGCGAGTCCGCCTGGACCGAGGCCGAGCTGAGCGAGGTGCTCGACGAGCTCACCGAGCACCGGGACCGGATCATGGGTCTGCTCAAGGACCACGAGGAAGAGCTCTTCGGCCTGATGCGCGACGCCGGCGACGGCGCGGGCCACGACCAGGCGGACATGGGGGCGACCAGCTTCGAGCGCGACCAGGAGCTCACCGTCCTGCACAACGAACGCGACATGCTGGCCCAGATCGATCGGGCGCTGGCACGCATCGACGACGGCAGCTACGGGATCTGCGAGGCGTGCGGCAACCCGATCGGGAAGCTGCGGGTCATGGCGTTCCCGCGTGCGACACTCTGCATGTCATGCAAGCGACGCGAGGAACGCCGCTGAGCGCCGACGACGGGCCCGCTCCCCGGCACACTGGGCGATCGACGGACCGTTCGACCGGCCGTTCGACCAGGCGCGTCCGGGTCGCCTTCGCGCTGATCGCGCTCACGGCCTACACGGCGGACCAACTCACCAAGGCGCTCGCGGCCGCCCGCCTCGCGGGCGGGGAGCAGGTCGAGCTGATCCCCGGGCTCTTCTGGCTGACCTACGTCAGGAATCCCGGCGCCGCGTTCAGCCTCGGCACCCAGTTCACGGTCGCGATCAGCATCTTCGCCATCGTCGCGGTCGGGGTCGTGCTCTGGCTGAGCCGCCGGCTGGCGGGGTCGCTGCTGTGGGCGGTCGCGCTGGGCCTGCTGCTCGCCGGGATCGCCGGCAACCTGACCGACAGGCTGCTGCGCGACCCCGGTCCGTTGCGCGGCCACGTGATCGACTTCTTCGCCGTGCCCCACTGGCCCGTCTTCAACGTCGCCGACATCTGCATCAACCTCGGCGCCGCGCTGGTGATCGTCCAGGCCTTCCGCGGGATCCAGATCGACGGTAGCCCGGCCGAGGACCAGGAGCGAGAGTCGTGACCGCGGCCGCCGAACAGCGTGTGGTCCTCGTCCCCGAGGGCCTCGAGGGAGAGCGGCTCGACGCCGCCCTCGCCAGGATGTTCGGGCTCTCGCGGACCCGGGCGGCCGCCCTGATCGCCGAGGGGCACGTGCAACTCGACGGCGCCGGCGCCGCCAAGGGCGACCGGGTCCACGCCGGGGCGATGCTCGACGTCACGATCCCCGCCCTCGGCGACCCGCTGCAGGTGGTCGCCGAGCCGGTGCCGGGTCTGGAGATCATCCACGACGACGACTCGATCGTCGTGATCGACAAGCCGGTAGGGGTCGCCGTACACCCCTCGATGGGCTGGACCGGGCCGACCGTGGTCGGACACCTCGCCGGCGCCGGCTACCGGATCGCCACCTCGGGCGCCCCCGAGCGGCAGGGCATCGTCCAGCGCCTCGAC
Source organism: Nocardioides sp. (assembly GCA_039812025.1). Lineage (GTDB taxonomy): Bacteria > Actinomycetota > Actinomycetes > Propionibacteriales > Nocardioidaceae > Nocardioides. Next base: position 8,575 of record JBDHZS010000104.1, on the reverse strand, counting down.
GTCGGCACCTCGGGGGTGATGGTGATCTGCAAGTCCGAGCACGCCTACTCGGTGCTCAAGAACGCCTTCCGGCACCGCCGGGTCGACAAGACCTACCACGCCCTGGTCCAGGGCCACCCCGACCCGCTCGAGGGCACGATCGACGCGCCGATCGCACGCCACCCGAAGTCGGACTGGAAGTTCGCGGTGCGCGCCGACGGCCGGCCCTCCGTCACCCACTACGAGACGCTCGAGGCACATCGCTACGCGAGCCTGCTCGAGGTGCACCTCGAGACCGGCCGGACCCACCAGATCCGGGTGCACATGGCCGCCCTGCGCCACCCGTGCGTCGGCGATCACCTGTACGGCGCCGACCCGGTGCTCGCACGCCGGGTGGGCCTGGAGCGGCAGTGGCTGCACGCGGTGAGCCTCGGCTTCGAGCACCCCGACTCCGGTGACTACGTCACCTACACCTCCGAGTATCCGGACGACCTGCGGCACGCGCTCGAGGTGATCCGCCATGCCGACTGACCCTGACGCCCCGGGCTCGGGCAACGGCGACATCGGCGGGCTGCGCCGCCGCATCGACGAGATCGACGCCTCGCTGGCCGGGCTGTTGCAGCGGCGCGCCGAGCTGACCGCCGCCGTCCAGCGCAGGAAGCTCGCCCGGGACCGGGAGGCCTGGCCGCCGCCGCGCGACCCGGACCGGGAGCGGCAGATCGCCGAGGCGATGTCCGAGCTGGCGCCCAGCCTGGGCGTCGAGCGGCTGGCGCGGATCATGGACGTCGTGATCGCCGAGAGCATCGCCGCCGGCACGGAAGGTCTGCGAGGATCTGGGGGTCGGGTCACGTAGGCTGGGCGCCCTTCCCCGACCCGGTTCTCGGCCCCCGGTCCCGATCCACTTGCATGGCCCACTTGCCCGTCCCCTTGCCCGAGTTGGGAGAAGTCTGAGCAGATGTCGTCCGGCGACTTCGTCCACCTCCACAACCACACCGAGTACTCGATGCTCGACGGCGCCGCACGGCTGCCCGACCTCTTCGCGCGGGTCGCGGAGCTGGGGATGCCGGCGATCGCGATGACCGACCACGGCAACGTCTTCGGCGCCTTCGACTTCTACTCCAAGGCCCAGGCCGCCGGCGTCAAGCCGATCATCGGGCTGGAGGCCTACTGCACGCCCAACACCTCCCGCTACGACAAGAAGCGGGTCCGCTGGGGCGACGGCGGCGGCGACGACGTGTCCGGCTCGGGTGCCTACACGCACATGACCCTGCTCGCCGAGACCACCGCCGGGATGCACAACCTCTTCCGGCTCTCGTCCCGGTCGTCGATGGAGGGCTACTTCTACAAGCCGCGGGCGGACCGCGAGCTGCTCTCGGAGTACGCCGCCGGCCTGATCGCCACCACCGGCTGCCCGTCCGGCGAGGTGCAGACCTGGCTGCGCCTGGGCGACTACGACAAGGCCCGCGAGTCCGCCGCGGAGTTCCAGGACATCTTCGGCCGCGACAACTACTTCCTGGAGCTGATGGACCACGGCCTCGACATCGAGACCCGGGTCCGTGACGGGTTGCTGCGGCTCAGCAAGGATCTGCGCATCCCGCCGGTGGCGACCAACGACTCCCACTACGTGATGCCCTCCGACGCCCCGGCGCACGAGCATCTGCTCTGCGTCTCCTCGGGGAGCGTCATGTCGGAGCCGCCGTACGACAAGGGCGGCAAGCGGTTCGCCTTCCAGGGCGACGGCTACTACATCAAGTCCGCCGCGGAGATGCGCGAGCTGTGGGGCGAGCGCAACGGGCTGCCCGAGGCCTGTGACAACACGCTGCTGATCGCGCAGCGGTGCGAGGTCGAGTTCACCGAGGGCAACGGCACCTACATGCCGCGGTTCCCCTGTCCGCCGGGGGAGGACGAGACCTCCTGGCTGGTCAAGGAGGTCGAGCGCGGCCTGGGCGAGCGCTACCCGAAGGGGATCCCCGACGAGGTCCGCAAGCAGGCCGACTTCGAGGTCGGGGTCATCACCCAGATGGGCTTCCCGGGCTACTTCCTGGTCGTCGCCGACTTCATCAACTGGGCGAAGAACAACGGCATCCGGGTCGGCCCCGGCCGCGGCTCCGGTGCCGGTTCGATGGTGGCCTACGCGATGCGGATCACCGACCTCGACCCACTCGAGCACGGTCTGATCTTCGAGCGGTTCCTCAACCCCGAGCGGATCTCGATGCCCGACTTCGACGTCGACTTCGACGAGCGCCGGCGGGGCGAGGTGATCCGCTACGTCACCGAGAAGTACGGCGACGACCGGGTCTCGATGATCGTCACCTACGGCACGATCAAGGCCAAGCAGGCGGTCAAGGACTCCTCGCGGATCCTCGGCTACCCGTTCAGCATGGGCGACCGGATCACCAAGGCGATGCCGGCGGCGGTGATGGGCAAGGACATCCCGCTGCCGGACATCTTCGACCCGGAGCACAAGCGGTACGGCGAGGGCGGCGAGTTCCGGTCGCTCTACGAGGCCGAGGCGGACGTGAAGCAGGTCGTCGACACCGCGATCGGCATCGAGGGCCTCAAGCGCCAGTGGGGCGTCCACGCCGCGGGCGTGATCATGTCCAGCGAGCCGCTGCTCGATGTCATCCCGCTGATGAAGCGCCCCCAGGACGGCGCGATCATCACCCAGTTCGACTACCCGACGTGCGAGCGCCTCGGGCTGATGAAGATGGACTTCCTCGGCCTGCGCAACCTGACGATCCTCGACGACGCGCTCGTCAACATCGAGCGCAACCGCGGCGAGCGCCTCGTGCTGGAGGACCTCACCCTCGACGACCCCGGCGCCTACGAGCTGCTGGCCCGCGGTGACACCCTGGGCGTCTTCCAGCTCGACGGCGGGCCGATGCGCTCGCTGCTGCGGCTGATGCGGCCGGACAACTTCGAGGACATCTCCGCCGTGCTCGCGCTCTACCGTCCGGGCCCGATGGGCGTCGACAGCCATACCAACTACGCGCTGCGCAAGAACGGCCGGCAGCCGATCGACCCGATCCACCCCGAGCTGGCGGATCCGCTCGCCGACATCCTGGACACCACCTACGGCCTGATCGTCTACCAGGAGCAGGTGATGGAGGCGGCCCGCAAGCTGGCGGGCTACAGCCTGGGACAGGCCGACCTGCTGCGCCGGGCGATGGGCAAGAAGAAGAAGGAGATCCTCGACGCCGAGTTCAAGCCGTTCTCGGAGGGGATGGCCGCCAACGGCTACTCCGAGGCCGCGATCAAGGCGCTGTGGGACGTGCTGGTCCCCTTCTCCGACTACGCCTTCAACAAGGCGCACACGGCCGCCTACGGCCTGGTGTCGTACTGGACGGCCTACCTCAAGGCGCACTACCCCGGCGAGTACATGGCCGCCCTGCTGACCTCGGTCAAGGACGACAAGGACAAGTCGGCGATCTACCTCAACGAGTGCCGGCGGATGAAGATCCAGGTGCTGCCGCCGGACGTCAACGAGTCGGAGGCGACGTTCACGCCGGCCGGGCAGGACATCCGCTTCGGCCTGACCGCGGTCCGCAACGTCGGCGCCAACGTGGTCGCCGAGATCGTCCGCGCCCGCACCGAGCAGGGTCGGTTCACCGACTTCAACGACTTCATGGCCAAGGTGCCGAGCACGGTGTGCAACAAGCGGGTGATCGAGTCCCTCATCAAGGCGGGCGCCTTCGACGACCTGAAGCACCGGCGCCGCGCGCTGGTCGCGATCCATGAGACGGCCGTCGACCAGTACGTCGACATCAAGCGCAACGAGGCGATCGGGCAGGACAGCCTCTTCGGCGGGCTCGACGAGGAGGAGATCGGCTTCGGGGTCTCGGTCACCGTGCCCGACCTGGAGGAGTGGGACAAGACCACGCTGCTCGGCCACGAGCGGGAGATGCTGGGTCTCTACGTCTCCGACCACCCGCTGCTCGGGCTCGAGCACGTCCTGTCCCAGGGCACCGACTGCGCGATCGGGCAACTGCTCCTCGACGAGGAGCGACCCGGCGGCAGCCCGATCGTCGTCAGCGGCCTGATCACCACCGTGCAGCGGCGGATCACCAAGCGCGGCGACGCCTGGGCCAGCTTCACCCTGGAGGACCTCGAGGGCGGCATCGAGGTGCTGTGCTTCCCGAGCGTCTACCAGCTCGCCGCGACCGAGCTGCGCGAGGACTCGATCGTCCGCGTCCGGGGCTCGCTCTCGCGCGACAAGGACCAGCCGGAGATCCGCGCTCAGGAGATCACCGTGCCGGACCTCACCGACGCATCGGGCGGGCCGGTCGTCATCAACATGCCGGTGACCAGGTGCGTCCCGCCGGTGGTCGAGCAGTTGCGCGACGTCATCGCGACGCATCCCGGCCTCACCGAGGTGCGGCTGCGGCTGCTCGCGCGCCAGGGCACCACGGTGATGACGCTCGGCGACGGCCTGCGGGTGACCGCGTCCCCGGCGCTCTTCGCCGACCTCAAGCAGTTGCTGGGGCCGGGTTGCCTCGGCTGAGCGGCGGCCGCGCCCCGCTCGTGCTCGCCAGCTTCGTGGTCGCCGGGATCCTGGCGGCGTGCGTCTGGGTGTGGGTCTGGACGCCGCCCATGGGAGTCGTCGTCGACGGCGAGTTCTTCCTCGACGACACCGCCTTGAACTCCGGCTTCGCCGGGACGGGCAGCTACGTGCTGATCGCGCTCGCGACCGGCGCCCTGCTCGGCGGGGTGACCGCGGCGTTGCTCGTCGAGGACCCGCCGCGGGCGCTCGCGGTCGGTCTCGCGGGCTCGTTGCTGGCGGGCACCGTGATGGCGTTGCTGGGGCCGATGCTCGGACCCGACGACCCGGCGCTGCTGGCCCGTGACCTCCCCGATCGCAGCGAGCTGGCCGCGGGTATCACCCTCGGTGCGTGGGGGGCGTGGCTGGCGTTCCCCGTCGGGACGCTGGTCGGGCTGCTCGTCGGCTGGTGGCTCCTGCCCGGGCGGGCCGGCCGCACGGACCACGTGGCGCCTGCGGAGGCTGCGGGGCCCGTGGACCGCGTGGACCCCGCGGTTGGCTGACAAGTTGCGATCGCTTGTTACAGTTCGGTGCCAGTTGATCCGCAACTGACCACACACGTGTGCTCCCGAGGACCGGGAGCCGGCCTTTCGGGGGAGACAGCCATGGGGTCCTACGAGCAACAACCAGAGATTCTCGAGCCCGGTTCCGGGTCCGAGCTGCCGCCGGCCAAGCGCCGCGGGACGCTCACCAAGGTCGCGGTCGGTGCCGTGGGCCTCGCCGTACTGGGCGGCGCGGCGTGGGGCGTGTACGCCTTCACCTCCGCGGGCCCGCAGCCGGCGAGCGCGCTGCCGAAGGACACGCTGGTCTACGCCGCCGTCGACCTCGACCCGTCGGGCTCGCAGAAGGTCGAGGCCTACCAGTTCCTCAAGCGGTTCCCGGCGATCGCGGACGAGATCAACCTCGACTCCGCGGACACGATGTGGGAGGACCTCTTCGACGAGGCGACGGCCGACTCCGACTGCGCGTTGGACTACGCCGAGGACATTGAGCCCTGGCTCGGGTCGAAGGCGGCGATCGCGGCCGTCGACATCGGCGAGGAGCAGCCGACGCCTGCGGTCGTCGTCCAGGTGACCGACGCCGACGCCGCCGAGGAGGGCTTCAAGGCGATCGAGGAGTGCTCGGGCGGCGAGGGCCAGGCCGGCTCGTGGGAGATCGCCGGCGACTGGGCCGTCTTCGCCGAGACGCCCGACCAGGCCAAGTCCCTCGTCTCCGCCGCCGAGGCCGACAGCCTCGCCGACGACGACGGCTACAGCGAGTGGATGTCCAAGATCGGCGACCCCGGGATCCTCACCTTCTACGCGGCGCCCGCGGCCGGCGAGTGGCTGCTCGACACCCTCGGGCCGTCCCTGACCCAACAGGCCGACTCCGTCTTCGGCACCGGCAGCAGCAACCCGGCCGACGACTACTTCGAGCAGTACTCCGAGTCGTGCACCGACCCCACCTCGACCGAGTGCCAGGAGTTCCTGGAGACCTACGACCCGGCCGCCGAGACCGAGACACCCGCCGCCGAGGCCACGATCCCGCCCGAGGTCGAGAAGCAGTTCAAGGAGTTCGGCGGCGCCGCCGCCTCGCTCGGCTTCGCCGACGACGCCCTGCAGCTGAGCTTCGCCGCCCACACGCCCGAGGAGTCGCTGGAGCTGGTCGGCGAGGAAAGCGCCTCCGAGCTGGTCGAGGGCCTGCCCGAGGACACCTCGATCGCGGTCGCCGCCTCGCTCGCCGAGGGCTGGCTGGGCGCCGTACTCGACGCCAACCCGACCCTCACCGACGCGGTCGTCGACTTCGAGGCCCAGACCGGACTCGCGGTGCCCGCGGACGTCGAGGCCCTCCTCGGCGACCGGTTCGCCCTCGCCATGGGCTCCGACATCGACCTCGAAGCGCTCCAGGCCTCGCCCAACCCCGAGGACGTGCCGGTCGGGCTCCTCGTCGACGGCGACGCCGACGAGGTCGAGGCTGCCTTGGACAAGGTGCGGACCGCTGCCGGCCTGCCGCCCGAGGCGGCGGCGTTGCTCGAGCCCAAGGTCGAGGGAGACCGGGTCGCGGTGTCGCCGAGCTCGTCGTACCGGGACTCGCTGCTCGCCGATGGAGACCTCGGCGGGAGCGACGCCTACACCGGCGTGATCGCCACCGACGAGGACGCCGCGAGCGTGATGTTCGTCAACTTCGACGCGGGCGACTGGCTGACCAAGCTCGCCGAGGGCAACACCGAGGCGTCGGAGAACCTCGCGCCGCTGGTCGCCTTCGGCGTGACCTCCTGGGCCGACGACGACACCACGCACGCCGTCGTGCGCCTGAGCACCGAGGACGAGTAGCCCTCAGCGGGCGATGTTCAGCGGGCTATGTCGCCGAGCCGGGCGCCGGTGAGCCGGATCAGCTCGGCCGGCGCCAGCTCGAGGCTCAGGCCACGGCGCCCGCCGGAGACGTAGATCGTGTCCCAGAGCTCGGCGGTCTCGTCGATCGCGGTGGGGTGGGGGCGGCGCTGGCCCAGCGGCGAGATACCGCCGGCGACGTACCCCGTCGCGCGCTCCGCCGCCGCCACCTCGGCCATCGCGGCCCGGCGGCCGCCGAGCACGCGGGCCAGCGCCTTGAGATCGAGCCGCGCCGACACCGGCACGACCCCGACCACGAGCGCGCCGTCGAGCTCGGCGATCAGGGTCTTGAAGACCCGGTCCGGGTCGAAGCCGAGGACATCGGTCGCCTCCGTGCCGTACGACGTGGCGCGGGGATCGTGCCGGTAGTGGTGCACCGTGAACGCCACCGACTCGCGCGAGAGCAGCTCGGTGGCCGGCGTGCCGGAGGATGAGCGCTTCATCGGGCAGCTTTCACGTGGCGGACTCCATGGGACAGCCTCAGTTCGGGCACCAGCGCGTGCGAGCGACTCCGGTGGCGGGCAGCGACGCGATCGCGCGCATCGCCTCGACCTCGCGGCGCAGCAGGTGCGTGACGTCGATCAGCCGCGCCGAGGCGTCGTCGGACTCCAGGAGCTCCTGGCGCTCCGGCAGAGCCAGGGGCGCCACGGCGGCCAGCGTCCACGACAGGTGCACCGGGTCGCCCGGCAGGGGAGTCGGGTGCGGGTCGTCGCGCCACTGCGTCACCACGGCACGGTAGGCGTCGAACGCGGCCAGGGCGTCCTCGACCACCTGCGGGGCGACCGACGTGCGCGGTGAGGCCAGCCGCTCCACCTCGCCGGAGGGAAAGGGCCCGTCGGTCGTCAGGGCGTCCAGTCGGAACCGGTCCACCCCCGTCGCGACCACGTCGAAGGTGCCGTCCGGGTGGTTGGTGGCGGTCGTGAGCCGCAGCCGGCATCCGATCCGGTAGAGCGACTGCGAGCCGTGGTCGCCGACCTCGTAGCCCTCGCGGATGCCGACCGAGCCGAACATGCGCTGGTCCGGATCATCGATGGTGAGCAGGTGACGCACCAGGGCCCGGTAGCGGTCCTCGAAGACCCGCAGCGGGATCCGCACGGCCGGAAACACGACGGTGTTCAGGGGGAACATCGGCAGCGTCTCGCCCATGCGATGGACCCTAGCCGCCCCGGGGGCGCGGACGCGCGGTGGCAGACCGCGCAGGGCCGGGCCGCGTTGTCCACAGGCGGGTCGGAGCGGCCTTGTCGGCGGCCGCCGGGCGTGGTGGCATGGCCGCATGAGTGAGCCGAGCCGCACGGGGTGGACCACTCCGACCAGACGGTCCGGGCCGACCGGGTGGAGCGACGCCGCGGCGGACCTCCTGCTCGGCGGCGCCTGCGTCGGCTGCCTGGCACCGGGGCGGGTCCTGTGCGGCGACTGCGAGGCGGCGCTGCCCACGCGCGCGACCCCGACCGCTCCGGTCCCCTGCCCCGCCGGGTTGGCGCCGGCCTTCGCCACGGGCGAGTACGACGGCACCCTGCGCGAGATGGTGCTGGCGCACAAGGAGCACGCCGCCCTGGGCCTGCGTGCCCCGCTGGCCCGGCTGCTGGCGCTCGCCGTGGGCGCCGTGCTCGCGGCCGCGTCGCCCCGCCTTCCGGGCTCCGCCCCCGCCGGACCCTGCCTCCTCGTGCCCGTGCCCTCGCGACCGGGGATG
>JBDHZS010000103.1:0-12707 GCA_039812025.1 Nocardioides sp. | reverse complement strand
CCGCCGCGAACTCGGCGTCGGTCAGCACGCCCGCGGAGTGCAGGTCGGCGAGCTTGGTGAGCTCGGCGGTCAGGTCGTTGCCCGCCGCGGGCGCGGCCGCGACCGGCTGCGGGGGTGGCGTGGGCGGCGCCGCGGCCGCCTCGGCGTACGCCTGCTGCGCCGCCAACTGCTGGCGCTCGGCCTGCCTGTTCGCGGCCCGCGAGTTCACCGCGTTGGCCGTGCCCGCCACCACGGCGGTCCGCGCCGCGAGCCCGATCAGGCCCGGTCGTCCCATCCTGCGCATCTTTGGCTCCTTCGGGTTGGGCTGCTCAGAGGTCGTCGGTGAGCTCGACGATCGCGTTGACCACCGCCGCCGGGATCCGCTCGGTCGCGAGGACGAAGCTGTTGTCGTCGGCGAGCTGCTCGGCGAGCTCGCTGGCCCACGCCAGCTCGAGCGCGACGATCGCGGCGGAGGCGCCGGGCGGCAGCTGGTCGGCCAGCTCCTGCAGGTCCTCGTCGGCGGCCAGCCCGGGCAGCAGCGGTGCCAGGTCGGCCAGGCCGAACTCAGCGAGGTCGATCTCCTCCGCTGAGACCGCGCCCGTCACGGACCTGGTGACGACCACGAAGTCGAGCAGCCGCACCACGCCCGCCTCGACCTGCTTGGCCAGCGCGTGCAGGACCCCGGGCGAGGGGCGCGGGCCGTCGAGCGAGATGACGTTCAACTCGACGGGGCCGAACCTGGTGGCGGGGAAGGCGTTCATCTTCGTCCGCCCTAGCCCGCGAGCGCCTTGGCCTTGAGCTGCGCGTACTCGTCGGGCGAGATCGCACCGGAGTCGAGCAGGGCCTTGGCCTTCTCGATCTGCGTGGCGCTGTCGGTGCCCGCGACCGTGCGGATGTAGTCGTCGGCGGCCGCCTGGTTCTGCTTCATGGCCTCGGTGCTGCGCTTGCTCATGCCCTCGCCGCGGGTGATCAGGTAGATCAGCGCGGTGAGGAACGGCACGAAGATCAGGAAGAGGATCCAGATCGCCTTCGCCCATCCGCTCTGCTCCCGGTCGCGGATGATGTCGGTGAGGATCGAGAAGAGCGCCATCAGGTAGGCGATGAAGATCGTGGCCCACAGGAACCACAGGATCACAACCCAGAACGACTCCCAGAACGACATCTTGCGTCTCCTTCTTCACGTGCGCGGCTGCTGCTGTCGGCTACATCCTGGCACCCCGCCGAAGCCGCCCGGCGCCCCGCTCATCCTCCCCGGGTGACCCCTTCTCCCCCGTCGTCCATCCACACCCCCACCCCTCCCCCCGCCGGGGTAGTCCCCAACGTTTCGCAGGGGCTACTGGCGCGTAACCCCTGCAGAACGTTGGGGACTACCCCGCGGAGGGGTGGGTGGGGCGCTCCGGTGCGGCGTCGTCGCGGGTCTACCATCGAAGGGTGGTGGCGTGGGTGTCTCGGACCAAGCAGGCGGTACGACGCGTGCTCTATCCCGCCTACGAGGCGCGGGTCGTGCGCCACCTGCCCCAGGACCGGATCCCCAAGCACATCGGCGTCATGCTCGACGGCAACCGGCGCTGGGCGAGGTCGGTCGGCCTCGACACGGCGGGCGGCTACCAGGCCGGCGCGGACAACATCTTCCCGCTGCTGGGCTGGTGCGAGGAGGTCGGTGTCGAGGTCGTCACGCTGTGGCTGCTCTCCACCGACAACCTCAACCGGCCGGCCGACCAGCTCACCGGCCTGCTCGGGATCATCGAGGGGGCCGTCGACGCGCTCGCCGCGGCGCAGCGGTGGCGGGTGCACCCGGTGGGCGCGCTCGACCTGCTGCCGGCGGCCACGGCGCAGCGGCTCAAGGACGCGGCCGACGCGACCCGCGACATCGACGGGATCCTGGTCAACGTCGCGGTCGGGTACGGCGGCCGCCGTGAGATCGCGGACGCCGTACGCTCGCTCCTCCTCGACGGCGCCGCACGAGGGTCGACGATCGAGGAGCTCGCCGAGTCCGTCGACGTCGAGCACATCGCCGAGCACCTCTACACCAAGGGCCAGCCCGACCCCGACCTGGTGATCCGCACCTCCGGCGAGCAGCGGCTCGGGGGGTTCCTGCTCTGGCAGAGCGCGCACAGTGAGTTCTACTTCTGCGAGGCGCTGTGGCCCGACTTCCGACGGGTGGACTTCCTGCGTGCCATCCGCGCGTACGCCGAGCGGGAGCGCCGCTTCGGCACGTAACCCGCGCTCGGGCGTGTCCTGCCGCGCGCAGCGGGGGTGCCGGGCGTAGGTTCGAGGCAACGGCGGGTGGGGAAGCCCGCCGCATCGGGAGGCCCGAGCGTGACAGCTCACGACGACACCGCACGGCGGCCACGGCCGCCCGCGCTCCGTGGCCGGCACCCCGGCTCTCGGCGAACCCGGTCCACCAGCGAGCAGTAACGGACCGGGCGCGGGTGCGCGGCGGTCGTCAAGGGGAACCAGTGCCCGACACCTTGCAGCCCAGCGCCAGCCAGACCTACGTGCTCGACACCAGCGTGCTGCTGGCCGACCCGGGCGCGCTGCGGCGGTTCGCCGAGCACGAGGTCGTGCTGCCGGTCGTGGTGATCACCGAGCTCGAGGGCAAGCGCAACCACCCTGAGCTGGGGTTCTTCGCCCGTACGGCGCTGCGCGCGCTCGACGACCTGCGGGTCACGCACGGCCGGCTCGACCAGCCGGTCCCGATCGGCGAGGACGGCGGCACCCTGCGCGTCGAGCTCAACCACACCGACCCCGAGGCGCTGCCGAGCGGCTTCCGGCTGGGCGACAACGACACCCGCATCCTCGCCGTCGCGCGCAACCTCGCGGACGAGGGCCGCCAGGTCACGCTCGTCTCCAAGGACCTGCCGCTGCGGATCAAGGCGTCCGCGGTCGGCCTGCGCGCCGAGGAGTACCGCGCCGAGGCCGTGGCCGACGCCGAGGCCGGCTACACCGGGATGGTCGAGCTCGACGTGGCGGCGCGCGACCTCGACGAGCTGTACGACGACAGCGCGCTCGACCTCGACGAGGCCCGGGACCTGCCCTGCCACGCCGGGCTGGTGCTGCTCTCGGACCGGGGGACCGCGCTGGGCCGGGTGGGGCCGGACAAGCGGGTGCACCTGGTCCGCGGCGACCGGGAGGCCTTCGGCATCCACGGGCGCTCGGCCGAGCAGCGGATCGCGCTCGACCTGCTGCTCGACCCCGAGATCGGCATCGTCTCCCTCGGCGGGCGCGCGGGCACCGGCAAGTCGGCGATGGCATTGTGCGCCGGGCTGGAGGCCGTGCTCGAGCGGCGCCAGCACAAGAAGGTCGTCGTCTTCCGGCCCCTCTTCGCGGTCGGCGGCCAGGAGCTCGGCTACCTGCCCGGCTCGGAGTCGGAGAAGATGAACCCCTGGGCGCAGGCGGTCTTCGACACCCTCGGCGCGCTCACCTCCACCGAGGTCATCGAGGAGGTGCTCGACCGCGGCATGCTCGAGGTGATGCCGCTGACCCACATCCGGGGCCGGTCGCTGCACGACTCGTTCGTGATCGTCGACGAGGCGCAGTCGCTGGAGCGCAACGTGCTGCTGACCGTGCTGTCGCGGATCGGCGCCAACTCCAAGGTCGTGCTCACCCACGACATCGCCCAGCGCGACAACCTCCGCGTCGGCCGCCACGACGGCATCGTCGCGGTGGTCGAGAAGCTCAAGGGCCACCCGCTCTTCGCCCACGTCACCCTGTCGCGGTCCGAGCGCTCGCCCGTCGCCGCCCTCGTCACCGAGATGCTGGAGGACGTCACGCTCTGACATCGCCGGCGCGACCATCAGCCCGTGGTGTGCCGCAACCGGAGCAGCCACTCACGCTCGCCGAGATCCAGGGCCCGACGCTGAGCGACGGTGAAGGTCGGCGTCCACCACCCAGGCGGCTCGACCGTCCACCTCCGTTGGTCAGGCGGGAGCGGCCGGCAGCGCGCGAGCGCCTTCCGGATCCGCAGCGCGACGGCCTCCGGGTCGGCCGCATCGCCGGTCAGCATCGGCACCACTTCGAGTCCGTGGTCGCGATAGCGTTCGTCCCGCTCACGATCACGTCGCCGCTGCCGGCCTTCCAGGTGGAGCGCGCTGTCGTACTCGCCCACCAGCCCGGACGAGGCGTCCAGCAGGTCCGGGGTCCCGATGTGCTCGCCCGACCGGTTGAAGACGGGCCGATTGCACAGCGGATGCGGCAACCCGGCGAGCGTCTCCCAGATCCACCTGAAGTGAGTCTCGGACGGCGACCAGGAGTTCTCGTCCGCGAGCGCGGCGCAGGTGCGCGGAGTGTCGATGCCGGTCCAGCCGGGGTGGCGCTCGACGTACTCGACCAACTCATCGATCGACACCAGGTCGTTGTAGGCGGCCAGGTCGAGCGTCTGTACGGCGTGGCGAGGGCTCCGCGCGTATCGCATCTCGTAGCAGACCGACCGGGTCGGGTTGGTGACGACCAGGCCGTCGACCACGAGCAATTCGGCGGGGTCGAGCCGCTCCTCGCACACCCGCGCGCCCGGGCCGCCCCGGAAGGTGAGCGGCGACGCCAGCGGCACCAGCAGCGCCGTACCGTCCGGTGCGCTGCCGTCGAACCAAGCACCCCCCAGCCATCGCAACGCCGCCCAGCCGGTCACCGCGCCGTACCGCCTCGGTAGCAGTGCCGCCGCCTCGACGATCCGCTGCTCGACGACGGTGGGATCGACGGATGACGGGACATAGAGCCCGCGCGAAGTCCTCCGCCAGCGACCGGTGGCCGCCTGCGATCTCGTGGGCCCGGTCACGCCGCGCGGGTCGGTTCGCACGGGCGCGATCAAATGGGGGCGAGCGGAGTCGAACGGCGCCGGTTGGAAGTCCTTCATATTCATGAGGATGCCTCAGGTTACTGAAGTTTGCGCGCCTTTATCCACAGGGTTGTGCCGCAGCGGGGTAGTCCCCAACGTTCTGCAGGGGTTACGCGCCAGTAGCCCCTGCGAAACGTTGGGGACTACCCGAGGTGGGGCTGTGATGTTGCTTGCACTTGCGTGCAACTTCGGGATCGAGTGGTCGGCACTCGGTAGAATCGGGACGACATACACGCGGGATCAACCGCACCATCGATAGCCTGACGAGACAGATGACCGACACCCTCCGCGCCCGCCTCGACAACCTGCACGACCGTGTCGACGACACGCTCAGCGGGGTCTTCGCCGAGGTCAAGCCCAAGCTGCGCGGCTGGCTCCACCTGGTCAACGCGCCGCTGACGCTGGCCGCCGGGATCGTCCTGATCGCGCTCTCGCCGACGGCGGCGACCCGCTTCGGGTCCGCGGTGTACGCCGCGAGCGCACTGCTGCTCTTCACCGTCTCCGCGATCTACCACCGGGGCACCTGGTCGCCGCGGCTGCACGCCTTCTGGAAGCGCTTCGACCACGCGAACATCTTCCTGCTGATCGCCGGCTCCTACACGCCGTTCACGCTGCTGCTGCTCGACGGCACCGACCGGGTGGTCATGCTGACGGTGATCTGGGTCGGCGCGGGGCTCGGCGTGCTCTTCCGGATCTTCTGGGTGACCGCGCCCCGCTGGCTCTACACCGCGCTCTACATCGGCATGGGATGGGCCGCCATCTTCTACCTGCGCGCCTTCGTCGAGGGCGGGCTGGGGCTGGGCACCGGGCTCGGCCTGGCCGTGCTGATCCTGGCGCTGATCGGCGGCGCGCTCTACACGATCGGCGGCGTGGTCTACGGGCTCAAGCGGCCCGACCCGTCACCGCGCTGGTTCGGCTTCCACGAGGTCTTCCACACCCTGACCATCCTGGCGTTCGTGACCCACTACGTCGGCGTCTCGCTCGCGACGTACTCCCTGCGCTGAATCGACCCGCGCCGAGGCTCAGTCCTCCCGCGGCCGGTCGTCGTCGGAATCCGACGCCGGCGGGTCCCCGAAGACGCCAGCGTCTCGATTGGCGCGGGTCTTGCGCAGTTGCTTGGCGAAGCTGAAGCTGAGCACGGCCACGGCGAGGATCAGGCCGACGAAGAGCAGCGCCCCCCACGGGCCGGCGACGACGTCGTCGTCGTCAGGCACCGGGTCGAGGAGAGGCAACAGCGTCAGCAGCAGGTACATGATTCGATTCTGGCAGAGCCTCCGGCGTGTTTGGCAGAGCCGCCCGCGCGTCGAGCGCCGACGTCGGGATGCCCGCGAAGAGGTCGTCCTCGGGCAGCGGGGAGGCGACGTGGCTGACCACCAGCTCGTAGTCCTCAGTGGGCCAGATCGTCTCCTGCAGCTCGCGCGGGATCGCGAACCACGCCCCGTCGGGGTCGATCTGCGTCGCGTGCGCCAGGAGCGCCTGGTCGCGCACCCCGAAGTAGTCCGCGCACGGCACCCGCGTGGTGATCCGCGCGTCCCACTCGGGCTCCGGCTGCCACTCCTCGAGCCGCTCACCCCACGGCGACTCCAGGCCGTGGGCGACCATCGCCTCGTGCAGTGCCAGCATCCGCGGCCGGTTGAACGAGTGGTGGTAGTAGAGCTTGAGCGGCTGCCAGGGCGCGCCCAGCTCGGGGTAGCGCTCCGGGTCGCCCGCCGCGTCGAACGCCTCCACCGAGATCTCGTGGCACTTGATGTGGTCGGGGTGGGGGTATCCCCCGCGCTCGTCGTACGTCGTCACCACGTGCGGCCGGAACGCCCGCATCAGCGCCACCAGCGGCGCCGCGGCCTCGGCCAGCGGCACCTTCGCGAAGCAGCCGTCGGGCAGCGGCGGCTTGGGGTCTCCCTCGGGCCAGCCCGAGTCGACGAACCCCAGCCAGTCCTGCCGCACACCGAGGATGTCGCGGGCGCGCGCCATCTCCTGGCGGCGCACCTCGGTGATGTTGGCCAGGATCTCCGGCCGCTCCATCTTGGGGTTGAGGATCGAGCCGCGCTCGCCGCCGGTGCACGTGACGACGTGGACGTCGACACCCTCCGCGACGTAGCGCGCCGTCGAGGCGGCACCCTTGCTCGACTCGTCGTCGGGGTGCGCGTGGACGTGCATCAGCCTCAAGCCGGTCCGGTGGTGCGCCATGGAAGAGAATCCTAGGCCCGGCCGCCGACAGCCGAGCGCGTGACCGGCGCGTGGGCACGGCGGGCCGCGAGATGTGAAGATGGACCGGTGACACAGCCCGCGACCGACCTCGACGACCGGTACGGCCGGACCCGCACCTGGCGGGCGAAGCTGCTGCTGGGACTCGTCGGCGCTTCCGTCGTGCTCTTCGGCGCCTGGGTGGCGTGGGCGGTGTGGTTCCACGGGACCCCGGCGGTGACCTCGGAGCTGGTCTCCTTCGACGTGCGCGACGAGCACACGGTCGCCGTCCGGGTCGACGTCACGCTCCGCGACGCCGAGGACCCCTCCTGCCGCGTGGTGGCGCTCTCGGCCGACAAGGTCAGCGTCGGCGCGCTCCCCTTCACCCCGGTCGAGGGCGCCAACCACATCGAGATCCGCACCGAGCGCCGGGCCACCGCCGTCGAGTCCGTGGGCTGTACGGCGGTCGGCCAGCCGCAGCCCCGCTGAGGTGCGGCCGCTCGCTCGCCGCACTTTGGGTATCGGAGCGAATCGGGCCGCGTGGCCTTCTGAGGTAGACTCCAGCGCAAGTGAACGTCCCCGAGAGCGGACTCAGGTGACTGGGTCGAGTGCCGACGGTCGCGTCGGACCACCCGTCACCGGCCCGATAGATCGTCGTATCGCACCGGTCGCCGCCGCCGCTCGCCACGCACCACAGGAGTAGACCGCTATGACGCAAACGACCGGGCAGGAGACCGTCTGGCTCACCCAGGAGGCCTTCGACAAGCTCAGGGCGGAGCTGGAGCATCTGCAGGGTGCCGGCCGGCACGAGATCATCGAGCGGATCTCGGCGGCGCGGGACGAGGGCGACCTGAAGGAGAACGGCGGCTACCACGCCGCCAAGGAGGAGCAGGGCAAGATCGAGCTGCGGATCCGCCAGCTCGAGGACATGCTGCGGCGCGCCGAGGTCGGCGAGACCCCTCCCGATGACGGCGTCGTCGAGCAGGGCATGAAGGTGACCGTCCGCTTCCCCGCCTTCGACGACGAGGAGACCTTCCTCTTCGGCGCACGCGAGATGGAGAACGACGACATCAAGGTCTACTCCCCGCAGTCGCCCCTGGGCGCCGCGATCGACGGCAAGCTCCGCGGCGACAAGGTCGCCTACCAGGTCAACGGCCGGACGATCGAGGTCGAGATCCTCGACGCCGTCCCCTACACCGCCTGAGGCTCAGTCGACGAGACGGTAGCCGCGCTCGGCCAGCCGGTCCTTCAGCGCCTGCGCGTGCTTGGGGCCCTTGGTCTCGAGCTGCAGGTTGATGGCGACGTCGTAGAGCCCGAGGTCGGGCGAAATCCGCTCGTGCTCGACCTCGAGGACGTTGGCGCCGGCCTGGCCGAGATCGGCCAGGAGCTCGGCGAGCCCGCCGGGCAGGTCGGCGATCACGACGCGCAGGTAGAGGTAGCGCTGGGCGGCGGCCATGCCCCGGCGGATCACCTTGCCGAGCAGCAGCGGGTCGATGTTGCCCCCGGAGAGCACGGCGACGGCCGGGGTCTCGAAAGCGGTCGGGTCATCCATGATCGCGGCGACCGCGGCCGCCCCGGCGGGCTCGATGATGAGCTTGGCGCGCTCGGCGACGGTCAGCACGGCCCGGGAGAGCGACTCCTCGCTGACGGTGATCATGTCGTCGACGTACTCGCGCACCGCCTGGAACGTGATGTCGCCGGGCTTGCCCACCGCGATGCCGTCGGCCATCGTGGTCATCCGCTTGAGCTGGACCGGGCGCCCCTCGGCGAGTGAGAGCGAGAACGCCGCGGCCTCGGCCGCCTGCACGCCGAGCACGCGGATGTCGGGTCGCAGCGTCTTCGCGGTGATCGCGATACCGGCGAGCAGGCCGCCGCCGCCGGTGGGTACGACGATCGTGCGGACCTCGGGCAGCTGCTCGAGGATCTCCAACCCGCACGTGCCCTGGCCGGCGACCACGTCCACGTGGTCGAACGGGGAGATGAACACCGCGCCGGTCTCCTTGGCGTATTCGCGCGCGGCGACGATCGCCTGGTCGAGGTACTGACCGGCGAAGCGCACCTCCGCGCCGTACCCCCTGGTCGCGTTAACCTTCGGGATCGGCGCGCCGTCGGGCATGTAGACCACCGACCTGATGCCGAGCAGTTGCGCCGACAGCGCGACGCCCTGCGCGTGGTTGCCCGCGCTGGCGGCGACGACCCCGGCCTCGCGCTCGGCGGGCGAGAGGCGGGACAGCCGGACGTAGGCGCCGCGCGGCTTGAACGAGCCGGTGCGCTGGAGGTTCTCGCACTTGAAGCGGATCTCGCCGCCCGCGGCCGCCGAGAGCCACCGCGCGCCCTCCATCGGCGTGCGCACCACCACACCCTGCAACACATCGCGAGCCGCCTCGATGTCGGCCAGCGTCACAGCGCTCACTTCACGTCCCTCCACCCAGCTCATTTGCCCTGCTCGTCGGCGCATCCGCCGGAGCCCCGATCCTGCCAGTCGTGAGGGCCGCGCACTCAAAACACGCCGTCGCCGAGTGCCCGGCGATGGTCAGGTCGCGGCGCCGGGGTCCGGGCTCCCGCCCTCGTCCTCGGACTCCCACGGAGTCGACGCGAGGTGGTGGACGACGGCGTTGAGCGCGGCGACGGCGGGTACGGCGATCAGCACGCCCGCGATCCCGGCCACGATCACGCCGGCGCCGATCGCCAGGATCACCGCGAGCGGGTGCACCGCGACCCAGCGTCCGAGGAGGAACGGCTGCAGGACGTGGCCCTCGAACTGCTGGACCGCGATCACCCCGAGCAGCATCAGGCCCGCCACCCAGGGCCCGCCGTCGACGAGCGCGACCAGGACGGCGACGGTGCCGGCGACCGCCGCCCCGACGTACGGGATGAAGGCTCCCAGGAAGACCAGGGTGCCGATCGCCAGCACGAAGGGGACGCCGAGGATGGCCGCGACGATCACGATGCCGATCGCGTCCACCGCGGCCACGATCACCGTCGCCCGGACGAACTGGGTGAGCGAGACCCAGGCGACGCGGCCGGAGGAGTCGACGCGGGCGCGGGCGGCGCGGGGGGCGAGCCCGACGCACCAGGCCCAGATCCGCTCGCCCTCGGCGAGGAAGAAGTACGTCGCGAACAGCACGATGAAGAACCCGGCGAAGATGTGGCCGAGCCGGGCGCCGACCTCGCCGACCTGCGCGAGCAGCTCGGGGTCGCGGCCCTTCTCGCGCAGGTAGGTCTGCGCGGAGTCGATGTAGTCGTTGATCTGGCTGTCGCTGGCGTTGAGCGGCCCGGTGCGCAGCCAGATCTTGATCTGGACTAGACCGTCCGCAGCCGAGTTGGCGAGGTCGCTCGCGCCCTGGGCGACCTGTTGACCGGCGAAGGTGAGGAGCAGCCCGAGGCCCGCGAGCCCGCCGAGCACGACCGTGAGCGCGGCGAGTCCCGACGGGATCCCCCAGGAGCGGAGGCGGTTGACGCCGGGGATCGCCAGCGCCGCGACGAGCAGGGCGATGACGATGGGCAGGGTGATCACCGAGAAGTAGCCCAGGATCCGCAGGATCACGTAGGCCGCGACACCGATCACGATCACCCGCCATGCCCACGCGGCGGCCAGGTCGACGCCCCACGGCACCTGCGCGCGGGCGGTGTTGGAGGGGCCGACCCGCAGCGGTAGCGGTTCGGCGACGCCGCGCCGCTCGGCGCGCAGGTCGTCCCACTGCTGCCGGATGCGGTCGGTGAGTCTCTCGGCCGGTCGCGATGCCGGTTCTTCCGGCTCCGCCGTGCGCTTCGGGTCCTTCTCGTCCGTCACCTGGTCAGGCTAGCCGTGGCGGGGTCAGCGAGCCGCCCCGATCGCCCGCTCCAGGTCGGCGATCAGGTCCTCGGCGGTCTCGATGCCGACCGAGAGCCGGATGAGATCGGCAGGCACCTCCAGCGCGGTGCCGGCGACGCTGGCGTGGGTCATCCGGCCCGGGTGCTCGATCAGCGACTCGACGCCGCCGAGGGACTCTCCGAGCGTGAAGACCTCGGTCCGCGCGCACACGCGCAGCGCCGCCTCCTCGCCGCCCGCGACGCGGAAGCTGACCATGCCGCCGAAGCGGCGCATCTGCCGAGCCGCGACGGCGTGTCCCGGGTGGTCGGGCAGCCCCGGGTAGAAGACCTGGGTCACGGCGGGGTGGCCGAGCAGGAAGTCGGCGACGCGCTCGGCGTTGTCGCTGTGCCGATCCATGCGCACGCCCAGCGTCTTGAGGCCGCGGTGGGTCAGGAAGGCGTCGAACGGCCCCGGCACCGCGCCCATCGCGTTCTGGTGGAAGCTCAGCGCCTCGGCCAGCTCGAGGTCGCGGACGACGATCGCGCCGCCCACCACGTCGGAGTGGCCGCCTGCGTACTTGGTCGTCGAGTGCACCACCACGTCGGCGCCGAGCGTCAGCGGCTGCTGGAGGTACGGCGTGGCGAAGGTGTTGTCCACAACCAGCAGCGCCCCGGCGTCGTGGGCGATCGCGGCGAGCGCCTCGATGTCGCCGATCCCCAGCAGCGGGTTGCTCGGGGTCTCGATCCACACCAGCTTGGTGACGCCGGGCCGGATCGCCGCGCGCACGGCGTCCGGGTCGGAGGCCGGCGCCGGGTCGTGGACGATCCCCCACGGGCTGGCCACCTTGTCGAAGAGCCGGAACGTGCCACCGTACGCGTCGTCGGGCAGCACCACGTGGTCGCCGGGCCGCAGCAGCGCGCGGATGATCGTGTCCTCGGCGGCGAGCCCGGAGGCGAAGGTGAGGCCGCGCTCCCCCTCCTCCAGCGCCGCCAGCGCACCCTCGAGCGCGGTGCGGGTCGGGTTGCCGGAGCGGCTGTACTCGTAGCCGCCGCGCAGGCCGCCCACGCCGTCCTGCTTGTAGGTGGAGGTGGCGTAGATCGGCGGGATCACCGACCCCGTCGTCGGGTCGGGCTCGTAGCCCGCGTGGATCGCTCTAGTCTCGAAGCCTGCCTTGTCGCGGTGCTGCTGGGTCACCGGGCGAGGCTACCCGTCTCGCCCTCCGTGCGCCCCAACGCCGGGCTTGCGTCCGCGGGGAGAATGGTCCCATGTTCCTGAGCCGCACCGCTTCGAAGCCGACCATGCCGCAGACGGCCCTGCCGGGACGGGCCGAGCGCCCGTTCGCCCTTCCGGGTCAGCACCGCGTGCTCGACGCTCCCGTGGTCACCGACCAGGTGCCGGCGGGTCTCGAGGTCGCGGTCCTCGGGCTCGGCTGCTTCTGGGGTGCCGAGGAGTTCTTCTGGAAGGTCCCCGGCGTCTGGTCGACGTCGGTCGGGTACGCCGGCGGCTACACCCCCCACCCGTCGTACGAGGAGGTCTGCAGCGGCCGCACCGGGCACACCGAGGCGGTCCGCGTGGTCTTCGATCCGGCGCGCGTGGCATATGCGGACCTCCTCCGGTTGTTCTTCGAGATCCACGACCCTACGCAGGGGTACCGACAAGGCAACGACGTCGGGACGCAGTACCGCTCGGCGATCTACCCCACGACGCCCGCGCAGGAGGAGACCGCCCGCGCGCTGACCGAGGTGTACGGCGCCGAGCTGGCCCGCCGCGGCTTCGACCCGATCACCACCGAGATCACCCCGGCCGCCGAGCCCCCTGCGTACTACTACGCCGAGGACCACCACCAGCAGTACCTCGCGCTCAACCCCCACGGCTACCGCTGCCACGCCAACACCGGGGTCCCCTTCCCCGCCTGAC
>JBDHZS010000102.1:0-12888 GCA_039812025.1 Nocardioides sp. | reverse complement strand
GGCGCACGTGGACCATCGTGGCCTCCGGCAGCAGTTGGCCACCCCTGTCGACGCGTTGCGGCCGCAGGCCGAGCCGGTGGCCCGCAGCCCGCTGGGCCCGGCACCCGCCGCCGGGTCGGTGCGCTTCGGCGACGAGTCCTCGTCGACCAAGGTCCTGGTCCGCGGCGAACCCGACGGTGCGCTCGCCTCGGCCCTGGGCACCCGGTTCGGCCGGGCCGCGCGGGACGCGGCCGGGCGGCTGGTGGTCGGCTCCGGGCCGGGCGAGTGGCTCGTGCTCGACGACGCGGGCGACCGCGCGGGCACCCGGGCCGCTGTCTCGGAAGCGGTCGCGGAAGCCGGCAGCGAGTCCGGCCTGACCTCGGTGATCGACCTGACCGACGGCCGCGCGCTGCTGCGGATCACCGGCGAGGGCTGCGTGGCGCTGCTGGGCAGGGTCTGCGGGATCGACTTCTCCGACGACTTCACCCCCGACGGCGCCGCGCTGCGGACCTCGGTGGCCAAGATCGTCACCGACATCGTCCGCGACGACGTCGACGGGGAGCGGAGCTACCTGCTGCACTGCGAGCGCTCCTCCGGCCAGTTCCTGCTCGACTCGCTGGTCGCGGCCCGTGGCTGAGGCCCGCGACACCGTCGATGTCGTGATCGTCGGTGGCGGGCCCGCCGGGCTCGCCACCGCCTACCACCTGCGCGACTCCGGGCTCCGGACGCTCGTGCTGGAGGCCGACTCCCAGGTCGGGGGCCGGGCGCGCAGCGTGGAGTTCGCGGGCGAGTTCGTGAACACGGGCGCGATGTTCGTCTACCGCGGCACGCCCTCGCACGATCTCGCCGTCGAGCTCGGGCTGGCGCTCGAGCCGTTCGAGCCGGCGACCTACGGCGTGCACCTGGACGGTACGACGGCCGTCAGCGGCGATTATGACGACCTGGTCGCGCGGCTGCCGCTGGCGGACCCGGACCGGGCGGCGCTGCGGGACTTCATCGAGCTCGCGATCGCCGAATACCGCGCGATGACCGAGGGCGGCGCGCTCACCGCCGCCTCGGCGCGGCTCGCGGACCAGACCGCCGACGCCCGGCTGGCGGAGTTGCCCGAGGCGGTCCGCCCGATCGTCGCGTCGGCGATCACCGGCGGCTCCGTCGCGCTCCCCTCGCAGCTCAGCGCCCAGTACGCGCTGCGCTACTTCGCGAGCTACCTCGCGCACGACCGCGAGAACAGGCTGCTGATGCCGGCCGGCATGCAGCGGCTCCCCGAGGCGCTCGCGGCGGCCCTGCCCGGGTCGTCGATCCGCACCGGCACCCGGGTCGTCGCCGTGACCGAACGCGCCGACGGCTCGTGGGACGTCAGCACCAACTCCGCGACCATCCACGCCGAGTCCGTGGTGCTCGCGGTCCCCGAGCCCGTCGTACCCACCCTGTGCGACCTGCCGGCATGGAAGCTCGAGGCGCTGGGGAAGGTGGACACGCCGGGCTCGACCACGCTCAGCGTCGTCGCCGACGTCAGCGACCTCGCGCCGCCCGAGCGGGACTCGCGGATCGAGGACTGGTCCTTCGTCGCCACCCCCGGCCGGGTCTTCGACGCGATCATCAACCCGCGCCCGGGCCGCCGCGACGGCCTGGTGCAGATGGTCTGCTACGGCAACAGCGCGCGCTACCTGCCCGACGCCGCGACCGACCCCGCGCTGACCGAGGCGTGGCTGGAGGAGTTCCTGCTCGTGGCGCCGGCGCTGCGCGGCCGGATCCTCGGGGCGCACCTGCAGTCGTGGCCGCACTGCTTCTCGCTGCTGACCCCCACCCGCGCCGAGGCGCTCGACGCGCTGCGGGCCCCGGTCGGGACGATGCACTTCGCCGGCGACTACACCTCGACCACCGCCGGCACCCACGGCGCCTACGCCGAGGCCGCCCGGGTCGCGAGCCAGCTCAGGTAAGCACGGCGACACGCCCGACGGTGGCGAGGGCGAGTACGACGACCAGCGCCCCCAGGCCGAGGCCCTGCAGCAGGGACCGATGGGAGCGGGGGGCGTAGGCGAGCAGCGCGGCGATCGCGGCGCCGCCGACGAAGCCGCCGAGGTGGCCCTGCCAGGAGATGTTCGGGATCGTGAACGTGATGTAGAAATTCAGGGCGAGCAGCAGCAACAGCTGGGTGAGGTTGCGGCGCTGCTTGATCGCGAGCACGAGCACGGCGCCGAACAGCCCGAAGATCGCCCCGGACGCGCCGACGGTGAGCCCGTAGACCGGGGACAGCCAGAAGACCAGCACCGACGAGGTGAGCCCCGAGAGCAGGTAGATCGCCAGGAACCGGGCGCGGCCGACCATCGACTCGACGACCGGGCCGAAGAAGTAGAGCGCCAGCATGTTCGCGCCGAGGTGCCAGATCTCCACGTGGGTGAACATCGAGGTGACCAGCTGCCACCAGGCGCCGTCGGCGACCCCGGCGTACCACTCGCCGGGCACCAGGGTGGTGCACGCGATCTCGTCCGCGTGGGGGTACCACGCCGTGGGGTCCGACTCGTGGAGGCAGCGCCCCTTCGGCAGCAGCGCCAGCCGGTCCACCCACTCGCTCGTCCGGCCGCCCGTGGCCATGATCAGCAGCCACACGCCGAGGTTGATCGCGATGAGCACCAGCGAGGTCAGCAGCGGGTTGTCGCTGCGCTTCCCGCCGTACGTCGCCCGGCCCGTCCTGGTCTGCTTGGCGCCCAGGCGCACGCAGTCCGGGCACTGGAACCCGACCGCGGCCTCGTGCATGCAGTCGGGGCAGATCGGGCGCTCGCAGCGCTGGCACCGGATGTAGGTCTCGCGACCGGGGTGCCGATAGCAGGTCGGGACCCCGGTCGGAGGCGGTTGCTGGTCGCTCATGCGCGGTGGATCAGCGGGTGATCTCGACCGTCTCGATGGTGACGTCGCTGACCGGCCGGTCGTTGCGGCCGGTCGGGGCCGCCGCGATCGCGTCGACGACGTCGCGCGACGCCTGGTCGGCGACCTCGCCGAAGATCGTGTGCTTGAAGTTGAGCCACGGGGTCGCGCCGACCGTGATGAAGAACTGCGACCCGTTGGTGCCCGGGCCGGCGTTGGCCATCGCGAGCAGGTAGGGCTTGTCGAAGACCAGCTCGGGGTGCGGCTCGTCCTTGAACTGGTAGCCGGGGCCGCCGATGCCCTGGCCGAGCGGGCAGCCGCCCTGGATCATGAAGCCGCCGATCACGCGGTGGAAGATCAGTCCGTCGTAGAAGCGGACGCCGGAGCGGCCCGCGGAGTCGACGTACTGCTTGGTGCCCTCGGCGAGCTCCACGAAGTTGGCCACGGTCTCGGGCGCGTGGTTGGGCAGGAGGTTGATCGTGATGTCACCCTTGTTGGTCTTCAGGGTGGCCTGGAGGTCAGCCATGGTCTCTTTCCTGGTGGTGTCTGAGTGGGGTCGGACGCGCTCGATCCTCCCACGAGTCGATGCCGGGACTGTCCGCCGCGGGGGCCTCCGGTGGCGACACGCGCCCGGACGTGGTGAGATGGGTCTCACATTGCCGGCCTGATCACACCTGGTCACCGACGAAGGAGACCCGATGTCCTCCCGAAAGAACACGCTGCTGGACCGCACCGGCGCCCTCACCGACGCCGCGTTCGACGCCGCCGAGGCGGTGAACGAGAAGGCGCAGCCACTGATCCAGGACGTGAAGAAGCAAACCAAGCCGATCCTGAAGTCCGGCAAGAAGATCGCCAAGCAGAGGGCCAAGGAGGCCAAGGCGCTCGCCGCCCAGGCCGCCGCCGCGAGCAAGGACGCGGTCGCCGCCACGGCCGAGACCGTCGCCAGCGCCGGCGAGGACGACGGCACCGGCCGCAAGCCGCGCCGCCTGCGCAAGCTGCTCGTGCTCGTCGGCATCGCCGGGCTCGGCGCCTTCGTGGCCAAGAAGCTGCGCGACCAGCGCAACACCGCCGACGACTGGCAGTCCGCCTACGTGCCGACGCCCGAGCCTCCCGCGGAGGACGTAGCGGAGGACGAGCCGGCGGCGGAGGAGTCTGAGGCAGCCGAGGAGACGGCTGACGACGCCGAGGCCAGCTCCGAGAAGAAGTCGAAGAAGAAGTCCTGAGCCGCACGGCTTAACGTGTCATTCACGACCGGTATGCGGTCGCAAACGACACACTAGGACTAGGGATCCCCGGCGCTGCCGCTGCCGCGTCAGCGCGGCTCGCGGTTCTCCTCGATCCACTCGTCGATCCGCTCCCACCAGGCGAAGAGCCACTCGATCCGCTCCTCGCGGGAGTCGGGCACCTCCGAGCGGGGGACGGCCCACCAGCGCATGATGATCCGCTTGTCCATCGGCAGCTCGCGCCAGACCTCGGCGAGGGTGAGCACGTGGTCCAGGCCGGTGTGCGCGACGAGCGCGACGTCGGCGGTCGGCGCCGCGTCCAGCGCGACCAGCAGCCCGCCCGGCCGCGGGGCGAGCACGTGCATCATCTGCTCGGCTCGCACCGCCATCGACTCGAGCCCGAGCTTGCGCAGCCGCGCGATCGCCCGGTCGCGCCGCGCCGGCGTGAAGTTGCCGCCCTCGGGGAAGATCACGAACGCGTCGTTCGCGTCCAGCCCGTGCGCCAGCGCGGCGATCTGGTCGTCGAGCTGCTCGCCGGGGTTGGGATTGGGCGAGATGAAGCGCGCGGGCAGCCTGTTGAGCAGCGTCCCGATCGCCGGGTCCCACGCCAGGGTGTCCTTGAGCACGATCCGGGGCTCCCGGTCGTAGCTGTGCATCAGCTCGTGCACCAGCGTGAAGGAGTCCCCCGGCCCCGCGTGCCGGCTCGCCACGATCAGCGGCCGCCCCGCGCACTCGTCGGGCGTCGGGCCGACCGTCTCGATCGTCAGGTTGAGCACGCGCCGGGCGGCGGCGAAGAAGACCCACAGCGTGCCCTGGATCAGGTCGTAGTGGATCCCCTGCCAGTACGACGTGGCGAGGCGCCGCCCGAAGCCCGACGCCACCCAGAAGGCCGCCATCACCACGAGCAGCAGCGCGTTCGTGGTGAGGTAGAGCAGCGCGATCCAGGCGATGCGGGGCAGCCGCCAGCGCCCGGGCACCAGGGGCGAGAGCACGAGCGCGGCGAGAAGCCACAGCGGCGAGAAGACCCAAGCCCAGAACGCCAGCCCGACCACCACGCCGCCGACCACGACCCGCCGGATCATCCCCCGCGCTCCGGCGCGTCGGCCAGGTAGTCGCAGGTGGCCTCGTACGCCGCGTCGATCCGGTCGAGCACCCGCCCGAAGTCGCGGAACGCCAGCGGGCTGTCGTCGCGCGCCGACGCCCCGGCGGCGGGCAGCACGTGGGCGGTCACCTCCTGCGGCAGCTGGGACATCTCCCGCGCGAACCGGTGCCGCCGCGCGATCTCGAAGCTGACCCGGGCGACGTCCCACGGCTTGGACGGGGGCTCGAGCGGCCGGTCGACCCGGCCGACCTGGAGGACGTAGATCTCGGTGGCGCCGAGCTCGACGGCCCGCGCGACCGGGATCGAGTTGACGATCCCGCCGTCCAGGTAGTGCTCGCCGTCGACCTCGGCGGGCGGCAGCAGGCCGGGCACGGCGGCGCTCGCGACGACCGCCGGCACGACCGGGCCGGTGGAGAACCAGTGCTCGGCGGCGCGCTCGATGCTCGAGGCGCACACCTGGAAGGGGACGGCGAGATCCTCGAAGCGCAGGTCGCCCAGCTCGTCCTCGAGCCGCTTGCGCAGCGGTTCGGCGGAGTAGATGTGGGTCCACGACGTCACCGCGCGGCGCACCGAGCGCAGCGGGCTGTCGCCGTACACGTCCCGGGTCTCGGCGGCGCTGCGCCACAGCTCGACCAGGCGCTGGACCACCTGTGGGGTGGGGTCCTTGGCGACCATCGCCCCGTTGAGCGCGCCGACGCTGGTGCCGAGGACCAGGTCGGGGCGGACGCCGTTCTCGAGCAGCCCCCGGAGCATGCCGACCTCGACCGCCCCCAGGACGCCGCCCCCGCCGAGCACGAACGCGCGCGTCATGCCAGCTCCGGGCGCTCCTCGCGGGCGCGCTGGACCACGCGGTGCTCCACGAAGAACATCAGGAGCGGGATCAGCCCGGCCACCAGCATCAGCAGGATGTATTTGAGCGACCAGCCCATCCGGTGGGCGAAGAGGAAGGCGACCACCACGTAGGCGATGTAGACCCAGCCGTGGACCACCCACACGATGCTGGCGTGCTCCCCGATCAGCTGCCAGGTCGACCCCTCGGGCAGCAGGTAGCGCAGCGGCAACGCGAAGAACGAGCCGACGACCAGCAGCACCGCCACGATCATGGCGAGCACACGGTAGGTGGTGAACAGCCTGGACACCGGGTCAATCTATCGACTCGGTGACGGCCTGCTCGTCGAGGGCGAGCTCGTCGGCGACCCACCGCCACCAGATGTAGCCGAAGAAGCCGGCGATCACCCACCACTGGAGGGCGTAGAGGATGTTGCGCAGCGCGGTGAAGCGGCCGGTGGCGGGCAGTTGCGCGAGGTCCGCCTGCGCGAGATCGGCGTCGCCGGCGTTGACGTTGCCGGCGGCGGACTGGTCGAGCACGCCGTACGCGCCGTAGAGGTCCTGGTCGACGTGCTGGAGCGCGTCGGCGATCCGCACCTGCGGCAGCACCTCGTCGCTCGGGTCCTCGTCGTTCTCGCCGGTGCCGTCGGGGGGCTGCAGCCAGGCGGTGACCTCGCCGGCGCCGGATGGCGGGGCGGGCGCGTCCTCGACCGTGCGCGTCCAGCCCCGGACGATCAGCAGGGCCGGGTCGTCCGGGGCCCCGACCGCCAGCGGCGTGACGACCCAGTAGCCGGGCCCGTCCTCGTGGACCTTCCCCTCGATGTAGAGGGTGCTCTCCCCGAGCCAGTGGCCCTCGGCGGTGATCGGGCGCCCGACCTGGTCGGCGGGGAACGGGTCGTCCGGGCCGAGCGCTTCGGCGAGCGGGATCGGCGCCAGCCCGGTCAGGTCGAGCGCCTCCGCTTCGCGGGCGGCCTTCCACCCGTCGTACTGCCAGACGCCGAGCGCGATCGAGGCGGCGACGGCGATCACCCCCAGCGCATGGATGCCGAGCAGGCGGCGGGCGAGGAGGTCGCGGACGTGCACGGCACGAGCGTACGGGCCACGTCCAGGACCGTTACGCTTGCCGCATGTGCGCCTGGAGTCCGCTGGAGTGGCCGGTGGTGCGGCAACTCCGCTCCGGCGACGTCCTCGGGCGCGGCCCCGCGGTGACGTCCGCGACCACCCGTCGTACAACGCCGCGGACGAAGACCGCCGACCGGGTCGTGCAGAGCGTCTGCCCCTTCTGCGCGGTGGGCTGCGGGCAGAAGGTCTACGTCAAGGACGAGAAGGTCGTCCAGATCGAGGGCGACCCCGACTCGCCGATCTCGCGCGGTCGGCTCTGCCCCAAGGGCTCCTCCAGCGAGCAGCTGGTCAACAACACGCTGCGGCAGACCAAGATCCGCTACCGGGCGCCGTACGCCACCGAGTGGACCGATCTGGACCTGGACACGGCGATCGACATGATCGCCGACCGGTTCCTCACCGCGCGGCGCAACGGCTGGCAGGACCACGACGAGCACGGCCGGCCGCTGCGGCGGACGATGGGCATCGCCTCGCTCGGCGGCGCGACGCTCGACAACGAAGAGAACTACCTGATCAAGAAGCTCTTCACCGCCGCCGGCGCGATCCAGATCGAGAACCAGGCCCGCATTTGACACTCCGCCACGGTCCCCAGTCTGGGGGCCTCGTTCGGGCGTGGCGGTGCCACGCAGTCCCTCCAGGACATGGCCAACGCCGACTGCATCATCCTGATGGGCGGCAACATGGCCGAGGCGCACCCCGTGGGCTTCCAGTGGGTCTCCGAGGCGATCGCACGCGGCGCGAAGGTGATCCACATCGACCCGCGCTTCACCCGCACCTCCGCGGTCGCGAGCAAACACGTCGCGATCCGCGCCGGCTCCGACGTGGTCTTCCTCGGCGCGCTGATCAACCACATGATCAGCAACGAGCGCTACTTCCGTGAGTACGTCGTCGCCTACACCAACGCCGCCACGCTGATCAACAAGGGCTTCCGCGACACCGAGGACCTCGACGGGCTCTTCTCCGGCTTCGATCCCGAGACCGGGCAGTACGACCCGACGAGCTGGTCGTACGCCGCCCGTCACGGCAAGTTCGTGAAGGGCACCGACGACCATCCGGTGGGCGAGGACGACTGGGCCACCCACGCCGACGTCGCGGGCGGGGAGGAGGCCGGCGAGGGCGGGGCCCCACTGCGGCACGGCAGGGTGCTGCGCGACGAGACGCTGGAGCACCCGCGGACCGTCTTCCAGATCCTCAAGCGGCACTTCTCCCGCTACACGCCGGAGATGGTCCAGGAGATGTGCGGCGTCAGCGTGGAGGACTTCACCTACGTCGCGGAGGCGATCGCGGCGAACTCCGGGCGCGAGCGGACGACCTGCTTCGGCTACGCGACTGGGTGGACCCAGCACACGCTCGGCGCCCAGTTCATCCGCAGCGCGGCGATCCTGCAGCTGCTGATGGGCAACGTCGGCCGGCCCGGCAGCGGCATCATGGCGCTGCGCGGCCACGCCAGCATCCAGGGTTCGACCGACATCCCGACCCTCTTCAACCTGCTCCCCGGCTACCTGCCGATGCCCACGGTCGGCCACCACGACACCTACTCCCACTACGTGGGCGCGATCGGGTCCAAGAAGCAGAAGGGCTTCTGGGCCTACAGCGAGAACTACATCGTCAGCCTGCTCAAGGCGTGGTGGGGCGACGCGGCGACGGCCGAGAACGACTGGGCCTACGACTACCTGCCGCGGCTCAGCGGCCCGCACGGCACCTACCAGACGGTCATGGACATGCTGGCCGACAAGATCGACGGCTACTTCATCCTCGGGCAGAACCCGGCCGTCGGCTCGGCCAACGGCCGCCAGCAGCGGCTCGCGATGAGCCACCTGAAGTGGCTGGTGATCCGCGACCTCAACATGATCGAATCCGCGGTGTGGTGGAAGGAGAGCCCCGAGATCTCCTCGGGCGAGATCCGGACGGAGGACATCGCCACCGAGGTCTTCTTCATGCCCGCCGCGACGCACGTGGAGAAGGCCGGCTCCTTCACCCAGACCCAGCGGCTGATCCAGTGGCGCCACCAGGCGGTCCACCCGCCCGGGCAGGCGCAGAGCGAGCTCGACTTCTTCCACGAGCTGGGGGTGCGGATCCGCGCCCGGCTCGCCGACTCGACCGACCCGCGGGACCGGCCGCTGCTCGACCTGACCTGGGACTACCCGCCCGACGCGCACGGCAACCCCGACCCCGAGGCGGTGTTGTCGGAGATCAACGGGCACGTCCTGACCGGCGAGGAGGCCGGGCGGAACATCTCCGCCTTCACCGAGCTGAAGGCCGACGGCTCGACCTCGAGCGGCTGCTGGATCTACGCGGGCGTCTACGCCGGCGCCGTCAACAAGGCCGCCCGCCGGATGCCGGGCGGCGGCTCCGGCATCACCCAGTCCGAGTGGGGCTGGGCCTGGCCGGCCGACCGCCGGATCCTCTACAACCGCGCCTCGGCGGACCCGGAGGGCAAGCCGTGGAGCGAGCGGAAGAAGTACATGTGGTGGGACGCCGACGCGGGCATCTGGACCGGGCCGGATGTGCCCGACTTCCCGGTGGCCAAGCCGCCCGACGCGCGCCCGGATCCCTCGCTGGGCGGGGTCGAGGGGCTCGCCGGCGACGACCCGTTCATCATGCAGGCCGACGGGAAGGGCTGGCTGTTCGCGCCACGGGGCCTGGTCGACGGGCCGCTCCCGGCGCACTACGAGCCCCAGGAGTCTCCGGTCGCCAACGCGCTCTATCCGCAGCAGCAGGCGCCGGCGCGGGTGCTCTTTCCGCGCGCGGACAACCTGGACGCGCCCAGCGCGGGTGAGCCGGGGGCCGACGTCTACCCGTTCGTGTTCACCACCTACCGGCTGACCGAGCACCACACCGCGGGCGGCATGAGCCGCTGGTCGCCGTACCTCGCCGAGTTGCAGCCCGAGATGTTCTGCGAGGTCTCCCCCGAGCTCGCGGCGCAGCGCGGCCTGACCAACGGCGGCTGGGCGACCATCATCTCGCCGCGGGCGGCGATCGAGGCCCGGGTGCTGGTCACCTCGCGGGTCAAGACGCTGCGGATCAACGGCCGCGAGGTGCAGCAGGTCGGGCTGCCCTACCACTGGGGCGTGGGCAGCGACGCCGTCGTCGCCGGGGACGCGGCCAACGACCTGCTGGGCGTCGTACTCGATCCGAACACGCAGATCCAGGAGTCCAAGGTGGCCACCTGCGACGTGATCGCCGGGCGGCGGCCGCACGGGGAGGAGCTGCTGAAGCTGGTGCGGGACTACCAGGAGCGGGCGGGCGCGACGATCGAGACGGGGACGGCGCGGGTCAGCGACCCAGGCCGTGAGATCGTCGAGCCGTGAGGGGGTTGCGATGGGCCAGTTGAGCGGGCCGAGCGATCCGGCCGCGGACGCCGCGTGGCCGGCGAATCAGCCGCGCAAGGGCTTCTTCACCGACACCTCGATCTGCATCGGCTGCAAGGCGTGCGAGGTCGCCTGCAAGGAGTGGAACTCCAACCCGCGCGACGGCGACCTCGAGTTCAGCGGGACGTCGTACGACAACACCGGGCAGCTCGGCGGCAGCACCTGGCGCCACGTCGCGTTCGTCGAGCAGGACCGGGAGCGGATCGCCACCGCCCGCCAGAGTGGCCAGGCGCTGATCGACCTGGGGATGCCGCGGCTCGCTCCACCACCTACCGACACCGCGCCCCCGGACACCCCGGAGTTCCGCTGGCTGATGGCCTCGGACGTGTGCAAGCACTGCACGCACGCCGGGTGCCTCGACGTCTGCCCGACGGGCGCGCTCTTCCGCACCGAGTTCGGGACCGTCGTCATCCAGCCCGACGTCTGCAACGGCTGCGGCACGTGCGTGGCCGGCTGCCCGTTCGGCGTGGTCGAGCGGCGCAGCGACGGCACCGCCGCGCCCCGCTCCGACCGGCGGGAGGGCCAGCGCAAGGGCGAGCAGCCCCCGGTCCCCAAGCGCGGCGTCGCCCAGAAGTGCACGCTGTGCTACGACCGGCTGGTCGACGGCGAGACGCCCGCCTGCGCGAAGACCTGCCCGACCACCTCGATCAAGTTCGGCGACCACGACGACCTGGTGGTCGCGGCGCGCGAGCGCGTGGCACAGTTGCACTCCCAGGGCATGACCGAGGCCCGGCTGTACGGCGCCAACGAGCTCGACGGCGTCGGCGGCACCGGCTCGATCTTCCTGTTACTCGACGAGCCGGAGGTCTACGGCCTGCCGCCGGACCCGCGGGTGTGCACCGCGGACCTGATGACCATGTACAAGAGGGCCGGGATGGCGATGCTGGGGATGGCCGCCGCTGCGGCGGTCTCCTTCCTCGGCACCCGCCGCTGAGCAGTTCGAGCAATTGGGCAAGGAGGACAGTGAGTCACTCGCAGTTCGACGAGGTGCGGCCACCTCAGCCGCCGCGACGGCGGCGTCGTACCCCCGGGCGGCGACGACCCGGCCGGTATGCCGGCGGTGGTGGGGACGGGGCCCGCGAGATGTTCATGGTCCCGGAGCCGGAGTTCGCGTCCTACTACGACAAGCCGATCGTGAAGGCGCCGCCGTGGGGGCACGAGATCGCGGCGTACCTCTTCCTCGGCGGCGTCGCCGGCGGGTCCGGCCTGATCGCCGCCGGCGCCCAGCTCGCCGGGCTGCCGACGCTGCGACGCAACGCCCGGCTGGCGTCGATGACCGCGATCGGGCTCAGCACGGTGGCGCTGGTCAGCGACCTGGGGCGGCCCGACCGGTTCTACAACATGCTGCGCACCTTCAAGGTGACCTCGCCGATGAGCGTCGGGTCGTGGATCCTCGCCGCCTACAGCGGCGGGCTCACGGTCACGGTGGCCGCGGAGGTCGACCGGATGACCGGCGACCGGCTGCCGCTCGGACCGCTGCGGCCGCTCCTGCGCGGGCTTGAGGGGCCGTCCGGGCTCGCCGCCGGCGCGCTGGCCGCCCCGCTGGCCGGCTACACCGCGGTGCTGATCGCCAACACCGCCGTACCGACCTGGAACGCCGCCCACCGGGACCTGCCGTTCGTCTTCGTCAGCTCCGCGTCGCTCGCCTCCGGCGGGCTCGCGATGATCACCACCCCCACGTCGGAGACCGCGCCGGCGCGGGCGCTCGCCGCGATGGGCGTCGTGGGGGATCTGGTCGCGGTGAAGTACATGGAGTCCCGGATGGACCCGGTCGCCGCGGAGCCGCTGCACCACGGTACGCCGGGCAAGCTGCTGCGCTGGAGCGAGCGGCTCGCCGTCGCCGGCGGGATCGGCACCCTCTTCGCCGGACGGTCCCGGGTGGTCGCCGTACTCTCCGGGGCGGCGCTGATGACCGCCTCCGCCTTCACCCGCTTCGGGGTCTTCGAGGCCGGCATCCACTCCGCCAAGGACCCCCGCTACACCGTCGAGCCCCAGAAGCGGCGCCTCGCCGCCCGCCGCGCCGCCGGCGTCACCGACGACTCCATCACCACCTCCGGCTGACCCCGAGCCGACCCACTTGCGCTTAGGGTGCGCTCCACCCGCACCACGTGCGTGCGCAGCGCACCCTAAGCTCAGTCGAAGGTGTCGGTGGCGAGGGTGATCGTCCACGCGAGCGCCGGCGTATCGGAACTGACGGGGATCATCGGCCCGCGGGAGCGGATCACCTCGAACTGCTTGCCCGTGCCCGGATCCCAGGCCATCACGCCGGAGTCGACACCGATCAGCAACCGCCCGCGAGGATCCCAGCCGTAGGTGTCGAGCCAACGTTCGTGGCCGTCGCGCATACGAAGCAGCGCTCTTGGCTCGAGCGAGTCCGTGTCCACGACCAACATGTCGG
>JBDHZS010000101.1:0-13450 GCA_039812025.1 Nocardioides sp. | reverse complement strand
CGTCCACACCGCGACGTACGACGTGCACGTCGCCTCCTGGATGGGCAGCGTCCTGGTCGACACCTCCGACGGCACCGGCTTCCCCGCCTGGATCGGCGCGACCTGGGACAAGGCCGCCACGTTGCGGTACGGCGAGAACCCGCACCAGCCCGCCGCGCTCTACGTCTCGCCCCCGGGCGCCACCTCGCCCGGGCTCGCCCGGGGCGAGCAGCTGCACGGCAAGGAGATGTCCTACAACAACTACGTCGATGCCGACGCGGCCTACCGGGCCGCCTACGACCATGGCGATGCGCCGACGGTCGCGATCATCAAGCACGCGAACCCGTGCGGGATCGCGGTCGGCGCCGACATCGCCGAGGCCCATGCCCTGGCCCACGCCTGTGACCCGCTGTCGGCCTTCGGCGGCGTGGTCGCCGCCAACCGGCCGGTGAGCGCGGCGATGGCCGAGCGGCTGGCCGACATCTTCACGGAGGTGATCGTCGCCCCCGGGTACGACGAGGACGCGCTCACCCTGCTGACGGCTAAGAAGAACGTCCGGCTCCTCGTGGTGCCGGCCCCCGCCCGGGCGGGCGCGGAGTTCCGGCCGATCTCGGGGGGCGTCCTGCTCCAGCGGCGCGACGCGATCGACGCCGAGGGCGACGCGGCCGAGGCGTGGCGGCTGGTCGCCGGGCCTGCCGCCGACGCCGCGACACTCGCCGACCTGGAGTTTGCCTGGCGCTCGGTGCGCGCGGTGAAGTCCAACGCGATCCTGCTCGCCGCCGACGGCGCCTCGGTGGGCATCGGGATGGGCCAGGTCAACCGCGTGGACTCCTGCCGGCTCGCTGTGTCGCGGGCCGGCGACCGCGCGGCCGGCTCGGTCGCCGCCTCGGACGCCTTCTTCCCCTTCGCCGACGGACCGGGCATCCTCTTCGAGGCCGGCGTGCGTGCGATCGTCCAGCCCGGGGGCTCGGTCCGCGACGACGAGGTGATCGCCGCCGCCGAGGCCGCCGGGGTGACCATGTACTTCACCGGCACCCGCCACTTCTTCCACTGATTGGATAGCTCGCATGAGTGCACGCAGACTCGACGGAACCGCCACCGCCAAGGCGATCAAGGCCGAGCTCACCGAGCGGGTCGCCGCGCTGACCGCGCGGGGCCGCACGCCCGGCCTCGGCACGATCCTGGTCGGCGACGACCCGGGCTCGCGGTGGTACGTCGGCGGCAAGCACAAGGACTGCGCCGAGGTCGGCATCGCCTCGATCCGGATCGACCTGCCCGAGACCGCGACCCAGGACGAGATCGAGGACGCGGTCCGCGCCCTGAACGACGACCCGGAGTGCACCGGCTACATCGTGCAGCTGCCGCTGCCCCGCGGCCGCGACGAGAACCGCGTGCTCGGGCTGATCGACCCCGCCAAGGACGCCGACGGCCTGCACCCGACCAACCTCGGCTGGCTGGTGCTCGGCCACCCGGCGCCGCTGCCCTGCACGCCGTACGGCATCGTCGAGCTGCTCCGCCGCCACCAGGTCGAGATCGCAGGCGCCGAGGTGGTCGCGGTCGGCCGCGGCGTCACGGTCGGCCGGCCGCTGGGGCTGCTGCTCACGCGCCGCAGCGAGAACGCCACCGTCACCTTGTGCCACACCGGCACCAAGGACCTGGCCGCGCACGTGCGCGGGGCGGACATCGTGATCGCGGCCGCCGGCGTCCCCGGCATCGTCAGCGGCGAGATGGTCAAGCCCGGCGCGGCGGTGCTCGACGTCGGCGTCTCCCGGGTGGACGGCAAGATCGCGGGCGACGTGGCCGACGACGTGTGGGACGTCGCGGGCTGGGTCTCGCCCAACCCGGGCGGGGTCGGGCCGATGACCCGCGCGATGCTGCTGTCCAACATCGTCACGATCGCCGAGGCTGGCGCCGGTACGGCGTGAGCGCGATGAGCGAGGAGGCGCGCCGCTATCCCTCGACGACCGGCGGGGTCTTCTACCTCATCGTGCTCGCGGTCTTCGTGCTCGCGATGGCGGTCGTGGTCTGGGGCAGCTGGCGCAGCGGCATCAAGATCCTGGGCGCCGACCTGCTGGGCGCGGCGCTCGTGCGCGCGATCCTGCCCGAGCGCGACGCGGGCATGCTCAAGGTGCGCAGCAAGCCGATCGACGTGTTCTTGCTGGTGGCCGTCGGGATCCTGATGATCTACCTCGCGTTCAACATCCCGGGCTAGCTCGGACCCGACTCAGATCAAGCCCAGCGACGCGACGGCGTCCCGCTCCTCGGCGAGCTCGGCGGCGGTGGCGTCCATCCGGGCGCGGGAGAAGTCGTTGACCGACAGGCCCTCGACGATCGACCAGTCGCCGCCGGAGCAGGTGACGGGGTAGGAGTAGATCAGGCCCTCGGGGATGCCGTAGGAGCCGTCGGACTCGACAGCCATCGAGACCCAGTCGCCCTCGGCTGAGCCGAGCAGCCAGTCGCGGGCCGCGTCGATGGTCGCCGACGCGGCCGACGCCGCGGAGGAGGAGCCCCGGGCCGCGATGATGGCCGCGCCGCGCTGGGCGACGGTCGGGATGAAGTCGTCGGCGAGCCACGCCTGGTCGTCGACGACCTCGGCGGCGTTGCGGCCGCCGATCTCGGCGTTGAAGATGTCCGGGTACTGCGTCGCGGAGTGGTTGCCCCAGATCGTCATCTTCTTGATCTCGGTGACGGCGGCGCCGGTCTTGGCCGCGAGCTGGGAGATCGCCCGGTTGTGGTCGAGGCGAGTGAGCGCGGAGAACCGTGCCGACGGGATGTCGGGGGCGTTGCGAGAGGCGATCAGGGCGTTGGTGTTCGCCGGGTTGCCGGTCACGCCGATCCGCACGTCGTCCGCGGCGACCTCGTTGAGCGCCCGGCCCTGCGCGGTGAAGATGGCGCCGTTGGCCTCGAGCAGGTCGCTGCGCTCCATGCCCGGCCCGCGCGGCCGCGCGCCGACCAGGAGCGCCAGGTTGACGCCGTCGAAGACCGTGGCGGGGTCCGCGCCGATCTCGATGCCGGCGAGCTGCGGGAAGGCGCAGTCGTCGAGCTCCATGACGACGCCCTCGAGCGCCTTGAGCGCCGGCTCGATCTCGAGCATCCGCAGCTCGATCGGGCGGTCGGGGCCGAGCAGCGAGCCGCTGGCGAGACGGAAGAGCAGGCTGTAGCCGATCTGGCCGGCGGCACCGGTCACGGCCACCTTGAGTGGAGTGGTCAACGCAGGCTCCTGAGAGGTCACGGGCGGACGGATGCCCCCGACGCTAGCAGCGGTGTCCGCGAGCGGGGGCTGGTGGTTGCCCTGTTACGGGAGGCCCACTAGCGTCGCGAGGGTGACTTCGAGCCCAGGAAATAGCCCCGACAGCCCCGCGATCATCTACACGCACACTGACGAAGCGCCGATGCTCGCGACGTACTCACTGCTCCCGATCGTCCAGGCCTACGCCGCCAAGGCGGGCGTCGACGTGGAGTCCCGCGACATCAGCCTGGCCGCGCGCATCCTCGCGCAGTTCGGCGACCGGCTCCCCGCGGAGCAGCAGGTCTCCGACGCGCTCGCCGAGCTCGGCGAGCTCGCCACCACCCCGGGCGCCAACATCATCAAGCTCCCCAACATCTCGGCGTCGATCCCGCAGCTCAAGGCGGCCATCGCCGAGCTCCAGGCGGCCGGCTACGACCTCCCGGACTACCCGGAGGCCCCGGCGAACGACGAGGAGCGCGACGTCCAGGCGCGCTACGACAAGGTCAAGGGCTCCGCGGTCAACCCGGTGCTGCGCGAGGGCAACTCCGACCGGCGCGCCCCCGGGTCGGTCAAGGCCTACGCGCGCAAGCACCCGCACTCGATGGGCGCCTGGAGCGCCGACTCCAAGACCAGCGTGGCGACGATGGGCCACGACGACTTCCGGACCAACGAGAAGTCGGTCGTGCTCGAGGCCGAGGACACCCTGAGCATCCGGCACGTGGCCGCCGACGGCACGGTCACCGTGCTCAAGGAGACCCTCCCGGTGCTGGCCGGCGAGGTCGTCGACGGCACCTTCCTCGACGCCGCGAAGCTGGACGAGTTCCTCACCGACTGCGTGCGCCAGGCCAAGGAGGACGGCGTCCTCTTCTCGGTCCACCTCAAGGCGACGATGATGAAGGTCTCCGACCCGATCATCTTCGGCCACGTGGTCAAGGTCTACTTCAAGTCCGTCTTCGACAAGTACGGCGACGACCTGGCCGCCGCGGGGCTGAGCGCGAACGACGGCCTCGGCGCGATCCTCGGCGGCCTCGACGCGCTGGCCAACGGCGACGAGATCCGGGCCGCCTTCTCCCAGGCGATGATCGACGGTCCGGACCTCGCCATGGTCAACTCCGACCTGGGCATCACCAACCTCCACGTGCCCTCCGACGTGATCGTCGACGCCTCGATGCCGGCGATGATCCGGACGGCGGGCCACATGTGGGACGCCGACGGCGGCGAGCGGGACTGCCTCGCGGTGCTGCCGGACTCGTCGTTCTCCACGAT
The DNA here is from genome assembly GCA_039812025.1 of Nocardioides sp. Classification (GTDB taxonomy): domain Bacteria; phylum Actinomycetota; class Actinomycetes; order Propionibacteriales; family Nocardioidaceae; genus Nocardioides. The sequence goes on along the minus strand of JBDHZS010000101.1, from coordinate 8,976 downwards.
CTACCAGCCGGTCATCGACGACTGCAAGGCCCACGGCGCCTACGACCCGGTGACCATGGGCTCGGTGCCCAACGTCGGGTTGATGGCCAAGGCGGCCGAGGAGTACGGCTCCCACGACAAGACCTTCGAGATCGCCGCCCCCGGCACCGTGCAGGTCCTCGACAGCGCCGGCAACGTGCTGATCGAGCACGAGGTCTCCACCGGCGACATCTGGCGCGCCTGCCAGACCAAGGACGCCCCGATCCGCGACTGGGTCAAGCTGGCCGTCACCCGCGCCCGCGCCACCGGCGCGCCCGCGATCTTCTGGCTCGACGACACCCGCGCCCACGACATCAACCTGATCGCCAAGGTGAAGGAGTACCTCGCCGACCACGACACCGAGGGCCTCGACATCACCATCGCGGCGCCGGCGGAGGCCGCCGCCCGGTCCGTCGAGCGGATCCGCCGGGGCGAGGACACCATCTCGGTGACCGGCAACGTGCTGCGCGACTACAACACCGACCTGTTCCCGATCCTGGAGCTGGGTACGTCTGCGAAGATGCTCTCGATCGTGCCGCTGATGAACGGCGGCGGGCTCTTCGAGACCGGCGCAGGCGGCTCGGCCCCCAAGCACATCCAGCAGCTGCTCGCCGAGAACTACCTGCGCTGGGACAGCCTGGGCGAGTTCTTCGCGTTGGCGGCGTCGCTGGAGCACTTCTCGCAGGTCACGGGCAACGCGCGGGCGCAGGTGCTCGCCGACACCCTCGACCGGGCGACCGGCACGTTCCTGGACGAGAACCGGTCACCCGGCCGGCGCCTGGGCACCGTCGACAACCGGGGCTCGCACTTCTACCTCGCGCTCTACTGGGCCGAGGAGCTGGCGGCGCAGACCGAGGACGCGGAGCTGGCCGCGGCCTTCGCCCCGCTCGCCGCCAGGCTGCGGTCGGAGGAGGAGACGATCGCCGGTGAGCTGCTCGCCGTCCAGGGCCAACCGGCTGACATCGGAGGCTACTACCGGCCCGACTCCGAGCTCGCCTCCGCGGTCATGCGGCCGTCGGCGACGTTCAACGAGGCCCTCGCCAGCCTGTGACGCCTCGGTGAGAGGATGACGGCCATGCCCAGCCTCTCCTCCGAGACGGTCGCCGAGTTGGCAGCCCAGCTCGTCCAGACCCCTGCCGCCGGCGCCAAGCCGCGCGTGCTGTCCGGGATCCAGCCGACCGCGGACTCGTTCCACTTCGGGAACTATCTCGGGGCGCTGCGGCAGTGGGTCGACCTGCAGGCGGACTACCAGCCGTTCTTCTTCATCGCCGACCAGCACGCGATCACGGTCGAGCACGACCCCAGGCTCCTGCGCGAGCGCACCCACCGGGCCGCCGCGCAGCTGCTGGCGATGGGGATCGACCCCGACCGGTCGGCGGTCTTCGTCCAGAGCCAGGTGCCGGCGCACGCCCAGCTCTCCTGGGTGCTGCAGTGCCTGACCGGCTTCGGCGAGGCCCGCCGGATGACGCAGTTCAAGGACAAGTCGGCCAAGGGCGGGGAGGGCGCCGCGTCGGTGGGCCTGTTCACCTACCCGATCCTGCAGGCGGCCGACATCCTGCTCTACCGGCCCCACTACGTGCCGGTGGGGGAGGACCAGCGCCAGCACCTGGAGCTCACCCGGGACCTGGCGCAGCGCTTCAACCACCGCTACAAGAAGACCTTCCGGCTACCCGAGCCCTACATCCTCAAGGCGACCGGCAAGATCTGCGACCTGCAGGAGCCGACCGCCAAGATGTCGAAGTCGGCCTCGGCGCCCGGCGGCATCATCGAGATGCTCGACGATCCGCGGGTGAGCGCGAAGAAGGTGCGCTCCGCGGTCACCGACTCCGAGACTCAGATCCGCTTCGACGCCGACGCCAAGCCGGGCGTCAGTAACCTGCTGACCATCTTCTCCTCGCTGACCGGCCGCCCGATCGCCGAGCTGGAGGAGGCCTACGCCGGCAAGGGGTACGGCGTGCTCAAGACCGACCTGGCCGAGGCCGTGATCGAGTTCGTGACCCCCTTCCGGGACCGGACCCTGGAGCTGCTGGCCGACCGCGGCTACCTGCGCGAGGTCCTCGACCGCGGCGCCGAGCGGGCCTCGCAGGTGGCCGAGCGGACGCTCGCCGACGTCTACGACCGGGTCGGTTTCGCCAGGCCGCGGGTCTGAGCCGTGCCGAGGATCGGAGTGGCGGTCGCGGTCCCCGAGCCCTGGGGCGGCCGGCTGCAGGACTACCGGGTCGCGCTGGGCGACGCGGTCGCGCGGGGCATCCCGACCCACATCACGCTGTGCCCGCCCGTCGACGTGCCCGACGACGCGCTCGCCCCCCTGGTGGCCCATCTGGACGGCGTCGGGGCCCGGCTCGCGCCGTTCCGGGTGCGGCTGCGGGGGACCGCGACGTTCCGGCCCGTCTCGCCGGTGGTCTTCGTCGCGGTGGTGGAGGGGATCTCCGGCTGCGAGCGGCTCGCCGAGGCCGTGCTGTCGGGACCGCTCGGGATCGATTTGGAGTTCCCGTACCATCCCCACGTGACCGTGGCACACGACGTCGGAGACGATCTGCTGGACCGCGCCTACGCGGAGCTGGCGGACATCGACGGCGATTTCGAGGTCGCCCAGTTCCATCTCTACCTCCACGACGCCGAGGCGGGGTGGCGGCCCGAGCGCCGCTTCGGCCTGGTCGGGACCGGGACCTGAGGCCGTCGTGACCGAGCAGGAGGAGACCGCCGGCCTGGTGGCGAAGGCCCAGGGCGTCCTCGCCACGCTGCGGCAGCGGGTGCCGCTGCTGGACCACGCGCTGCGGATGAACGACCACTACAACCGGCTCAACGGCAGCATCCAGGCCGGCGGCATCACCTACTTCGCGTTCCTGTCCTTCTTCCCGATCCTGGCCGTCGCGTTCTTCGCGATCGGCTACGTCTCCATGGTCTGGCCCGACGCCCGCGCCAACCTGACCGCCGGCATCGAGGCGATCCTCCCCGGCATGGTCGGCGACGGTGACAACCAGATCTCGCTCGAGCAGATCGAACGGGCCTCCGCGACACTGGGATTGATCGGCCTCGTCGGCCTCCTCTACACCGGGCTCGGCTGGCTCTCCGCGATGCGGGGGGCGCTGCTGACGATGTTCGAGCTCCCCACCGCCGAGAAGCCCAACTTCGTCGTCGGCAAGCTCCGCGACCTGCTCACCCTGGGGCTGATCGGCACCGTGCTCGTCGTCTCGGTCGCGGTCTCCAGCGTGGTGAGCTCGCTGAGCGCCGACATCCTGGCGTTCCTGGGCGTCGGTTCCTCCGTGCTCGGCTGGTCGCTGAAGTTCCTCACCGTCGCCGTCGGGCTCGGCTCCAGCATGGTGCTCTTCTACGCGATCTTCCGGCTGCTCGCGAAGCCGGACCTGCCCTCGCGCGCGCTGTGGTCGGGCGCCCTGCTGGGCTCGATCGGCTTCGAGGTGCTCAAGCGGCTCGCCACCTTGCTGATGGCCTCCACCTCGCAGCAGCCGGCCTTCCAGGCGTTCGGGATCGCGCTGATCCTGCTGGTGTGGATGTACTACTTCTCCCAGATCATCCTGTACGCCGCCGTCTGGGCGCAGACCGCCGTGCCGTCGGCCACCGCCTCGGCCGATGATGCGGACGAAGAATCCGACGATTCCGACACCGCCGCCGACGAGACCGATTCCGACACTGCTCGTTTCGTTCCGGTGCCGGTCGAGGGCGGCACCGGAACGCGGCCGGGGGTGCTCCTGGCGGTCGGCGCCCTAGCGGGCGCCGTACTCGCCCGCCTCCTCCGCGGCCGCGGCGACTGAATCGGAGTCGGTCGGGGTCAGTGGCCGTGCAGCATCGCGTTGCGCAGGTCCTTGTTGAGCTGGCTGATCACGTCGAGCGGGATCTCCTTGGGGCACGCGGCGGCGCATTCGCCGATGTTGGTGCACCCGCCGAAGCCCTCGTCGTCGTGCTGGGTGACCATCCGGGCGACCCGGCGGTCCCGCTCCGGCTGGCCCTGGGGCAGCTCGCCGAGGTGGGTGATCTTCGCGCCCAGGAAGAGCGACGCCGAGCCGTTCGGGCAGGCGGCGACGCAGGCGCCGCAGCCGATGCAGGTCGCGACGTTGAAGGCGCGCATCGCCTTGTCGCGCGGCACGGGGGCGGCGTTGGCCTCGGGCGCGGAGCCGGTGTTCACCGAGATGAAGCCGCCCGCCTGGATCAGCCGGTCGAAGGCCGACCGGTCGACGACCAGGTCCTTGATCACCGGGAACGGGTCGGCGCGCCACGGCTCGATGACGATCGTGTCGCCGTCGGAGAAGGAGCGCATGTGCAGCTGGCAGGTGGTGGTCACCTCGGGCCCGTGCGCCTCGCCGTTGATCATCAGCGAGCACATGCCGCAGATGCCCTCGCGGCAGTCGGAGTCGAAGGCGATCGGCTCGGTGCCCTCGTCGTTGAGGCGCTCGTTGAGCACGTCGAGCATCTCCAGGAAGGACATGTCGGGCGAGATGCCGTCGAGCTCGAAGGTGTGCATCTCGCCGGCGTCGGCCGGTCCGTCCTGGCGCCAGATCTTCAGTGTGAGCTTCATGGTGTTGTCCCCTCCGGTGCTCACTTGTAGGAGCGCTGCTTCATCTCGATGGCGGTGTAGATCAGGTCCTCCTTGTGGAGCGTGGGGTCCCCATCGGGACCACCCCACGCCCAGGCGGCGACGTAGGAGAACTCGTCGTCGTGGCGCAGCGCCTCGCCGTCCTCGGTCTGGGACTCCGCGCGGAAGTGGCCCCCGCAGGACTCGCGACGGTTGAGGGCGTCGATGCACATCAGCTCCCCGAGCTCGAGGAAGTCGGCCACGCGGCCGGCCTTCTCCAGGCTCTGGTTGAGCGTGTCGGCGCTGCCGAGCACCTTCAGGTTGCGCCAGAAATCCTCGCGCAGGCTGCGGATCAGGCCGATCGCCTTCTCCAGCCCCTCCCGGGTGCGCTCCATCCCGCAGTACTCCCACATGATGGCGCCGAGCTCCTTGTGGTAGCTGTCGGCGGAGCGTTCGCCGTCGATGGAGAGCATCGTGTCGATCCGGTCCAGCACCGACTGGCGGGCCTCGACCACGGCCGGGTCGTCGTCGGCGATCGCGGGGTAGGGCCCGTCGGCGAGGTAGTCGCGGATCGTGTTCGGGAGCACGAAGTAGCCGTCCGCCAGCCCCTGCATCAGCGCGGAGGCGCCGAGCCGGTTGGCGCCGTGGTCGGAGAAGTTGGCCTCCCCGGTCACGAAGAGCCCGGGGATGTTGGACTGCAGGTGGTAGTCGACCCACAGGCCGCCCATCACGTAGTGCACGGCGGGGTAGATGCGCATCGGCACCTCGTACGGGTTCTCCCCGGTGATCCGCTCGTACATGTCGAAGAGGTTGTCGTACTTCTCCTCGATGCCGGCCTTGCCCAGCCGGGCGATGGCGGCGGAGAAGTCGAGATAGACCCCGCGCCGTACGCCGTCCACCATCGGCCCGACGCCCTTGCCGGCGTCGCACTGATACTTCGCGGCCCGCGACGCGATGTCGCGGGGGACCAGGTTGCCGAACGCCGGATAGATCCGCTCCAGGTAGTAGTCGCGGTCCTCCTCGGGGATGCTGCGCGGGTCTTTCTCGGCGTCCTCGGGGTTCTTCGGGACCCAGATCCGGCCGTCGTTGCGCAGCGACTCGCTCATCAGGGTCAGCTTGGACTGGTGCCCGCCGGAGACCGGGATGCAGGTCGGGTGGATCTGGGTGAAGCACGGGTTGGCCATGTAGGCGCCCTTGCGGTGCGCCCGCCACGACGCGGTGACGTTGGAGCCCATCGCGTTGGTGGAGAGGAAGAAGACGTTGCCGTAGCCGCCGCTAGCCAACACGACCGCGTCGGCGAGGTGGGTCTGGACCTCCCCGGTCACCATGTCGCGGGCGATGATGCCGCGGGCCCGGTCCTTGCCGTCGGCTCCGGTGACCACGATCAGCTCGAGCATCTCGTGGCGGGTGAACTGCTCGACCGTGCCGGCCGCGACCTGCCGCTCCATCGCCTGGTAGGCGCCGATCAACAGCTGCTGGCCCGTCTGGCCGCGGGCGTAGAACGTCCGCGAGACCTGCACGCCGCCGAAGGAGCGGTTGTCGAGCAGGCCGCCGTACTCGCGCGCGAACGGCACGCCCTGCGCGACGCACTGGTCGATGATGTTGGCGCTGACCTCGGCCAGCCGGTGGACGTTCGACTCCCGGGAGCGGTAGTCGCCGCCCTTGACCGTGTCGTAGAAGAGGCGGAACGTCGAGTCGCCGTCCTCCATGTAGTTCTTCGCGGCGTTGATGCCGCCCTGCGCGGCGATCGAGTGCGCCCGGCGCGGGGAGTCCTGGTAGCAGAAGGACTTCACCTGGTAGCCGGCCTCGCCGAGCGTGGCCGCCGCGGCGCCGCCGGCCAGGCCGGTGCCGACGATGATCACCGACAGCTTGCGCCGGTTGGCCGGGTTGACCAGCCGGTTGTCGAACTTGCGGGTCGTCCAGCGCTGGGCGATCGGCCCGGTGGGGGCGACCGGGTCGACGAGGGGCTCGCCGAGCGTGTAGTAGCCGATCGCGTCGTCGGAGATCTGGACCGACGGCTGGTTGAGGGGCTCCGTGTTATTGGGGTCAGCCATGGTGGGTCCTAACTAGGAGATGACGCCGAAGAGGAAGGCCAGGGGAACGAGCGCGAACCCGACGGTCACGACCACCGCGACCAGCCAGCCGAGCCGCTTGGCGTTGCGACGGGCGCCAGGGCTGCCGGTCCAGCCCAGGGTCTGCGCGGCGCTCCACACGCCGTGATGCAGGTGCAGCCCCAGCGCCACCAACGCCAGCAGGTAGATGACCGTCACCCACCACAGGTCCGGCGCGAAGGAGTTCTCGAGCATCCGGTACGGCGACTCCTTGATCTCCGCCGAGCTCAGCTCACCACCCAGCGTCGGCTTGACGATGGTGAAGTGGATCAGGTGCCAGATCACGAAGAGCAGCAGTGCGATGCCACCCCAGCGCATGACGCGCGAGGAAAAGGCGGATCCGGCGTTCTTCTTGACCACATACCGGACCGAGCGAGCGTGGTTGGCCCGCCGCCACAGCTTCGCCGCCGACCACACGTGCGCGACGAGCGCCACGATCAGCACGATGCGGATGATCCACAGCAGGCCGCCGTAGGGGAGCATCGGCTCCCCGAAGGTCCGCAGATGGTGGGCGTACTCGTCGTACGCCTCCATCCCGGCGAATGCTTTGAGGTTCCCGTACATGTGGAGCACGAGGTACCCCACGAAGACCAGCCCGGAGACGGCCATCAACAGCTTGAGCGCGATTGTCGAGCGCGAGGGCCGCGCTCGGTCTGCCAGAGTCTGCGTTGCCACGGCAATCACGTTACCGTCAGTGAGGCCCGCTGTGGTGCCGGACACCTGTGAGATAGGTCGTTTGGGGCCTCCCTCTCGTCTGGCAAACCTCCCTATTGTGTGCACCATGGTTGAGTTGGACACGGTCGCGTTGGCGGGCGAGGCGGACCGCCACGACCGCGCCGAGTGGGAGGGCGCGGCCGCGGCCGTGCTGCGCCGGATGGGGCGGTTGGGTCCCGATTCCGGGGAGGCTGCGGACTCTCAGGTCTGGGACGTCCTGGCGACCACCACGCTCGACGGGGTGGTCGTGACGCCGCTCGGGGTGCCCGAGGATCTGGACTCCGCGCCGGCGGCGGTCGGGCCCACTCGCGGTGGCCCCTGGGACATCCGCGCACGGATCGCCGGCGCCTCCGCGGGGGTGCTGAACCCGCACGCGCTGGCCGACCTCGACGGCGGGGCGACGTCGCTGTGGGTCGCTCCCGAGTCGGTGGCCGATCTCGCCGGGATCCTCGACGGCGTGCTGCTCGACCTCGCGCCCGTCGTCCTCGACGCGCCGGGCTTCCCGCTCGCCGCCGCCCGGGCCCTCCTCGACCTCGCCGGCGACCTCGAGCTCCCCGCCGCGACCAACCTCGGGGCCGACCCGATCGGCGACGCCGTCCGCTCCGGCGGCCACCCGGTCGCGGCCGCCGAGTTCGACGCCGTGGTCCGGCTGGCCCACGAGCGCGGCATCCGCGGAGTGGTCGTCGACGCCACCGTCGTCGTCGACCTCGGCGGTTCCGACGCCCAGGAGCTCGGCTACTCCCTCGCCGTCGGCACCGCCTACCTGCGCCACCTGACTGAGATCGGCCTCGACGTCGAGGCGGCCGCCGCGCTGATCGAGTTCCGGTACGCCGCCACCGACGAGCAGTTCGAGACCATCGCCAAGCTGCGAGCCGCCCGCCGCGGCTGGGCGCGGGTGCTCGAGGCATCTCAGGGCGGGGACGTCCCGCAGGTCCAGCACGTGGTCACCAGCCGCCCGATGCTCAGCAAGTACGACCCCTACGTCAACATGCTCCGCACCACCGTCGCCGCCTTCGCCGCCGGGGTGGGCGGGGCCGACGCGGTCACGGTGCTGCCGTTCGACAGCCCGCTCGGCCTGCCCGACGCCTTCGGCCGCCGGATCGCCCGCAACGTCTCCCACCTCCTGATCGAGGAGGCCCACGTCGCCAAGGTCGCCGACCCGGCGGCGGGCGGCTACGCGATCGAGCGGCTCACCGAGGACCTGGCGCGGGCGGGCTGGGCCGAGTTCGGGCGGATCGAGGAGGCCGGCGGCGTCGAGGCCGCGCTGGCCGACGGCTCGCTGCTCGCGCGTGTCGCCGACGTCGCCGCCCGCCGCGAGGCCCAGATCGCGACCCGGGCGCGGCCGATCACCGGGCTCTCGGAGTACCCCGACCCGGCCGAGGTGCTGCCCGAGCGGCCGCCGACCACCGAGGGCGCGGGCGTGCGCCGCCACGGCGCGTCGTACGAGGAATTGCGCGACGACCCCGCCGGCTCGCCGGTCTTCCTGGCCACCCTCGGGAGCGTCGCCCAGCACACCGCCCGCGCGAGCTTCGCGGCCAACCTGCTCGCCGCCGGCGGCATCGCGGTCGAGCCGGCCGGCGCCACCGCCGGGGTCGAGGAGCT